>CBFCWF010000116.1:0-13278 GCA_965601425.1 uncultured Chromatiaceae bacterium | reverse complement strand
GGCCACATCCGCGGATCCCATCAGCACCAGCAATTCGCCCATCGTGTCGGCCAGATACACCTGGGCCTGCGCGTCGTACCCGGCGGACTGGGAGCGCCGCGCCACGATCAATTGTTCCCGCCGGCACAGTGCGGCCACGCGATCGAAGCGCTCCGGATGTCGCGGGACCAGAATCAACAAGGCCCCGGGAAAGTCCTCCAGGACCCGGCGGTGCGCAGACAGCACCTGCTCGTCCTCTCCCTCGTGCGTGCTGCCGGCCACCCAGACCGGGCGCCCGCCCCATTCCCGTCGGAGCACCTCGACACGTTCCTCGAGACTCGCGGGGATGTGCATGTCGAACTTGATACTGCCGGTTACCGACACCCTGTCGGATGGGACACCGAGCGCTCGGTAGCGTGCGGCATCCGCAGGCGACTGTGCCGCGACACGGTCGATCAGCGCAAAGGTATCGCGGCTGAAGCGGCCCAGACGCGCATATCGCCTGGCCGACCTACCGGACAGTCGCGCATTGGCCAGAATCGTGTACACGCCGTGCCGACGGCAATATCGCAACAGGTTCGGCCAGATCTCGGTCTCGACCATCAGCATTACGCGCGGCCGTACGCGCCGCAGAAAGCCGGTCAGCGCGAACGGGAGATCGTACGGGAAGTACACGTGATGGACCCGCTCGCCGAGTTGCTCGCGCACGCGCGCGGAGCCGGTCGGCGTCGTTGTCGTTACCGTGATCTGCAGCTCACGATTGTCCGCGAGCAGTTCGCGGACCAGTGGCAATACCGCCTGCACCTCGCCAACCGAAACCGCGTGAATCCACAGCCCGCCCCAGCCGTGGGGTGGCGGGAAAACCCCCAGGCGCTCCGACCAACGCTCTCGATAGGCGGGCACCCGGATGCTGCGCCACAGGAGCCGAAACAGGACGAGCGGAAGCAGCAGGAACAACAGGACCGTGTACAGGGCCCTGATCATTCGTTTCCCACGGGTCTGCCGCCCTGCCGGTGATTGCGCGAGCGGCGGGGCCACGCCGCGCCCACGGCGTGGTCCAGACTCGAAGTCGCGCTATCCGGGTCATACTTGATCAAGGGTCTCGGTGCTTCTTTCGCTGGTGCCCGGACTTGGCCTGCGCCTCGGTCGATACCGAATGCATCAGACCGGAATTATCGAATCAGAGCGCGGCGTATCGCAACAACCCTATTACGACCGGACCCGATCGACAAACGCGATGGCCCGACGACTACCGGATTCCAGACGGTCGGTCCGCGCGCAGGCAATGACCGATCCGGGCAACCAGCGGCCCGCGCAGACGCCACGTCTCGACGCGCTACGACGACTGTCCGCGTGTCGCTTTCCACATGCTAGCATGATGCTTTCAGCGCGCCGTTCCGGTCGGGCAGGTCCGTCCGCCGTGTCCGGGCGACCGACCCGTCGCCGAGCGTGCCCCAATCGCAGGCCTTGTCGACATGCAGTTCATCGATCTCAAGAGACAGCAAACACTGATCCGCGCGGACATCGATCGCCGTCTCGCCGCCGTACTCGACCACGGCCAGTACATCCTGGGGCCGGAAGTCGCCGAGATGGAATCGCTGCTCGCGGAGTTCGTCGGTGTCGAACACTGTATCTCGGTGGCCAGCGGCACCGATGCACTGCTCGCGGCCCTGCTGGCGCTCGAGCTGTCGCCGGGTGATGAGGTCATTACCACACCGTTCAGCTTCATCGCGACGGCCGAGGTGATCGCATTGATCGGCGCGACGCCGGTGTTCGTCGACATCGACCCCCGCACCTACAACCTGAACCCCGCGCTGATCGCGGGGGCCATAAGCGACCGGACACGTGCGATCATGCCGGTCGGCCTGTACGGCCAGTGCGCCGACCTGCCGGCGATCAATGCGATCGCAGAACGCCACGGTCTGCCGGTGATCGAGGACGCAGCCCAGAGCTTTGGCGGCGAGCTGAACGGCGCCAAGTCGTGCAGCATGACGACCATCGGCTGTACCAGTTTCTTCCCGGCAAAGCCGCTGGGCTGTTACGGTGACGGCGGTGCCTGCTTCACGGATGACGCGGCATTGGCGACGCGCCTGCGCGAGTTGAGGAATCATGGCCAGGACCGCCGCTATCACCACCCCCGAGTCGGCATCAACGGCCGCATGGACACGCTGCAGGCCGCGGTAATCCTTGCGAAGATGACGCTTTTTCCGGACGAGGTACAAAAACGCTCCGCACTGGGCCGGCGGTACTCGGAACGCCTCGCGGGCGCCGACTGCAGCACGCCACTCATCACCGACGGCAACCTGTCTGTCTACGCGCAGTACACGCTGCGAGTCGCCGACCGCGAGCGGTTGGCCGCTAAGCTGGCTGAAAAGGACATCCCGACCGCCGTTCACTATCCGATCACGCTAGACCAACAGCCCGCGCTGGCAGCACGCAGTCGCAGCGCCGGCGCGCTCGAGGTCGCATCCCGGGCCGCGCGCGAGGTGATTAGCCTGCCGATGCACCCGTATCTCGAGGAGGCCGATCTCGAACGGGTCTGCAGTGCAGTCTACGAGGCGCTGGAATCCTGATCGGGCGCCGCCCCGTTTCGCTGGTCCGCGAACTGGTTTCGATAGAGTAGAGCGTAGTGTCCGCCCAGCGCGATCAGTTCATCGTGTGAGCCGCGCTCGACCACCCGACCGTTGCTGATCACCAGGATCTGGTCGGCATGCACAATGGTCGACAGACGGTGCGCGATCACCAGCGTGGTACGGTCCAGCGTGAGATTCTGCAGCGCGGTCTGCACATAGCGTTCGGACTCAGTGTCCAGTGCCGAAGTCGCCTCGTCCAGTATCAAGACCGGCGCGTCCTTGAGCAGCGCGCGCGCGATCGCAATGCGCTGGCGCTGCCCGCCCGACAAAAGGACGCCGTCCTCTCCCACCACGGTATCGAAGCCCTGTGGCAGCTCTTCGATGAACGGGAGCGCAAAGGCGGCACGCGCCGCCTCTTCGATCGCCTGCTGCGTTGCCTTCGCGTTGCCGTAGGCGATGTTCGCGGCCACGGTATCGTTGAACAGCACCGATTCCTGCCCGACATATGCGATCTGGCTGCGCAGGCTGTTCAGTGTCGCGTCACGTACATCCACCCCGTCGATCAGTATCTTGCCGTCAGAAAGCTCGTAGAAACGCGGGACCAGCGACGCAATCGTGGTCTTGCCGCTGCCGGACGGTCCGACCAGGGCCGTGGTGGTGCCGCGCGGGATCGAGAACGAGACCTCCTTCAGGGCGGGTTCCGAGGCCGATGGGTAGCGGAACGAGACATTGGAGAAGACCAACTCGCCGTCGACCGGCCCCAGGACCTGACGACCCCGGTCGTCTTCGGGCCGCTCATCGATCAGCGCGAAAACGGTCTCTGCCCCAGCCAATCCGGCCTGCAAAGGCTGGTTGACACCGACAATGCGCTTCACCGGCGGGAACAACAACGCCAGGGCGGCAAGAAATGAGACGAACGAACCGACGGACATCGGTTGCTGCCCCATCTGCCCGGTACCGACATAGATCAGCAATGCGATCATTACCGCGGCGATACCCTCGACCAGCGGGACACTGGCACCGTCTGCGACCACCGTCTTGAACTTGTACCGACGCTCCCAGTTGGCCAGTTTCATGAAGCGACGCAGCTCGGCTTTGCGCCCGCCGAACACCTTGATCACCTTGTGTCCGCGGACTGCCTCGCCGATCACGTGGGTCAACTCCCCCATCGTGGCCTGCTTCCTTCGGCTCAGAAAGCGTAGACGCTTGCCGATGAGCCGCACCGCGAAGATCAGGATGGGGAACAGTACGAAGATCAACAGCGTAAAGCGCCAGTTTATATACAGCATGTAGGCAACCAGGCCGATCACGATCACGGTATCGCGCACCAGTATCATTAACACCTTGGTCGCGGCATTGGTCACCTGGGTCACGTTGTGCGTGACCTTGGTGATAATCTGACCGGTTGCATGGGCGTCGTAGAACGCGGTCGGCAGGCACAAGATGCGCTCGAACATCAGGCGGCGAAGATCCAGCACGAGTTTTCCGGCGACCCAGGTGAACGCCATTTGGCTGGCGACGTTGCAGGTGCCGCGAACGAGGAACAAAAGGATCAACAGGATCGGCGACCAGAAAAGAAAACTGGGATCCCGCTCGACGAAGGTCCCATCGAGCAACGGCTTCAGATAGAACGGGATTGCCGGTTCGGTCAGGGCCAACAGCACCATGAAGACGACACCGACGACGAACTGCCGCCAGTAGGGGCGGACGTGGCGGAGCAGGCGGAAATAGAGCTCCCGGCTGTTCACGACTCGTCTCTATCGCACACACAGTGCACTGCTGCGATCCTTTCCACCTGGCGAATAGCACCCTGTCCTGGACCCGGCGCCACAATCCGCCGTGCGGACCGATTGCGGTCGAAGGCGCGCTGTCCTGGCCGTAACTTAATCGCAGAGTCTACCGGATAAGCCGACAGGTCCGTAAGGCGTTGCTGTATCGGGGCGGTCACCTCCGGATGCCGGCCCGGCCTCATGCGTAACGATGCACCGGACCGGGCGGTGCGCTTTATCGCCCCGCGGCCTCGCTGACGCCGGCGCCGAACCGGAAGGCGAGCAACACGAGCGGAGCATACGCGGCCAGCGCGACGAGCACGCCGGCGCCGGGAAACGCTGCGGCAAGCAGCGCCATCGGCAGCAGCCAGCCGACGTCGATCAACAGCACGGCCGAAGTGACCCGCCAATGTCCCCAGCGGCGGGCGGCCCGCTGATAGGCGTGGCTGCGGTGCGCCTCGTACCAACGCTCGCCACGCAGAAAGCGACGCGCCAGCGTGATCGAGGCATCGGTCACGAAGGCCGCGACCAGAATGACCCAGGGCCAGAACAGCGCGCCATCGGCGGCCACCGCCGCGTAAGCCAGCATGCCGAGCACGGCACCGAGGAACCCGCTCCCGACATCCCCCATGAAGATCCTTGCCGGGTGCCAGTTCCACACGAGAAAGCCGAGCGCCACGGCTCCGAGCACAAGCAGGGCGTCCACCAGATCCTGGAGACCCGACAGCGCCGCAAGCCAGGCGCCGGCGAACGCGAGGAAAACCGCCTCGCCGGCCGCGATGCCGTCGATCCCGTCCATGAAGTTGAACAGATTCAAGAACCACACCATCGCCAGCAGGGCCAGCAGCTGTCCCGACCGGCCGATCGCGACGCTCCCGTGCGGCAGTGCAACCTCCAAACCACCACCGAGCCAGTAGATCGCCCACGCGGCCGCGACGCCATGGACGAAGATCCGTCCGCGAACCGAGACGTGACCGTGGTCGTCACGAAACCCGACCGCCGCCACCAGCAGGGCCGCCGGCAGCACCGCGACCGCCAAACGCCGGTCCCCCCAGTCCCCGAGGACGCTTTGCGCCAGCAGCAGCAGCCCGAAACCCGCCACCATCGCGAGGCCGCCACCACGCGGCGTGGCCTCGCGATGCGAGCTACGGGCGTTCGGGACGTCGAGTAGCTGCTTGGCAAGGGCGTAGCGACGCATCAGGCCGGTCAGGACGAGCGACGAAAGGAACGCGAGCGCGAGTAAGAGGCTAGCGCTCACGGGACACCTCGCCCACGATCGCCCGAACCGTTTGTCGCACCGCCTCTGCCGGCGCCTGCTTCGGCCACCAGCTTAGACGCTCCCGATTCTTGTCGATATCGACCTGCAAGGAATCTGCCAGGCGGTCGATCAGGGCACGCCGACCGAGCAGGCCGGCGACGAGTCTGAGCGCCCGCGGCGAGACCGCAAAAAGCCTTGGCGGGTGCGCAAGTTCGGCCGCGATGGCCCGTACGAGTTCGGGTGTCGACCAGTCTGCACCGTCGGAGACCAGAAACACCTGGCCGGCCGCCGCCGGGTGGGTCAGGCAGACCTCGATGAAGTCGACCAGGTTGGCTGCCGACACCATGCTGCGCTGGTTGTCGAATGCCGCGAATGGCAGCGGGACGCGGCGCATCACGAGCCTTACCAGGCGTTCGAAATTGCCCCGAACCCCGGGCCCGTAGACCAACGGTGGCCGGATCACGACGAACTCGGTGCGGCCATGCCCGGCCAGCCGCCACAGCGCCTGCTCCGCCTCCAGCTTCGATATCGCATAGGGGTCGCTGGCCGCGGGTGGGTCGTCGGCACGGAACGGCCGGCGATCGGTCTGCTCGCCGTTGACCTTGATCGTGCTCAGGTAGACGAAGCGGGGCGTGCCGGCGGCGACCGCCGCCTCGGCGAGCCGCTTGGTGCCGTACAGGTTGACCCGGCGGTACGCTGCCAGCGGGTCCGCGTCAGCCTCCGCCATCACGTGGACCCGGGCCGCGAGGTGGACCACGGCATCGATGCCCTGCAACTTGGTTGCCCAGTCAGACTCTTCCGCGATGTCATCGATCCAGGCCAGCGCGCAGCTCTCGGTTGGCGCAGGCGGCCGCGCGCCTGCGCCGCGCCGGACGACACAGACGAGGTCGTGCCCGGCACCCTGCAACCCGCCGACGAGATGTCGGCCGACAAAACCGGAAGCCCCGGTGACGAGTATTCGCATGGGCCCTGCCTGTAACTGATTCCTGTGTCCGTCCCTCGGACGGATCTGCCGCTGACGCTCCCGAAAGCGGTCGTCGTCTGGCGCAGGATACATGGCGGATCCCGCGGCGCGTAGCACGCGGCACCGGCACGGTGGCCCGGACTGCCTGCGAGAATGACCCGGTTCCCTTTTCGGCCGCACGGTCTGCGTGTACCCTCTCGTCCTCACCCAGCTCGCCGCAGGGCCCGCGCCGCCCGCGGTCCGCACGCGACGCGGCCCTATCGCGGTGCCGCAACCGGCCGCCAGTCGTGCCGGGAGACGCCGAAGCAAGCTGGGGCAAGGGCTTTACCACAGGTGAGAAACGCGCATGGCCGCCGGCCCCCAACAGCTCTATCTGCAAGCGCGCGCCCTGTGCGGCGATGCGTATTTCCGCGAGGTCGTGTGGCACCACTGTCCGCACCTCGAATCGACCGACCCGAGCGCCCTCAGCCTCGCGATCCATCCGGATGATCAGATGCTGTGGCATTCGCTGCGGCACCATCGGGACGCCAATGTCGCGTTCAGCCAGTATTACAATGTCGCACTGCAGCAGTACAGCGCGGCCCAGCAGGTCCTGCGCCTCCTGTTTCCCGGTACTGTCGACCGGGTCCGGGTACTCGATTTCGCCTGCGGCTACGGCAGGCTGCTGCGCTTCCTGTCGCTCAGCCTGCCGACCGCCAACCTCTGGGCATCCGAGATCCAGCCGCAGGCCCTCGCGTTCGTCCGCGACACCTTCAACGTCAACGCCATTGCGTCGGAGGCGGATCCACAGGCGTTCCAGCCAGACCGTCGGTTTCAGCTGATCTGGGTGGCCTCATTATTTTCGCACCTGCCGGACCGGCTGTTCGAGGCCTGGCTGCGTCGCCTCACAGACTGCCTGACCCCGGATGGCGTGCTCTGTTTCAGCACGCACGACGCCTGCCTGATACCCGATGGCGCGGCACTGCCCGCAGAAGGCATCCTGTGCAGGCCATTCAGCGAAAATCCCGCGCTGGATACCAGCGACTATGGCACCACCTACGTGAGCGAAGACTATGTGAGTCGGCTGGTGTCAAAGGCCTGTGGCGCGGATCGTGGATATTCGCGCATTCCGCGCGGCCTGGCACATGAGCAGGACCTCTACCTGGTCCCTGCAACACCCGATCGCGACCTTTCCGTGCTGCGATCATTCCGGCACGGGCCCTGGGGCTGGGTCGACGAACGCATCCTGCGCCCGTCGGGCGAGCTCTACCTGCGGGGCTGGGCGGCATCGCTCGACGACGGCCCACTCGACGCGGTCGACATCACGATTGACGGTCAGGCGTTCCGGTGCCCCACGGGTCTGCCGCGCGACGACGTTGGGCGCGTGTTCAATGATCCCCGACTGAACCGGTCAGGCTGGGAGTTCCGCCAGATGACGGCAGACGTGCCGGAAGCGGTACGCGTCGTCGTGACCGCCAGGACCCGACGCAACGAACGGGCCCTGTTGTACACCGGGCGGTTGCCGCGCCCGGCGGTGGCCGCTGGGCAAGGCCACGAGGCATCCACTGTCGCGCAACTCCCCGGCAGCAGGCACAAGGTAATGGCCGACCGATTCCCGAGCAGGGCAGGAAAGACACCAATGAAGACACTCTATTTACACGTTGGCCCACACAAGACGGCGACCACGTTCCTTCAGAAGTTCATGCTCGACAACGCGACCGAGCTCTCGCAATCGAACCTCGTGTACCCGAGGCGCATGTTCCGGATATTCGGCCACCACCCGTTCCGCGATGCATTGGCTGACCGCGCCATTGCGCCGCAGGACATCGCCTATCTGCGAGATGCCGGGCACGACCTCCTGCTGTCAAGCGAAGACCTGATCTCGTTGGAGGGATTCCAGTTCAGCTATCTGCGGGACCTGTTGCCGGACACCCGGATCATCGCAGTCTACGCGTGGCGCAGGGCCGGATTCAGGCTCTACTCGATATGGCAGGAAACCATCAAACACGGCGGCACCAGTACCTTCTTCGATTACTACCATCACCACCTCGCGTATCCGGCCAACAGCATGATGCTGTCCCCGGACCTGAAACTCGGTATGCTCTCGCGGGTATTCGGCAAGGCGAACGTCCGCGTCCTGGATTACGATGCCTCGACCCGGCACGGCAGCCTGGTCAGTGACTTCCTGGCTGCGCTCGACCGACCCTGGCGGGAGGACTACATGGTGCCCTCCGACGACCCGCTGGCGGCAAACCCGTCGATGGATTTTGCAGACACCGAGGTGATCAGGGCGCTGAACCATATCTTCGCCCAGCGATTCGACACCCACGGCGCCTCGGTGAGGGTCGGCTACTTCGAACACCTGGCCGGGCTGGAGCAGGCGGGGCTCGAGGAACTCAAGGCACTGATCCGCAACTACCATCTCGTACTCGACGTAGGCAACTATCAGATCGATGTGCGCGCCGAGCAGATCATGGCGAACACATTCAAAGACAACATGCTGAACTACGAGCCGAACACCTCGGTGAAGCAGGTCACGATCGCCAGGCCGGATTGGGTGTTGGACCTGGCGGCACAGCGCCTGCTCAATACGCTGGCACAGACGCTGAAAGACGCGATCGCCTGACGCAGCAGCGACGGGCGCCGGGCAACGAAGACCCTCAGCGACGCGCCTTGGTCGCCGAGAACACGAAGAACGGGGTCCCGAGATGGCCCTGCCAGGGGCCCCAGTACAGCGCGGCGAACGCATCGGCAAAACCCGCCGCCCGCAGGTCGTCGAGGATGTCCCAGCCGAAATTCTGAAAGCACAGCGAGCCTTCCGAGGAGACCGGGTTGCCGTGCACCTCGGGGGGCAGCAGGTGCGTTACACCGTCCGCTCCGAGCCTCGCCCGGATCCGCGTCTCGGCGAGTTCGCTGAAGAACGGGATCGTGAAAACCAGCTGACCCGCTGGCGTCAGGACCCGAAGCAGTTCGTCGAAGGCCTTGCGGTAATCGGGCACATGTTCGAAGACATCCTGCGTTACGACGAGATCGAACGCCGCATCGCCGAACGACAGCGCGGTGAGGTCCTCGTGGCGAATTCTCCCCCGGCCGCCATGGGGTCGGGTTTCCCCGCTTTTGTATTCGGGCCCCAGATACTCGCTGCCAGTCAGCGAGGGCACCATCCGCTTCAGCACGTCGAACGACGGCGTGGTCTGCTCCGCCGCGTAGGCACGCGCCACCGCATCCAGATCGACGCGGGATCTGAGGAAATCGATCAGCGCTCGCATGCGGCTGTTGAGATGACACTGCGCACAGGCGGCCGTTTCGGTCCAGGCCGGGTGCACGGACCCGCCGGCTCCGCCGCCACCGAGTTCCCAGCCCACGCGCATCGCGGTCACCCCGTCGCACGCGGCACAATAGGCGCCGTAATTGAAGGGGCGGCGCGAGAACAGGCTGCGATCGTCGATCCAATCGAACACCGCAAATGCGGCAGCGTCCGGGCCGCCGGCCTGGTCGAAATCGGCCTTGGAGCGGAAATCACCGCGCCAGATGCTGGGGAACAAGTGCCTGCTCACTGCGTGGTCTCCACCGATCAGCTCACGATGCCACGCCCGCAGTAGTGATCATCGAGCATCACTCCCTGGATCACACTGGCCTCGCGCGGCGACATGCCGGCAACGAAACCCTCGAACAAGCTGGCGGCGAGATCCAGCGGAAAACGGAAATCGGGCAACAGTTCGTCGCGCGCGACGATCGCCTCCTCGACGAACTGCAGCGCGCCGGAGCGAATCGCCGATCGCAGCGGAAAAACGGCCTCCTCGGCCTCGGTCAGTTCCCGAAACTCGGGGACAGGGGCGCCGTGTTCGTCGAACGCGTAGCGCATCAGTTGCGTCGCGTCCGCACTGAGTAGTTTCTCCGCGACGAAGCTCTTGGCGATGAACAGCGGTACATCGTCGAGCGGGGCCGCATTGTAGTAGGCACCCAGCGCACGCACCCCGAACTGCTGTTCGATCGCCGTAGCATTTGCCAGCGTCGCCATGTAAAAGCCGTCGATGCCACCGCCGAGCAGTGCGTTCAGGCCACGCTGGATGGTGCCGGAGAAGCCGACATCGACCACGGCATGGTGCCCTTCGCCGCCCAGGCCCATGCGGGCGAGGTATTCAGTCAGCGGCGGACGCTCGGCCGCACCCTGTGCGAGGATCGCCGGCAGCAGGACCTCGAGCACCTCGGGTAGTTTGCCCATGCCGGCAGGCGATACCTCGACGTGACAGCCCTGCCGGCATACGCCCCTGTCAGTGAGCAAACGCCACAATTCATCGTCCATCGCCAGACCGAACCGCTCCTGCAGAAAGTCCTCGAGCGGCCCCGGCCGGTAGTGCGAGCCTGCAATGGCCATCGCGTCGTCGAGCGTCTTGATCGCAGGGACGTTGAGTGCGCGCCGCGACACGACCAGGTAAGCGGACCTCGGGGCATCCGCGACGTTCGCGGCGACGCGATCATAGACCATCTGCAGGAACTGCCCCTCGCGCGCGAGGAAGTACAGCTTGTCGACACCCGCACTGCGCGCCTGGTCGATGAGCCATTGAGAGAACGCGAACAACAACGGACCGGCGATGGCGTAACCGATGCTTCGGCCATCCGGCTTCGGCATCATCGATGCGGCATCGAAGCTGTCGGCGTAATGCAGCTTGCCGAACATCTCGCGCACGACGAGACCGAGACCGAGGTGCGCGTCCGGGTCATCGCCGCACTCCACGTCCTCGATCAGCGGCGCCAGCCGATTGAACGAGCGGGCCAGCTCAACCGGCCTTATGACATGCATGAAGCGCCAACCCTGATCGCCCGGGACCTGCAGATCGGAGTGCTCGTTGTCGCCGACCATGATGGCCTGCTGGGGCTTCAGGGATTCGTCGCGCAGGATCACCTCATAGAGCTTGCCGGAGTCTTTCCGCACGCCGATGTCCGACGACACATACAGCCCGTGCCACCGATCGAAGCCGTTGCGCCTCAGCATCGTCTCGATCGCCGCGACAGGGAGAAACATATCGCTCGCGAGCAGCACGCGCTTGCCATAGGCAAGCGCATGATCGAACAGTGCCTGCGCATCGGGGCGGGCCTTGACCGACGCGATCTCGGCATCGATCTCAAGATTCCGCAGCCGGGCGACGGACGCGTCGTCGAGACCGGCGAGCCTCGCCAGTTCGGGCATGATGTCCGGCAAGCCCACGTCCCGACCTGCGCGTTCGCGGGCCACCTGTTCCGCCTCCCGGCGGAAGCGCAGGTACGCAGCACCGAGCTCAGCGCCCGCATTGCGCGCAACGACGGCCTTGATCTGCTCCGGATCGATCAGTGGCCTGGTCAGCAGCGTGTCGAAGATATCGAACACGATCAGGCCGACGTCGGGGGCAGCAAGGAATGTCTCGCTGGTTTCGATGCGCCGGTGGATGTACTGCTCGAGGCGCCATGTAGACCAGCTGGGACGTGTCGTGTCGCGCAGCACCGCGATCCCACAGCCCGAGTCTCGCGCGACCACGCCGAGCAGACGCTCGATCACGTGCGCAAAGGTGCCGTCATTCTGCCCCGACTCGACATCGAAATCGTCGATCGCGATGCCGGCCTCGAACAGTGGGCGCAGCGAATCCGTACGCGCCCAGAACATCGAACCTACCGGAAAGTCGAAATAACCACGCGGCATATAGCGCACACCGATCCTGTCGCACCAGGCCTGGCCGCGCCCGCGGTTGGCCATCCAGGAGCTGCCCGCGTAGGGCACACGATGGAAGGCCTGTGGATAGACGAGGCCGTCACCATGATGCAGCAGCGAGAAGATCCTGCGCACCCGCGTCTTGTCGCCTAGCAGCGAGCCGAGCAGATACTCACGCCAACCGGCCGTCGCGCCCTTGTTGTAGAGCGACTTCTTGGTGTGAATATGGGCGATAAAATCATACGTCTGCAGCGCCTCGCCGAACGTACAGAGCATCGGGGCGAGATCGCGCCCGCGATTGGGCACCAGCGCGACCCGCAGCGTCCCGAGCATCGGCAGATTTCGGAAGGCTCGCTCGCTCGCTCGCCGGCCCTCTTCGTCTTTGACCGATACGAACAGATCGTAGGCGTAGGGCATCTGGCGCAGATACCCAGCGAACTCGCCGGCCAGATCGTGGTAGTAGATATGGGCATGGATCGCAATGCGTCCGGGGGCCACGCCCAGTGGTGTGACCTGGGACAGATCGGCCAGGCGGGCCGCACCGGGTATCGCATGGATGATATGGCCGTCGCGCAGATGTCCGCGCCACATTTCGTAATGGGGGAACCCGGCAAACAGCCGGCCGGCGTGCCGATAGGAGAAGTCGACCACGGAGTCGCGCCAGTGCACGGGCAGCCGGAGGTAGATCGCGCGTCCGATCCGGCGGATCTGCTGGCGCAGCGGGGAACTGTTCACTATCGTTGCCATGAGCTCACGTACTTTCGTCCAGCGTCGACCCTCTGTGCCGTCCTGTCGTGTGCCGCGGACGAAACAACGCCCGGGGCGACGCTGGCTGGCGGCAGCCGCTGGAAGGCCCCGCTCAGCGTGAGGCACCAGCGGCCGGCCACGCGCCCGTTCCTGCGCGGGAGCGGGCCACCAGAGCAGCCATGGCGAATGCACGCGGGGCCGGCCGGTCCGAGGCATTCCCGCGATCGAGACAGCAGCTGCCGGATCGGGTCCCGTCGCCCTGCGGCGCAAGCCTGGCACCCCAAAGGCGCTGTATATTAGCGGTGCGCCTCGCGCCGGGCAAG
>CBFCWF010000115.1:0-13345 GCA_965601425.1 uncultured Chromatiaceae bacterium | reverse complement strand
TCCTTCTCACGCCGGCGCAGCTGCAGGATGTTGGTCTCGAGATCGGGCACATAGTGCGCCTCGAGCATGTCCTCGAGGCGGTGGGCCGAATCGCGGAATGGCCCTTTGCCACCGCGCAGATCACCGCCGGCGAGCACATCGCGTGCATAGGGCTCGAACGCATCCGCGTACACCCCGATCTCCGCGAGCAACGCATCCTGGACCTCGGGATAGAGTTCCGACGACCCGACGAGATCGCGAAACTCGGCGATCAGGCCGCGCACCTTGTCCCGATACAGGGCCTCGCGGCGCAACCCGAGGTCTTTCTCGGAGCGGCGGATCTGCAGCAGTTGGAGGTACAGGCGACCCGCCTTGAAGTTGCCGGCGCGGTCTTCGAGTTCATGGACCGTGTCGCGAAAGGCCCCCTGCAGGCCGGCATTGTGGTCCAGGCCCTTGACCCGCCAGGCGTCGGCGATGTCGCGGAACCGGTCCAGATAGGCCTGCGCAAGCTGCCGGATCTCGGCCGCCGTCTGGCGGGATTGCTCGTCGACGCCCGCCAGCGCGTCCGCCGATGTCAGCAGGGCTTGCGCACTGGACGCCACCGCGTCGGCGAAACCTTCTTCACGATGGATCAGGAAGTCGCTTTCGGCCTGGCGCATCTCGGCCAACTGCACCTCGATGTCCAGCGCATACGACTTGCGCGTCTCGTAGACCGCGTGCAGCCCCTCATAGCCTTCGAGGACCCGGTGCAGGCTGTGATGATAGTGCCAGACAACGCCGAGAAACAGCAGGCCCACGATGCCGAAGCTGAGTCCGATCTTTTCTCCTATGCGCAGTTTGCTGGCGAGTCTACCCACGTTGTCTCCTGAACATCCGAGCATTGGCCGCCTCCGAGTATAAGCAGCATCACTGTCCATTTCCCAGACGGTCGGCGGATCCCGGCGAACCGGCAGACCGCGGCGCCGCCGCCCGACGGGCGGCGACACGACAAACAAGGGTTTGAATGGGCTGCGGCCCGGGGTTAGAGTCAGTACGACAACGCGACGCTGCTGCATGCATCGCTGGGTGTCGTTGCGCGGCGACGTCAATGCCGCGAGCGTCCGCGAGATCGCCGGGCCGGCCGGTGGGCATCGCCGCGATCTCATGCCACGGCGGCGGCTAACAGGGCCGCTACCTCGCGATGGCGAGGTACCCGGCCGATACGCTGCACGACGAACCGGACCCGACGCCCGCAAGGAGCCCAGCGGACGCCCCAAGCGCCGGATCACCCATGCGCTGCTGGGCCAGATCCTCGCCTTCCGGGGGCGCGCGTCCTTATTGCGGCGGCTCGGCCGGCCGGGCCCAGGTTCGCCGGATGCGCGCGAGATCGCCGGGGTCATCAGCCGCCTGACCCTGAACGCGCTGCAGCACGGCACGCCCGAGGGCAACAGGTCATGAATGCATCGGAACCTTCGCGCTGGCGCGCGCTCTGGATCATCCCGCCGCTCGCGGTCGGGGTGCTGGCGGTCGTCCTGATGGCCGGCGGAAAGACGCCACCGGCGAAGTCCGAGCAGGGCGAGCCGCGGCAGGCGGTACGCGTGGTCGAGGCGATCGCGGTCGACCTGGTCCCGGAGGTCAAGGGCTATGGCGAGGTGCAGCCGGGTAAGGTCTGGGCGGCGGTCGCGCAGGTCGCGGGGCGGGTCGTCGACACCTACCCGCGGCTGCGCGACGGTGAAATCGTGCCGGCAGGCACACTGCTGTTCCGCATCGACCCGGTCGACTACGAGCTGAAACTGGCCCAGGCCAGGGCCGAACTGGCCGAACTGGACGTGCAGGAGGAAAACGCGAGGGCCTCTCTGGCCATCGACCAGAGCAATCTGCGCCTGGCACAACGTGAGAAGGAACGGATCAGCCAGCTGTCGAACAAGGGCACGGCCTCGCGCAGCGACGTCGACAACGCCGAGCGCACCATGCTGAACGCGCGCACCGCGGTGCAGAATACCGCGAACATGCTGGCCCTGCTGCCAACCCAGCGACGCCTGCTCGAGGCGAAGGTGAGCCAGGCCGAGCGCGACCTGGCCAACACGACCGTCCGTGCGCCGTTCAATCTGCGCATCGCCGACCTCGCGGTCGAGAAAGATCAGTATGTCGGTGTCGGTCAGACGCTGTTCAACGGCGATGCCGTCGAACGCGTCGAGATCGTCGCTCAGGTCGCGATCTCCTCGCTGCGCAATCTGTTCGCGGGCCACGAACAGGCAATGCCCCCACTGTCGGGTCTGCATGAGGAGCTGCAGGACTTCACCGGTTTCCGGCCGCTGGTCCGCATGGACATGGGAGCCGAGACGGCCGAGTGGGACGCGGACTTCGTGCGTTTCAGCGATCGCGTGGACCCACAGACCCGCACCATCGGGGTCGTGATCGGTGTCGACAGGCCGTTCGAGAAGGTCATTCCGGGAAAGCGTCCGCCGCTGTCCAAGGGCATGTTCGTGCAGGTGATCATCCGTGGTCATACCCAGCCCGGCCGGCTGGTCCTGCCGCGCAGCGCGATACGCGCGGGCAAGGTCTATATCGTCGATGACCGGCAGCGTCTGCTGATTCGTCCGGTCGGTGTGCTGTTCAGCCAGGGGCCGCTGAGCGTGATCGAGGGCGGTATCGAGGCCGGCGAGCAGATCGTCGTCAGCGACCCGATACCCGCTGTGCAGGGCATGTTGCTCGAGCCGGTGCATGACCCGGTGCTGCAGACCCGGATACTGAGCGCGGCCAGGAACGGCCGGTGATCGGCTGGTTCGCCCACCACCCGACGGCGGCCAACCTGCTGATGGCCGCGATCATGATCCTTGGCATCGTCGCGCTGCCCGGGTTGCAGCGCGAGACGTTCCCGGAGATCGAGAACGATAAGGTCGAGATTCGCGTCGTCTACAAGGGCGCGACCACAGACGAGGTGGAAGACGCCGTGTGCCGCCGCCTCGAAGATGCGCTGGACGGCATCAGCGATATCGACGAGACGCGCTGCGAGGCACGCGAGGGCCTGGGCATCGCGACCGCGGTGATGCGCGAGGGCGCGCAGATGACCCGCTTTCTCGATGATGTGAAATCCGAGGTCGACGCGATCGACGATTTCCCGGAGCAGGCGGAGCTGCCGGTGGTCGAGGAACTCGGCCGCACCGATGCCGTGGTCTCGATCGCGATCACCGGACCGGAAGACCCGGTCGCGCTGAAGGCCTACGCCGAAGACGTCAAGTCGCGCCTGCAGACCCTGCGCGCGTTCTCCACGGTGACGGTCAAGGGGTTCTCGACCCACCAGATCCGGATCGAGGTCGACGCGCCCACGCTGCGGCGCTACGGGCTGTCTGCCGCCGATGTCGCCGACGCGCTGCAGCGACAGAGTGTCGCGAGCCCGACCGGCGAACTGCAGGGCGAGCAGGAGAACGTGCTGCTGCGCTTCGACGACCAGCGCAAGACCGCGGCGGATTTCGAGGAGCTGGTGATCCTATCCGGCGACACCGGCGCAGCCATCCCGCTCAATGCGATCGCGACCATCAGCGACCGCTTCGAGCGCGACGAGGAAAAGATCCTGTTCAACGGCCGGCGCGCCGCGATCCTCGACATCAGCAAGACGCGGTCGCAGGACATTCTCAGGGCCTACGCCGCAGTCAGTGCGTTCGTCGCCGCGGAGAACCGGCGCGTCCCGCCAGGCGTCCGGCTCACGTTGACCCAGGACCGCTCCTCGATCGTCAGCGACCGGCTGAACATGTTGACGCGCAACGGCATCCAGGGGCTGGTCGCGGTGTTCCTCGTGCTCTGGCTTTTTTTCAGCTTCCGCTACAGTTTCTGGGTCGCGATGGGTCTGCCGGTTTCCTTTCTCGGTGCGCTGTTCGTGCTGCCGATGCTCGGTGTCACGATCAACATGATCTCGATGGTCGGACTGCTGATCGGTGTGGGCCTGCTGATGGACGATGCGATCGTGATCGCGGAGAACATCGCCTCGCGCCTGCACAAGGGTGACGAACCGCTGCAGGCGGCGGTCACCGGGGCGACACAGGTGCTGCCGGGCATCGCCTCGTCTTTCGCCACCACGCTGCTGGTGTTCGGCTCGCTGGCCTTCATCACCGGCGAGATCGGCCAGATCCTGCGCATCCTGCCGATCGTATTGATCGTGGTGATCACGGTCAGCCTGGCCGAGGCGTTCCTGATCCTGCCCAGCCATCTGGGCCACTCGCTGAGGCACATGCAAAATCGCGCGCCGGCCGCGTTCCGTGCCGCATTCGAGCGCGGCTTCGCGCGCCTGCGCGACCGTTACTTCGCGGCCTTACTGGACAAGGCGGTCGCGTACCGCTATCTGACACTGGGACTGGTGCTGATGCTGATACTGTTCGCGGTCGCGATGCCGATCGGCGGCAAGTTGAAGTTCACCGGTTTCCCGGACATCGAAGGCGACGTGGTCGAGGCCCGTATCCTGCTGCCGCAGGGGACCCCGCTGCAGACCACGGAACGCATCGTCGGACATCTGCAGCAGGTGGTCTGGTCGCTCAACGAGGAACTGAAGGCGGCGCAGCCCGGCGGGCAGGACCTGGTAAAGAACCTGACCGTGATCTTCGGCGAGAATCCGGATGCGTACGAGACCGGCCCGCATGTCGCGCGCATCGTGGTCGACCTGCTCAGCGCCGAGGTGCGCAGCACCGGTTCGGACGAGTTTCGCAACCGCTGGCGCGACCAGGCGGGCCGCATGACCGACGTGATCGCGGTCAAGTACTCGGAACCGGTCATCGGACCGGGGGGGCGCGCGATCGAGGTCCGTCTGGTCGGCCCCGACCTGGACGAGATCAAGGCGGCCGCGCTCGACCTCAAGACCTGGTTCGGCGGCTTCGACGGCGTCACCGACCTGAGCGACGATCTGCGGCCGGGCAAGCGCGAATACCGGCTGTACCTCAAGGACGGGGCAGGCGTGATCGGACTGGACGCGGAGGATATCGCCAAACAGGTGCGTGCGGCCTTTCAGGGCTTCAAGACCGACGAATTCCCGCTCGGCCCCGAGACCTACGAGGTCGAGCTGCGCCTTGCGCAGGAAGACCGCAACGAGGTCGCCGACCTGGAGAACCTGAGCATCGTCGGCCCGGACCACAAGCTCGTCCCGCTGCCCGAGGTCGTCCGCGTCGAGGAGGCGCGCGGCTGGGCCAGGATCAATCGCATCGACGGACGCCGCACTGTGACCGTCCAGGGCGATGTAGACCGCGCCCGGGCGAATGCGCAGGAGCTGCTCGCCACGGCCAGGGCCGACATCTTCCCCGAGTTGCGACAACGCTATCCGTCGATCCGCATCGACGTCCAGGGCCAAAGTGACGAGTCGGCGAAGACCGGCGGCTCGATCGTCCGCAACGTGCTGCTCGGCATGATCGGGGTGTACATGCTGCTGGCGCTGCAGTTCCGGGGTTATCTCGCGCCAGTCACCGTGATGTCGGTCATTCCGACGGCGCTGATCGGCGTGGTCTTCGGACACCTGGCGCTCGGGCTCGACCTGACCCTGCCGAGCATCATCGGCATGGCCTCGCTGTTCGGCGTCGTGGTGAACGATTCGATCTTGCTGGTGGTGTTCATTCGCAACGAACGCGCGCTCGGCATCCCGGTGACGCAGGCCGCGCGCGACGCCGCGATCGCACGTTTTCGCCCGATCCTGCTGACCTCAGTGACGACCATCGCCGGACTCACGCCGCTGCTGCTCGAAAAAAGCCTGCAGGCGCAGATCCTGATACCGCTCGCGGCCAGCCTCGCATTCGGCTTGATGTCGGCGACCCTGATCGCGTTGTTCCTGGTGCCGGCGATTTATTGCGTACTGAACGATTTCGACCTGCTCGGTGACATCGGCGGACCGGCGCACCCGGCAAACACGGTAGGCACAACGCATCTGCCGAGCGAATCCTCGGGCCAAACCCGGTAGGTCGGGCGCCGCTCGCGTCGGGTTCGTCGGCAAGCCGGGTCAGAGCGGTCGGTAATCGAACTTCTGACCACCGATGGTTGCCTCGTACATCAGACCGCCCTTCGCGATCGTGAACACCGCCATTCCCTTATAGAAGCCGCCGACCGTCTTCGCATCGCGTTGGCCCCCGCTGACACCGGCGGAATTGCCGGCGCTACCCGCGGCCGCCTGCGCCCCGGCGGTGATTGCAACGACCGAGGCCTGGGCCCCGAACTCGTAGCTGCCGCTGGTGAAATCCTTGAATGCACGCTCGTCCTGGAAGAACACGATCTGACTGTAGGCCTGCCCGCCGAGCTGCAGTCCGAGGGTCAACTGGGTCATCCGGGTGTCGCCGACATACCGGCCACCCTTGTAGACACGGCCTTCGCCATAGGCGCCGCCGATGAAATACCCACCCTTGCCGACCGTCGGAAAGACCGCATAGCCGACGCTGTTGTCGAAAAAGGCGGCGCTCTCGCCAGCGCCCCGGAAGATGTCGATCGTTTTCTGGTAACTGTCTGCGAGCGCGACCGCGAGCGGCATGAACAGCAGCACGAAACCGAGAATCAATGGGTGGAACCGACGCATGGCACTTTGCCCCCCTGCGGGCTTGTTGTTGGATTTGGCGCCATCCTACGCGACATGCCAGGTCATACAAAGGCCGGCGTTGCAGGCCCTGCGCCGGCGCAATCGACCCAGCGGATGTCCCCGAACCAGGCCGTCACGGTTTCGCCGGTGTGATCCGTGTCGGCACCGATCGCGACCATGCCCGGCACCGATCGGCCCCGGCTATTCGGCCGACTCGGTCGGCGTATAGGCGTCGAACTTCTTTTGTGGTCTGATCAGGTCGAAACTGCGTTTGCCGTCCCGGATCTTCAGCAGTCCCTTGAGTTGGCGGTAGCGGGCGAGGATGACGCCGTCGCGCGTCTGCCCGTCGATCACCCCCTTCGCGCCGATACCGATCTCATCGCTGTCGGCATAGGCGTAGGGAAAGACGATCTGGTTGTGCCGCATGCGCAGGCTCGCCTCGCCCGCGATCTGGTCCACTGTCAGCAGCTGCTCTATCCAGCCATGTTTCCCCCGATAATTGGACAGCATCGCGACGATCGGTGAGGAATCCTTCATCACCAGATCCGCGTCCGCGCTGATCTGGACCGGCGGCCGCCACACCGTGTCCGCACGCGCGAGTCGGACCGTCGCATGCCAGTCCGCACCCTGCCGCGACGCGGCATCCCCGCTGACCCGGAAGTCGTCCAGCGTCAGGGTCGAGCCGGAGATATCGAATGCCATGTCTTGCGGTCGGCCGCCGGCCAGCGTGACGTCGAGCCGCAGATCGCCCGACAGCTCCTGGGTATCGAGTCGGGTGTGCAGACTCGGCGCGTTCAATGTGACCCACCCGCCCGCGTCCGCCGGTTCGAGCGCGATATCGGCGGTCAGCTCCGCGCTGCCGCCCAGTATCTGCAACGGCGAGTCCTGCGGCAGATATCGGTTGTACACGCGCATGTCCGTGACCCGCGCGAAGGGTATCGCAAGACGCAGGCTCACATCCTCGGTCGGCCCGCTGTAGCTCAGATCCCTCGCGACGGCCCGCATCCGCAGATCGACCGCTTCGATGAACGCGGTCTCTTCCTGCCGTCGCTTGAAGACCGCGTCCTGCAATCGCACGTCGATGGACGCGTCGGGCCGACGACCGCCCTCCGCGACCTCGAGGCGCACCGAACCCCGGCCTTGTGCGTGATAATCGAGCACCCCGACCACGAGATCGTCGGACACCAGCCGCGCCTCGGTCCCGGGCGCCAACCAGCCGTCTCGCAGGACCAGCGTGGCGCCGAGGTCGGCCGTCCCGTCGATGTCCGCACCGTACGTGTTCGCGATCAGCTGGCTCAACCAACCAAGGTGAGACACGCTGCCGCTGAGCGAGATTTCGCCTTCAACATCGTCGAGCAGCTCGCGCACCGGCACATCACGACCCCGCAGTCCCACGCCCTCGCGCCCGACCGCCTCCGCGCCCGGCAAGCGGACCCTTCCCGCGTCCACGGCCAAGCGGCCGAGCCAGGCATCGGACATCGCATTGTCCCCGCGCGCGAGCCGCACGTCGGACAGCAGCAGCGTCGAACCGGCCAGGTCGATCGCGTCGGGGTCGGCCGCCGCCGTTTTCGCGAGTAAGGTCAGATCGATATCCGACTGGAATCGGAAGTCCTCGATCCCGAGCGCCGTGTCCCCGGCCGCGAGCCCGAGCTCGATCTCGAGTCGCTCGGTATCGACCGTGACCCGGCCGTGCAGCAGCCCCTCCCCACTGTGCAGCCGCAGGCCGACGTGATCGGGTATGTAGTGCTGAAACACCGCGACGTCCGGCACGCGCACCGTCGGAACACCGACGGACAGGTAGCTGGCGCCGGACGCAAGCGCATCGTCCGGAGACAGCCGCGTCTCCCCTCTCGCCTCGACGATCAGCCCGGCACCGACCAGCAGCGGCCTCGGGTCGTCGCGGCGCCTTGCGGTCAGATCGCTGAATTCGACGACGATGCGGAGCTCGTCCGGGTTGTCCGGCCCGACGGCCAGCCGCACCGTGCCGCTGCCCGACGCACGATGCGCCAGCAGATCGAGCGTCAGCGCCGCTGCCGCGACGTCGAGCCGCGTGCCCGCACGCAGCGTCCCGCGGTCGATGTTCAAGCGGCCCGCCACCCGGCCGCGCCCCGCCAGCTCCATGCCTTCCATCTGGCGCAGGTACGGGTTCAGGAATGCGAGGCTGCCCACCTCGCCGCTGACGTCCGCATCGAGCGTCAGGTGGGGCAGCACGCGAATACCCCGGGTCTCGCGCGGGACGAACTCGGCCAATGCGACGCGGCCCTTGACACGGATGTCGCCCAAGGCCGCGTGGTCCCCGTTGATGCCGACATCGTCGATCGTCAGATCGGCCCAGCCGTCACCGAGCGCGAAGGGCCCGCCACGCGTCCGATAGCGGAAACCCGCGCGCAGCTCGCCACGCAGCCTCGCGCGTACCTGATAGAGCCAGACATCGTGTGTCCCGCGTACGCTCGCGTTCGAGACGCTGATCCGCCAGGGGCGTTTGCCGCTCGGTCGCGGCTCGGCGGCGTTCAGCACGCGGTTTCCGATCGGCGGGAAGAACGCCCGCGTCGATGCGTAGTCGTTGTCCGGCCGCAGGCGCGGTCGCTGGAAGTACAGCACGTCTTCCCCCCGCACATCGGACAGCAGGACACGCTTCGTCAGCAGGGGCAGCAATGCAATCGAACCCGACCCGGCGGTCAGCTCGAGTTGCCATTGCTGGCGGCGACTCTGCCCGTTCGCAGCGAGGCCACGCACGTGCACCCGGAACGGGTAGAAGGTCCACGCCGCGTCCCAGCTCACCTCGAACTTGTCCGGGCGCACCTTGTTGACCAGCACCTGGGTCAGGGGCAGGCGCAATGCGAGGTTGCCGATGGCCAGGTACGCGAACTCGAGGACGAGCACGGCAACGACGATACGCTTGAGCCAGTGAGACATGACCAGGGGGGGACAACGGCAACGGGCCCTCAATGTACCACGACCAGGGCCATCGCCGAGGCGCGCGGTACCTGCCGTCGCCGTCCTGTCGGGCGCAATCGCATCCACCGGGGAGTTCAGGCGACAGCGTGGCCGGCTCATTCCGAGCACTTCTTCCGTAGCGCCCCGTGCCTAGGGCCCGACGGCGGCGTCCACGCCACCGACGTTTGCGCCAGAAACCATCGGAATCGGCCACGGTCGCTGCCATTGCTGTTAGGCTGGGCCAATGGGCGACACCTGTCTGCGAAAGCTGCTGCTTGGCCTCTGCATGATCGCGCTGTCCGGGTGCCAGGATCTGCCATCCGGCGCAACCGGCCGGCACGTTGCTGCGCAACGCGGCGAGTCGCCGACCGGTGGCACGCCACACCAGGGCAGTCTGAAGGTGGTCAGTTTGAACCTGGCGCACGGCCGCGGCAACGCACTGAACCAACTGCTGCTCGATAGGGACGACTTCGAGGCCAACCTCGGGCGTGTCGCCGAGTGGCTCGTCGCGCTGGATGCCGACGTCGTCGCGCTGCAGGAGGCCGACGGTCCATCGCGCTGGAGCGGCGGCTTCGACCACGTCGCCGCGCTCGCCCAAGCGGCCGCTTACCCGTGGTACGAGCGTGCCGGCCATGCCCAAAGCTGGTTGTTCGACTACGGCACCGCGCTGCTGTCACGCCTGCCGTTCGAAGCGGTGCTCAATCACACCTTCGCGCCGTCACCACCGACGCTGAACAAGGGCCTGTTGCTCGGCCAGATCGCCTGGCGGGCACCGGGTGGCGGGCAGCCCCGGCGGGTCGACATCCTGTCGGTGCACCTCGACTTCTCGCGGCAGAAGACCAGGCGTCGGCAGATCGAGGAGGTGGGGACGCTGCTCGCCGGGCGGGCAAATCCGAGTATCATTCTCGGCGACTTCAACAGCGACTGGTTTTCCGAGGCGTCGACGGTCCGGGTGCTCGCCGAGCGGGCGGGCCTGCAGGTCTATGCGCCGGACGCGCGGGATCTCGGCACCTACAAAGACGGCGGTAAACGCCTCGACTGGATCCTGATCTCCGAGGAGTTCGAATTCCTCGACTACCGGGTGCCGGCGGAGCGGCTGTCAGACCACCGGGCAGTCTATGCCGAGATAGGTTTTCGATGAACACCGGCAGGCCGTGAAGCCGGCCGGGTTGCATCGCGCAAGAGGACATGAAGGCCGATGAAAACGCTACACGGCGCTGTCGCCATCGCACTGCTGCTCGTATTGTCCGGGTGCACGACGATGCGTACCGCACCAACCGACCCGTTCGATGCACTGGAGGCGCACTTCGACGCGACCGACGGGCAGGACCCGCAGACCTCCATGCGCCTGCTGTATCAGGCCCGGAGCTGGGTCCCCCCGACGCAGCTCGAGCACGATACGGTCGCGCTGTCTGAGCGATCCGAATTACCGGTCAACGCCGCCCGCGCCAAGATCATCGGGCCGTCCTATCGCGACGCGCTGCGCTCGCTGGCCGCCAAGCTCTGGATGATCGAGCACGCCGAACACACGCTCGACCTGACCTACTACATCTACAAATACGACCCCGCCGGTCATGCGCTGCTGGGCGCGCTGTGCAACGCGGTCAAGCGCGGGGTGGACATTCGCATCATGGTCGATTCGCTGGGATCGCTGCATCCGAGCCATGCGCCGATCAGGGCGCTCGAGACCTGCGCCGCCGATGCCGGATTCATGCGCGATGCCGACGGTAACCGGACGACGCACAGGGCGCGCGTCCAGTTCGTCGTGATCAATGCGTTGACCAGCAGGCACAGCTGGGCGAATCGCCGGTCCCACGACAAGCTGATCATCAAGGACGGTCGTTTTCCCGGCAAGGACATGGTCATGACCGGCGGCCGGAACATCTCGGTCGACTACTACGGCATCAACAAGGACGGCAGTCGCAACCCGGACACCTACCTCGACCTGGAGATCCTGCTCAGGTCCGACGCGGCGGCCGATCGCGCGCCGGGCGAGGTCACGGTCGGCGAAGTGAGCAGCGTCTACTATACGCTGCTGTTCCTGCACAAAGGGAATCGGCGCATTCAGCCGGTCACGGATACAGAACACAGTGACCGCTACGCGTATCAGCGTGAACGGGCCCAGCAGGCACTCACCGCGATCAAGCAGGTGCCTGCGATCAGCGCGGCCTATGCGGAAATGCCGACCTACCTCGCGCAGGGCTACCGCCAGACCGAGGTGCGCCTGGCCCACGAGATGGGCAACCTGTCCAGCGAGGACGTGGTGGGTAGCGTGGTCGAGATCAAGGCCCGCAATCTGAATTCGATCGGCGCGATTATCGCCAATGCGTTCGAGGAGGCCTCACGGAGCGGCGACATGAACGTGCGGCTGCGTATCGTCTCGCCCTACTTGTTCATTGCCCAGTACGAAGACGAGCAGGGCCGTGTGTTCCACGACGGCGCGAAGGCGATGCTCGCGGCACTGGAGGAGCATCCGGGGCTGTCGTTCGAGATCGTCACCAACTCGGTGCTGACCAGCGACAACTTTTACACCCAGAGCGTCATCGACATGGACACCGCGCCGCGCCTGCTGCTGCCGACCGAGATCCAGGACCTGTGGCTGAAGAGCAGAAAGGACAGCGAGCTGAACCCGGCCCTGGTCGAGGGCGACGCATGGCGGCGCCTGATCGCCCACCCGCGCATCGGGATATACCAGACCGGGCGGCTGGACTCGGTGCTGATCGGCGGGACCGAGCATTATGGGAAGCTGCATGCAAAGACCTTCTTCGCCGACGCATTCGGGTTCATCGGGACCTCGAACTTCGACTATCGCTCGCGCCTTTACAACAACGAAATGGGGTTCTACTTTGTCGACCCGGCGCTGAGCCAGGACCTGGACCGGATTTTCGAAGAGCTGAAGGCCCGGTCGCTGCGGTGGGGCAGCCCGGAGTGGCTCGCGATGCGCCGCGAGCTGGTCGATTCCGGGGGTTTCAAGGGCTTCACGACCAAGACCCAGCGCTGGCGCTACAAGTTGCTGAAGGAAACCGGCCTGATCTGGCTGTTCTGAGACCCTTTGCCGGGGCGACGATCGGGCAGTCCGTTTCGACTCCCAGGACACCCGGCGCGGTGGAAGCAGCGCGCCGGGTTAATCGCACAGTGCGTCGACCGCTGCAGCCCCGGGACACCGGCAGGCTACCGATGCCCCGCCAGCCGGTCGGCCGAACGCAACGTGGTCCGCTCAGTCGTCGTGATCCTCGTCGCCGTGGTCGTCATCGTGCCCGCGGTCCCGACCCCGCTGGTGGCCGCGATTCAGTAGCCGGTACAGCTGCCTGCTGCACACGGTGCCGACGACCCGCGCCGCACCCAGATCCTCCTCGACGTCATCCGGGGAGAAGATGTGACCCTGCAGCAGCAGATCGAGACTGCCGTCGAGCACCCGGACATCGTCCGCGTCGTCACCGTAGGTGACCATCCCGAGCGCACTATGCGTCACCGAGGCACCGACCTCGGGGGGGTCCATCGACTCGAGGTGGGTGATGCCGGCCGCACGGGTCGCCATCAGCAGCGGCACCTCGACCGTCCGGCGACCGCGCCGGACCGAGACGCTGCCGTCGAATACCGAGACCTCGGTCACGCGCGGAAATGGCAGGCCCATCGACAGGAAGGGCTGCGCGAGCTGCGGGCTGCAGCTGGTCGGGTCATCCGGATCGGTGCAGGAGTCCTGGTACCAGTTGGTCAGGCTCGCACAGTACAGCGTGGCCGAGAACGGGTGGCCGCCGAGTGTGCCGGTGAGCTCGCCCTGGCTCACGACCGAAGACAGCACCATCTTTTCGGGGTTATTGGGATCGCTGAGGTCCAATGGCGCCAAAATCCCGAAGTATTCGCAATTGAACAGATGATCCGCGATCGTGAACGGGTAGAAGGCCTGCT
>CBFCWF010000114.1:0-13347 GCA_965601425.1 uncultured Chromatiaceae bacterium | reverse complement strand
TCCGCAATGCGCATTAAGCCGACCGTCGCCGATTGCTTGGTGCGCGACAGGTCGTGGCCGACTTGAAACTTTCGCGCCGCACAAAAAAGCCCGCTTTCGAGCATCGCCCAACGGAATGGTTGCCCGCCCAGGGTACGCAGCGTCACATTCAGTCAGAAACCTTCCTCCCCGGACTGTAGATCGCGCAGACGCACAGTAGGCAGTTTCTATGGAGATCGCCTACGAACCCAGTCTACGCGATCGCTCCACCCGAATGGTGAAAACCACCCGCCGCCGTCCAGATGATCCGAATGCTGGGTAGTGATGTCAATCTTGTTTCGCAGTTTTCAGTTGGGGATGGCGCCGGTCTCCGGTCATGCTGCTGACTAGACGGCCTCTTTGTCCATCTCCTCGAGCAGTTTTATGTTCATGTACTTGCGGGTGCCCCATTGGGTGGCAGAGACATGGCGCAAGCGAGCGGCGACCAGCATCAATGCCGAATGACCATTAGGGAAAGCGCCAACCGCCTTGGTCCGCCGCCTGGCCTCCTTGAGTAACCGCTCCATCGGATTATTGGTCTTCAGCTTGAGCCAGTGCTGCGAGGGATACGCATAGAAGGACAGCGTTTCGTGGTCTCGCCTTCTAGCAGGTCAGCTGCCGCCTTCAGCTTCATGGCCCGTAGCTTCGCCAGGACATCCGCGGCCTTGGCCTCAGCTGCCTCACGACTTTCCAGCGCTTGGATCGCCTTGAGCATCGCCGCCACGCCGCGGACCTTACCGCTGGGCACGTGCGAAAACACATTGCGGTAAAAATGGACCGCGCAGCGCTGCCAGTCGGCATCAGGAAAGACCCCGGCGACTGACTCCCTGAGGCCGAGACAGGCGTCGGAGACGGTGGGCATTGCAAATCTCATCGGCCTCAGCGTCTAGCAGCCGTTGAGCGTTTCTTCTACGGTGCCTCGCACCATCTCATCCAGATGTCCCCGGATCTCGCTCTCATCGATCCGGATGACCTTGCTCAGAGTCTTCGTGCTATCGTCATTCAAGGGTGGTCCTTTTGCGTCCGTACTGTGGTTTGGCGTTTACAGCTTTAACAGACCGCGGCCACCCCCTTTTCAAATGTGCGAAAGAAAATTTACGTTATCGAACGACCACCGGCACGCTGGATTGCAGAACATGGTCTACATCGTCCTCGGCATGCACAAGTCCGGCACCACCCTGGTGGCCAGGCTGCTCCAGGAGGCCGGGATCCAGATGGTCGACTACCCGGGGGGCGGGCGCTACCAGGACGACAAGTACGAGCGTGAGGCGACCAAAGCCATCAACAAGGCGCTGCTGGCCGACGAGAACCAATTCAGCCTCGACGTGACCGAGCCGTTGATTGGCCCTTTGGACCCCGCCCTGCTGGCGCGGGCCAGACAGCAGGCCCGCGAGTTGAGCGACCTCCCCGGCGACTGGGGGTTCAAGGACCCGAGGACCTGCCTGACCCTGCCGTTCTGGGACGAAGCGCTGGCGGGTAGCCGGGCCGTGTTCGTCCATCGCCATCCGATGGAGGTGATGGCGAACTATCTGCGCTCCAGGAAGCGCTACAAGCGGGGCCAGCGGCTCCGCCTCGCCGTAGCCGCGCTGAATGCGTGGTACGTCTACAATCGGAGCGTCCTGCGACACCTGGAGCGCTCGATCCATCCGGACCGGCGAATCCTTGTCGACTACACGCGGCTCATGCAGCGGCCCGCAGAGGAGATCGCCCGGCTGGAGCACTTCCTCGGGCGTGCGCTGGACGCCGGCGCGCTCGTGCCGAATCGCTTTCGGAGCACGCGGGAGCTCAGGGCGCTGTATGCGGCCGCCTGCACCGCGCTCGCGCTGCGCGCGAAGCCGACCTGGTTCATACACCGCAAGCTCGTGCGCATGGCAGGCGGTGACTGAACGTCCTGACACTTTTACTCGTGCCATATTGCGGCTAGCGCCGCGAGGAACGACGCAAGGGGCTTGTTGAGGACCACGCGGTGCACGTCGAGCAGGACGACCCGGCGGTCAGGTGACATCGTCATCCGCGCCGCTGGAGCGCACGACCTCATCGACGATCGACTGGGTCAGCTCACCCAGGGCGCTGGGGTCGACGACTGTGACGCCGTTCGCTTCGGCCTGTTCGATGAAGTGGGCCTGGATGGCCCGGATGGTCGGGAACTCGGCCAGCGCACGGTCGCCGCGTCGCAGTGGTTCGGCATGCGAGCGATGTGTCAGTCGCTGCCGATGGAGCTCCATGTTGGGTTCCACCATGAGCCGCTCGATGACGATGGGCTTCGTGGGGTGTCCGCTGATGGTGCGGGAGAGGAAGCCTGGAGCGGCGTGGATGCCCTCGATGATGCTCGGACGGTGCTCGGTGCACAGCCGTGTCACCACGGCGTTGGTGGCGGCGCCGACCGCCTCCGACTGGCGGTCAAACCCAGAGAACGGCTGCGCCGTGTCGTGCCGCATTGACTGATCCAGTCGGAAGCGGCGAGGAGCAGACAAAAGGCGGTTTCTTCGGCGAGAGAAAACCGCCCTGCTGGGCGGTTGAACCTTTCATCGGAGCGCGTTGGAGGATACTCGATGGCTAGCAATCTTCGTCTTCGGAGTCCGCTGGAACGGGTGCGGCAGGTTCTGAACCGTAACTTTTCTCAGGTTGCTGTAAATCGATGTCAGCGACTTGCGTCCCGGCGACAGATGGCGTCGGTGCAATGAATAACAATATCCAGAAAAACACTGTTAATTGCGTGTCTCTCATCGAATTGTCTCCCAATGCCCCCAGAAGGTAGTTGTGGATGCACAGCCTATTGCGGCAGCAATCCTGCAAATGCTGGGTAGTCTTCCAAGATGAATGCGAAGTTCTCCCACTGGCTCGGGGAAAACGTGGTCAAAATCAGCTTCCGGCAGGAAAGCCTGAGACGTAGCAATTCTTCCTGCAGTCCAAGGATGACTTGCTGTTCCCGGATAAGCGCAGCATCTGCTACAGTCAAGTCGAGCGCACGTTCGGAAAATGCAATGCGCCGTTCAATAATCTCGTTCATGAAGTCCACCATCTGCTGGTAGTGTTGCTTGCGCCAACCGCGGAAAACACGTTTCTGATGATCCGTGAGTTCGAGCGCCTCACGGTTCTTCATGATCACCGGAAGCAGAGCGGGAAAGAACGAGATTTTATCCAGCAAGCCGACATGCTCTTGCACCTTGTCCCATTCAGCATCGGTCAAAGGGCTGGGCTGCTTAAGGTCGGCGGCGGACGCGGCAAAGGTGAGCACCGTAACTATGATGATTAGGACAGAAATCCCGAAGGCCCTGTTCATAGCCATGCGATCCCTGGCTTGGAAGAATTCGCGTCGGAGATCGACGGTTCCTCAGAGAGGGAAGCCAACACTGCATTAGAGGAAAGGCTGAGAGCGCACCCTGCGACGCTTGCGTCGCTTCCTTGTCCAATCACATTAGTGTCCCCGCATGGGACAAAAACCTGATTCAGGTGGTTAGATTGAGAAAAATCCATCTTCAAACTCCCTGGCTCCATGGGTTATGACGTAAGCCTAGCTCACGTACATCGCGGCGTGACTTTTCCTTCTCAAATTGAGCCCTTAGGCGGCATGGTATTCTGCCAGGCCAGGGGTAGGCGTCTCTACGTTGAGCCGTCTAGTCGATTTCCGTCAACTGCAGCCCCAGACCGACCGCATTCGCCCAGAAGACATCAACGTGCAGTTCGCCATACTGACAACACATCGCCTCTATGAAGTCTTCATAATGCAAGAAAATCTTCCCGCTAGTCAGCGATTCAACGGAAAGTTCTTGTTTCCCCAGCAGCGCCGTTGCCCGCACAGACGAAACCCGGGCGGCACGATTTCCTTCAAATGCGCCAACCCTAGTTTCATCCACTCCCGACGATGTGGCATAGCGGGCAACAAGCGATAGCTGGTCGGTAGCGTGGACAATACTGCTGCACAAAAGAACAACCGGGGCATAACGCCCCAGAACAGAACGAAGAATCCATTTTCCCGCTCCCTAGAGTCCCTGGAGTGTAGAAAAGCGTAGTTCATGCTTTTGATTGCATGGCATGAACCTGTTGATGAGGCCACCAACGTCGATCCACATAAGGCCTGCTTGGGTTTACAGAAGTTCACGAGGCTGATCGGGGACGACTGCTATGCGCATGTTGCTGCCGTCCAGCTTGCACCTGGCATCCAACAGGCCATCGCCGGTTCCGTAGGTTGTCTCGGCCAGGGCGAATGTTGGCTTCGGAGAAAGCTGACTTTGAATTGTGCGATGCAGTACGCCCGGATCGAGCCACTGCTGCCGATCTGGTGGCGCCCGGTCACCGTCAGGTCAGTAACAGGAACGGCCATTCCCGGCTGGGCAATCCCGCTGTGAAATGCTCGGCACTGCCGGGTCGGCCAAATGGTTCTGTCGGCCACAAACGGACGTCCAGCTGTAGATTGCAGCAACACTTAACGGATGGGATCGTGCGGTGCATGGTTTCGTGACATTGGGCTCAACTGATCGTTCTCAGAATCCGCCGACAGGAAATTCTGTTGCCCGGCGTTAGAATACCGGCTGTCACCGGCCAGCCAAACGACGATCGGAGCCTCTCGTGCCTGCAGCATCCAGAATCCGCAAGACCAAGATTATTGCCACGATCGGACCAGCGAGCGATTCGTTGGAGATCCTGGAGGCCATGATCCGGGCCGGTATGAACGTGGCCCGCCTGAACCTCTCTCACGGCAGCTTTGCAGACCACGAAGAGCGTATGGAGCGGATCCGATCAGTGGCATCCCGCATGGGCGCGCAGGTTGCCGTCATGGTGGATACCCGTGGCATCGAAATCCGTACCGGGAAACTGGAAGGCAGCAAGGCGGAGCTCACCGCCGGGGGACCTTTCATCCTCTACACCGATGGCCACACAGGTGATCATACAGGGGTATCCGTATCCAACCGCAGCCTTCCCGAGGAGGTACAACCGGGCACTCCCATCCTGCTGGACGACGGCGCCATGGAATTGGAGGTGACCAGCGTGGAAGCAGAGTGCATTCATTGCAAGGTGATTCACGGCGGCCTCCTGCGCGAGAACAAAAGCGTCAACCTGCCGGAAACCGAATTGGCCCTCTCCTCCGTGAGCCCCGAGTACCGCGAAGACGTGGTCAGAGAATTGACCTTCGCGGCGGAGAACGACGTCGACTACCTGGCCGCCTCCTTCGTGCAGAATGCGGCAGACATCCAACGCATGCGCGAGATACTGCTCGGTTACGAGCGAAAGATACCCATCATCGCCAAGATCGAAAACCGTGCCGGGCTGGGGAACCTGGAGGAAATCGTCGAGGCGGCCGACGGCGTCATGGTTGCCCGCGGTGACTTGGGGGTGGAGTTGCCTCTGGCGGACGTGCCGGGATTCCAAAAAAAGATCATCCGCACCACAGTCAGCAGCGGCAAGCCGGTCATCACTGCGACCGAAATGCTGGCATCCATGGAACGTAACCCCAAGCCCACCCGGGCCGAAGCCAGCGACGTGGCCAACGCCATCTTGGACGGCAGTTCGGCTGTGATGCTGTCAGGCGAGACGGCCATGGGAAAATACCCTGTCGAGTCAGTGCGGACAATGGCCACCCTGGCCATCCGCGCTGAGGGCTTCCTGCGCGAGTACGGCTATCTGCAGAAGATCGTGCCCAATCCCTCCAACCGGGTCACCGAGGCCATCGCTCGCTACGCGGTGCAGATGGCCGGCAGTCTGGAAGCAGCTGCCATCTTCAGTATCACCGACACTGGTTTTACCTCGCGGTTGGTCTCCAAGCACCGCCCGGACTGCCCCATCCTGGCCATTACCCGCTCCAAGCTTGTGGCGCGCCGGCTGGCCATAAATTGGGGGGTAACCCCGATCCGCTACGATGACGGTGACGACGATGAGGCCAAGCTGGTCCATGCGCTTCAGGAGGCGCGTCGTATGGGGTTTGTCTCGACAGGCGACACGGTAGTGGTCACCTCCGGATACCAGCAGACAACCGGCGGCACGGACCTGATCCGGGTCGTTACGGTGGAGGGGTAAGGTGCTGACCGGCCCTCATCAATTGAGGTCAAAAGATGGATGAGATTTCCAGAATAATCTTGAACTTTGGAAACTAGGCCGACCATGTGCGCCTTTTGGCCGAAACGACCGCTTGGTGTTGGCTGCGGTCATTTGACGATTGGGAACGCTGGCCAGGGAACTGCCGGACTGTGCGAAACTCCCCGTCGCTAGCGGGTTTTCTCATTTCATTGTGCAAGAGGGGTCAATGGGCGGTGCGAGTTCGCCGTTGGTGGCGCTGGCGGCTCTTTGCTGGGGGATCTCAGGCGGGATCGGCGGCATCCTCATGGGCGACGGCTGGAATGCGATCGTGGTGTCGCTCTACCGGGGCGCGATCGGGCTGTTGTTCGTGCTTGTCTGGCTTGCGTTGCACCCGCACGGCAGTGGATTGGCCAATCACCGTTTATGGTTTTGGTCGGCGATTGCCGGTCTCGGTGTGGCCGGCAACTTCGTATTCCATTTCGTGAGCATCGCAGAGGGGACCGTTGCTGTCGCGGCAACTCTGATGTACTGCGCGCCGGTGTTCGTCTATCTCCTGTCATTCGCACTCAGGCTCGACCGTAAACCCCTTGGCCTGCAGTTGACGCGGCGAACCGTGAGCACAGGCACAAGCTTCCATGTCAATCTCACAAGCCGGCTCGACTTTCTCCAGCAAAACCTTCAGCCAGTTGCGACGTATCAAGCGACGGCACCATACAGCAAAGGTAAAAAGAGAGAGAACCTTCAAACTGACGAGGTTGATTCGGGTAAGATTCCGGTGTGATCAGAGTGAAAAACAGTGGCAATGATTGCTCAACCGGCATGATATTCCGGAGGAGATGGGTGTTAATCTGTTGTTTGCTCCACCGGTAGCCAGGGCATGAAAAATACGTTCTTGAAAACACTCGGCTGGCTTCCTTGTATTCTGCTTTTGGCCGGGGCGATCAATCACTTTGTTCTTGTGCAAACCAGGAATTTGTCACCCTGGCTGGGTGGAGGGTTTGGCATGTTTGCAAGTACAGATGTCGGGCCGTCCCGCCTGCTGATCGTCACAGCAGTGAATGAAAATGGAGATGAATACACCGTTCCTCTGAATGGGCAACTTAGAAAACTGAAATACAGGGCACGGGCTCTGCCAGGCAGAAGGCAGCTTGAGGTGCTGGCCCGGGCAACCCGGGAAAAGCTGGCGAAAAAACCTATTGATGAAACGGAAAGCCCGGTGGCATCACTCCGCATCGAAGTCTGGAAGACCCGCTATCAGCCAAATTCACTGCAGCCGCAGCAAATTCAGATCGCGCTTGAGCAGTTTGATTTCAGTCAGTAGGTATGACGGCAGCGTTAAAACAACAGTTCATCAGGTTAGGACGGCAACTGGCAGACTATGATGCCTGGGAACTGGCCGCAAAACTGACGCTGCTGGCACTGCTGCTATCGCCAGTTGGCAACTCGTATATTCGACCGTTCATCCTGGGCCTGTCTGTAATCGGGTTGCTGATCCCCGGGATGTGGCGATCCCCTCCCCTGTGGGCTGCCCTGGCCCTGTTTACAGGCATCCGCTTTTATATCGCCTGGCCGCTGTCGGATAATCATGCCTACTTGCTGAGTTACTGGTGCCTGGCATTTGCTATCTCTGCATGGCTGGGAAACAGGGAAGTATTGTTTAGCAATGCCCGCTATCTTGTTGCATTGACGTTCGGTTTTGCGGCGCTGCAAAAGTGGATCTCAGCGGAATACCTTAATGGTGTTTTCTTTCTCACAACCTTTTTTCTCGACACGCGGTTTGAAGAATTTGTCGTGCTGTTCAGCTCGGTTACCTTTGAGCAGATTGATATTGCCCGTGAATACCTGGAGGGTGATTATCGTTCTACCCCCGCACCAGACAGTTTGCCTTTTGTTATCCCGGGCTCAATGTGGTGGCTGGCCATTTTGTCGACGGCCTGGAACCTGTTTGAACAGACATTGATTGCAGTTGCTTTCCTGGTACCGAAAGATTCCCGTCTGGGTCGCATAAGAGATCCGCTGTTACTGCTTTTCTGTTTTACCATTTATGCCGTGGTGCCTGTGGTCAGCTTTGGCTGGCTGATACTGGCCATGGGTATTGTACAAAGTGATGAAAAATCAGCGACACTTCGTTATTGGTATGTGGGCGCCTATTTTGCCCTGATCTTCTTCTATGAAGTCCCCTGGGCAGAATTATTGAACACGGCGATATCCGCCTAATGGTTCTCATCAGCATCGAGGAACCGCCAGTGCTGGTCGGTTTCCGGCAGCCAGCAGCTGTCCATTTGGCCAAACCAGCGATACCTGTGCCTGCCGATGAAATCATAGATCGGATCAGCGATGAAGCGCGGCACCAGCAGGAACACGCCCAATAGCGGCCAGGCACGATGGAGCAACAGCAGGGTATGCAGTGCTGCGCGGGACTTGCGATACAACCGGCCCCGGTATATCAGCACAACCGAGTTCAAGTTGTTATCGGTGACGTCGTAGCCGGCCAGCAAATGTTGAGCGACACTGGATTGCAGGCGCGCAAAACGGAAACGCTGATGCGGATCGCGCTGGATAACAAACTGCACGCTGTCTGCACACAGATGGCAGACGCCGTCAAAGAGAAGAATCGGGTTTTCTTCCATGGCAGAAAACGATGATAACAAATGACCGGGGCCTAACGCGTGGTTCAGCAGCCTGATCCAGTCGGCGGCGTTGAGGCCCGGACCGGTGCCTCCGCGGAACGCTCTGTTCGCGACGTTCGAGCAATTCGCCCGCTGCAATCACCACCGTCCGCGGTAACGCAGGTATGATCGTAAATCAGTCTGACAAAGGCATAACTGGGAAAACCCTTCTGGAGGAGTCCCCCATGATGAAGCAAATCGTAGTGATGGTCGCGTTGTCCACCAGCCTGACTATTGGCCTTGTATCCCTGTCGAGTGGGAACGACCGTATGGAAATGCGCGAAGCGGCCGGCGTGGAAGCGGGAGACCGGGTCGACCGCCGCAGTGAGGTGCGCGAAAACGTCGAGGTGGATGCGGGTGACCGTAAGGAGGTGCGCGAAGCGGCTGGCGTGGAAGCGGGAGACCGGGTCGACCGCCGCAGTGAGGTGCGCGAATCCATCGATTGATCCCGGTTGCCAAAGACCACGGGAATCTCGCGAGCAGCCTTTCGCACAACGTTAAAACTCGGTTGGGCTGCCGTGTCGATAAGGGATTCACGGGGTTTTGACCGGGAAAAAGCCAGCCATCGGGTAGTAGCTGTCGAGGCACTAGGGCATGTCGCCACCAAGCGCGTAACAGCGCGAGCAATGCGGGCGAGCGCATCGCGTAACGATCCCGTTTGCCTTTGCCCTGTTCGACCGGGTGCAGCAGACACCGTCTTATATCCTGCGCATTCGCGGTATCGGGCGCGCAACCCAGAAACCCGGCGAAACGCCGCACCGCGCGGATTTAGCCGGTCTGCGTCTTCGCCGAGAGCTTGCGCAGCCGCGTGTCGTCGATCATGCGCTGGCGTAACGGACTGATGGTTTGCGTCGATTGAGTCATCGTTCTGCTCCTGAGCCTGAAGAAGGACAAACATCGCTCGACGCGAAAGGCTCTGCTGCAGCTGCAAACAACCCGTTGAGTCGAGATGGTCTGCACTCTGCGGATCAGGTCTCTGAACGCGCTGGCTGTCCTTCAGCGTGCAGCACAAGCAGATCGTAGATTGCGCGATTAACCGGCGTTGGTATCGAGACTTCCTTGCCACGCGCCACTATATCGCCACTCAGCCAGGCAACCTCGAGGCGATTTCCCCGTTCCAGATCGAGATGCATTGAAGAGGTCATTTCCGTCGGTAATCCGTCGCAGAATTCTAATCTGTCTTGCGCGAAATCCTCCGCAAGCTGCACCCCTTGGGCCCTGCCCACCGCCACTACCTCGCGCATTGCGTCGAGCAAAAAAGCGCGTGTCTGGAGATGCGAACGGATCGCGCCAATCGGCAGGCGAATTGTTGCCGTGGTGCCCGAAAGGCCAACCAGAAAGACAAATTTTTCCCAGATGGTCCGCCGAATGTCGCCGTGAATCTCGGCATCAATGCCGGCGTTGTGACAGGCGTCGAGGAACGCGCTGGCGCGCCGTGAACCCCCTTGACCATACTCGCCAAACACGAGTTTCTGCATCTTCCCCGTGTGACGGATAACCCCGGGCTCGGCGATCGTTGCCGCGATGTAACATACGCCCCCCATAACCCCCGTATCGCCTAGAATGCGGCGCAGCACCTCATCCTTTTGTACACCATTCTGGAACGAAACCACCGCGGTTTCAGGGCCGATCAGCGGTGCGATGGCGTGCGCGGCAGTCTCAGTATCCCAGAGTTTTACACCGAGCAAGACGATATCTGCCGGCTCTAGCTGCGTCGGGTCGTCGGTGGCGATGGGCTCGGCAACATGCAGGTCGCCCAACGAACTCTCAACGCGCAATCCGTGCTTCTGCATGGCGGCCAGGTGCTTGCCACGCGCCACGAAACTGACCTCGTTGCCGGCGAGCGCAAGGCGTGCGCCAAAATAGCCGCCTACGCCGCCCGATCCCATAATTGCGATGCGCATCAAGTTGTGTCCTCTGCGTTGGCTTTGTTGCCGCAGCATAGGCCATCCCTACTCAGAAATGTCGTGGGGCAGCTGACAGGAGGAACCAGCCATGAGCAGCCATTCACCAACCAGGGAACTCAGCTGTCAGGAGGCCCTAGGAACCTGCGACGGCTTACGGGTGCTCCCGGCAAAAAGCTGCCGGTCGCCAGGTGCCTAATGAACGGTAGCGACATGCGCATTGCGGACATACCCGATTCGAGTGGGGCCGGTGCCAGATCGGTTCACGCGAGCAAGACCGCGGATGGCTGGAGTCGACCCAGGGACAGTTAGCAGCGCGCCAGCCGGGGGCCGCCGAAGCCCCGGATCAGGAACACGCCGATTCGGATTATGTTGTGCGCGGGCAACGACCTGTCGGTCAGAGGAAGCCGCCGACTCCTATCTTGGGATTGACGTACACCGGGCCGACCTTGAAAGGTGTGCCGATATCGACGCTGGCATACGGCGAGCAGGAGGTGACGCCAATCAGCACCGCCGCAAGCAGCAATACCCGGCACAACAGCCCACAGCGTTTTGTCGAAGCTACGTTGTTCATCGATTCCACTCCTGTATCACGAGTCCTGCGCCGTTCGGGTCTGCGATGATGGCCACGGTGCCATCTCGGACCTGCGGGGTCGGCGCCATCAACACTGTACCGCCGAGAGCCTCCACTTTCGCAGCGCCGATACGAAGCGCAGCGACCGTATCTCGGGCCCGGCGGCCTCGTCAGTGCGCGAATCATAGGCGCGATGCGGAAATACCGAACAAGCGCTGACACACCGCCGGGCTGAGGAGGCATCGGATGACCGGTTTCTCGACACCCATCCCCTGGTACATCGCATGCATGAAACGGTGCGCCGTGGCCGGGTCACCCATGAAGGGCGATAGCCTCAGCTCGCCCCTGCGCGTGTCGCCCTCCGCCTCGTAAACCACCGCGCCGTCCTTGATCGTCACCAGCACGTCGATCTGATCGAGGTCCTCAGGGTCGATCGCGGAGGGATCATGCGATAGGATCACGAAGTCGGCGATCTTGCCCACTTCGATCGTTCCCTTGCGGTCTTCCTCGAAATGCTGCCAGGCGGGCCATACCGTCATTGCCTTGAGCGCGGTCATCACGTCGACCCGCTGATGGGGGCCAAGAATGTCGCCCGAGCGCGTTCTGCGCGTCACGGTCGCATCCAGCACACGCATGCTGTCGGGAAAGGCCACCGGCGCGTCATGGTGGGTGCCGAACATCATCTCCCGCTGCACGAGCCAGCCGGTGGGGGAAATGTTCTCGCCATTGATGGGGCCCACCGTATGGTCGCGGTGCCAGTCACCCCAGTAGAAGGTGTGCATTGGAAAGAGCGACGGAAACACGCCGAGCCGCTTGTAGCTCTCGACCTGGTCCTCGCGCAGGAACTGACCGTGGACTAGCACCGGGCGGGTATCGGCGCTGGGATACTTCTGCTTCGCCGCACCGAGGGCCGCGATCAGCATGTCGGACGCGCCCTCGCCATTGGCATGGACGATGATCTGGATACCGTTCTCCGTGCACCAGTCCACCGCGTCTTGCACTTGCTCCATGGTGATCGCCGCATAGCCTGCATAGCCCGGCGGGTAGTCGCCGACGGGCGCGTAGTAAGGCCGGTCGCGCAGCGCGGTGAAGCCCTGGGGCGAGCCGTCAATCGTCAACTTGCAGCCGCCGACACGGACGCGGTCGGTGTAGTCCTGCGAGACGTTCTTGCGGATGAAATCCCGCGCCTCGAGCACATCGGGGAAGGAGACGACGTCGATCGGCAGCTCGCCCGCGGCACCCACCTGCCGGATCGCTTCGACGAGGCCCACGGAGGATCGGCCGTCCTGTGCCGTGGTGTAGCCGAATCTCGCCCAGAGCTCGCTGCCCGCGCGGGTAAAGGTCACGAGCCCTTCCGCGCCGAGACTGGCCAGGGTCTTCACCAGCACGGGGAAGAAGGCGTACTCCTCCATCACGCCGTTCGGTGCGCCGCTCGCATCGCGCTGGTAGACGCCGCCCGGCGGATTCTGTGTGCTTGCATCGACCCCGGCGACCTCCAGCGCCTTGGAGTTCGCGACGCCCAGATGGCCAGACTGGTGGACGATGATCACGGGGTACTCTGTCGTGACCGCGTCGAGATCTTCGCGCGTCGGATGGCGGAGCTCGGCGAGCTGAGCATTGTCGTAGCCGAAACCCACGACGATCTTCACCGTTTCTACGGCATCGGCGTTGTCCGCTATCCACGTCTTTAGCGTTTGCTGCAGGCTCGCGATGTCCGTCACCTCGCCGTCGGGGGGCGCGAGGAGGTTCGCCGAGAGTGCCTGCAGGCCCCCGAATACCACATGGCCGTGGCTGTCGACGAAGCCGGGCAGCATGGTGCGCCCGGCGAGATCGAAGCGCTCCGTTCCCTCCCCATCGTAAGCGGAGACCTGCGCCAGATCCCCCACGGCGAGGATGCGTCCGTCCTTGACCGCCACTGCCCCCGCCATCGGCCGCGTGTCGTCGATCGTGAGAATGGGCCCGCCGGTGTAGATCGTGTCAGCGATCTCCTGCGCAGCTATTGGGCCGGATGCGAGGGTGCAGCACGCGATGATGGCAAGTTGCAGGTATTTAGCGATCATGAAGGTTTCATTGTCACCATAGAAGGGAACGCGTCATTGTAGGGCACCTAAAAATCCTGGGTGCGCAGATTGGGCGACATAATTCGGGACATCAAGGCGAAGACCGC
>CBFCWF010000113.1:0-13428 GCA_965601425.1 uncultured Chromatiaceae bacterium | reverse complement strand
CAGTTGCCGGTGATCGCGACCCCGGGCGCGATGACCGGCGTCCAGCCCTTTCCCGGGTTCGAACCGACGATCAGCAATGACCCGGACAGGCTGGCGGATGCGGCGATCAAGATACTCGACGGGCCGCGCAAACGCGATCGGGCGGCACGGGAATGCGTGCTCGAGCGCTACAACTGGGACGCCAATCTGCAGCGTATTGCACGCCTGTTGGAAAGCGGGCGGATCGCAGCCGATATCTGAGCGGCCGAGCCCGCGCGGTCAGAGCGCCCGACAGACCGCCAGGCCCGGGCGGGGGGCGGGGACCTACCTCAGCGAAGGCCGAGGCGAAGACTCGACCATCTCCAACAACGGTGGCGCGCGGGTGCGGCAGCGGCTGTGCGACCGGTGACGGATGCGGGCTAGAATCCGGACATGCGCGCCGACACCGCGTCCACTGCCCAGAGGTAATGTCCATGGCCGAGCTGCCGCGCGACTTCGTCGCAGAACAGATCAGCGAGTCTATCCGTGTCAAAGAAGCGATGCTGGCCGACCGGGAATTGATCACGCAGATCGAACAGGTCGCATGGCTCATCGTCGATACGTACCGCAGCGGCGGCAAGGTGCTGATCGCCGGAAACGGCGGCAGCGCGGCCGATGCCCAGCACATCACCGCGGAGCTGGTCAGCCGCTTCACCTTTGAGCGCCCCGCCCTGCCGGCGATGGCACTCACCACCGACTCATCCATCCTCACCGCGATCAGCAATGACTATGGTTACGACAGCGTTTTCAGCCGCCAGCTGGAGGCCAGCGGCCGATCGGGCGACCTGTTCATCGCCATTTCGACGTCCGGCAATTCACCCAATATCCTGCGTGCGCTGGCCACCGCCGGCGAGATCGACATGGTCACGGTCGGTCTGACCGGCGCAACGGGCGGCCGGATGGCCGAACGCTGCCGGCACTGCCTGCGGGTCCCGTCGACCGACACGGCCAGGATTCAGGAGGGCCATATCACGCTGGGTCATATCCTGTGTGCAGTCACCGAACGGGCATTGTTCGGCCACGACTGAGACCGAGCCATGGCGACCGGTCCGGCTAGACGCGAAAGCCACCGTGGCGCCTGCGGTTGCGATAGTCCAGCAGCGCCGCACCGCCACCGAAGCCCAGCAGCAATGCAAGCAGGCCAACGATCCAGGAGCGGTAGCGAGCAAAGAAGCCGTCGGCGCTCTGCGGCCGGTGCAGCTCGTAGCCCTGGGCCTCGGCGAGTAGCTCCAGCGCCTGCTGAGCGCTGTGCTCGAGTTCGCCGAGCCGTTGTTGGGCGGCACCCTCTGGCAGTCGTCCCGCGAGCTGGGCCTCCAGCTCGGCAATCCGCGACTCGGCCTCGGCGAGCAGCCGGCGCAGGTCGGCCTCGGCCGGGTCACGCGGGTCGAGGCCCTGCTTTTCGCGCAGTGCAGCGAGCTCCAGGCCCATCTGTCGGAGGCGCGCCTGGGTTTCCAACAACACGGCCTTGGCGGGCTTTTCCTCGGTGACATAGGTCGCCTCGACCCAGCCCTGGGTCTGATCGGCCAGACGCACCCGGGCAAATTCTCCGTCACGTTCCAATACGTCCAACGGTGTACCACTCGACAAGAGTCTGAGCGGGGTGCCCTCGGTAGAGGGTTCCGCGTAAAACCCGGCAACGAGCTTGTCGGTGATATGCGCCCCGGTCACCGGGCCGGCGGTCAGACACAACAGGATCAGAGAGGAACGGATGATCGATGACATCGGTCTTTCCCGGCAGGAATAGGCGCTACATTCTAGCCTTAGACCATCGCGGACCTGCACCAGCCGCCGATCGTCCGGTCATCAACTATCGCGCCGCTGCTCACGCCAGCGGTGCAGCGCGACTGCGGCCACGGCCAGCTCGCTCGCGGTCTCGCGGTGACCTGCCTCATCCGGCGGCTCAAGCCACTGGGACGCCTCGTACATCAGGAACGACAGGATCGGGACCAATAGCGAACCGGCGTGTTCATCGCTGATCATGCGGTCGCGCTCGCCTTCGCCGAGAAACTCGATGCCGGCCAGATAGCCCTGACACCAGCCATAGGGCAGCGGCAAAGCGGCGCCGCCCGCGCGCGGCAGCTCCAGGATCAGCGGACCGTAGTCGTCGTACTCCAAATCGTGGCGCAGTTGCGCGCGGAACCGTCGCAGTCGGTCTCGAAGATCGGCATCCGCGACCAGCCCGCCGAGCACCCGGTCGATCGCAGATTCGACCACACTGTCCCCGGCCGCAGCGGTCGCGGTGAGAAAACCGTGCGCGACGTCCAGCGGCATGCAGCCTGCCTGCTCCATCTGTCGAACCAAGTCGTCCTGCAGTCGACCGGTCTCCTCCGGGAGCCATGCCTCGCCCGCCGCATTCCCCATCAGGCCGCAATGCCCGAATGACGCAGCAATGCGTCGATCTGCGGCTCCCGACCGCGAAATGCGACGAACAGCTCCATCGCATCTCTCGAACCGCCCTGTTCCAGCACATTATGCAGGAATGACTGGCCGGTTGCCTGATCGAACACCCCGTTTTCCTCGAACAGCGAAAAGGCATCCGCAGAGAGCACCTCGGCCCACTTGTAGCTGTAGTACCCGGCCGCGTAACCACCGGCGAAGATATGGCTGAACGCGTGTGGAAAACGGCTCCAGGATGGCGGCAGAATCACCGCCACCTCCTCGCGCACCTCGTCGAGAATCTCGTAGATGCGTCCCCCCCGCGCCGGATCGAACTCACGGTGCAGGCGAAAGTCGAACATCGCAAACTCGAGCTGGCGCACCATCATCATGCCGGACTGGAAGTTCCTGGCCGCCAGCATACGTTGGTAGAGGTCATCCGGGATGCGTTCGCCGGTCTCGAAATGGGCGGCGAACAGGTCAAGCGCCTCGCGCTCCCAGCAAAAGTTCTCCATGAACTGCGATGGCAGCTCCACCGCATCCCAGGCGACGCCGTTGATCCCGGCGATCGCGGCGTAATCGACCCTGGTCAACATGTGGTGCAGGCCGTGCCCGAACTCGTGGAACAGGGTCTCGACCTCGTCGTGGGTCAACAGGGGCGGGCGGTCGCCCACCGGCGGGGTGAAATTGCAGACCATGTAGGCGACCGGCATCTGTTCGACGCTGCGGGTCTTCATGCGTGTCTGACAGTCGCCCATCCACGCCCCACCGCGCTTGTTCTGGCGCGCATAGAGATCGAGATAGAATTGGGCGCGCAGCGCGCCGTCGATATCGCGAATCTCGTAGAACCTGACGTCGGGATGCCAGGTATCGACGCCATCGACCCGATGGAAGGTGACACCGTACAGCCGACCGACGACCTCGAACATCCCCGTGATCACCCGCGGGACCGGGAAAAACGGTTTGACCTCCTCTTGGGAAATGCTGTGGCGATGCTGTCGCAGCTTCTCGCTGTAGTAAGCGACGTCCCAGGGCTCGAGTTTGCCCACGCCGCACTGCTGCGCCGCAAATGTGCGGAGTTCCGCGAACTCGCGGTCGGCTTGCGGTTTCGAACGTGCGGCCAGATCGTGCAGGAAATGCATCACCTCGTCGGTCGAACGGGCCATCTTGCGTGCCAGGGAACGTTCGGCAAAGTTGGCGAAACCCAGCAGTTGTGACTGTTCGTGGCGTAGCGTCAGGATGCGCTCCATGACCTCGCTGTTGTCGTACTGCCCGGCGTGTGGCCCCTGGTCGCTGGCCCGGGTCTGGTATGCCAGATAAAGTTCACGACGCAGCTCCGCATCGTCGGCATAGGTCATGACCGGGAAATACGATGGGTAGTCGAGCGTCAGAAGCCAGCCTTCCTCACCGCGCTGCTGTGCGGTGTGCCTTGCCAGATCGAGCGCGGATTGCGGCAGACCGGCCAGGGTCGCGACATCATCGACGTGCTTGGTCCAGGCATTGCTCGCATCGAGCACATTCTCGGAATACTTGCTCGTCAGGCTCGAGAGTTCCTGGCTGATCGCCTTGAAGCGCCGCTTCTTCTCGGGCGGAAGGTCGACACCGGACAGATGAAAATCGCGCAGCGCATTCTCCAGCACTTTGCGTTGTCCGTCGTCCAGCGACACCGCATGCCCCGCCACGGATTTGTAGGCCAGAAACAGGCGTTCGTTTTGCCCCATCTCGGTTCCGTAGTCGGACAACTTCGGCAGACAGGCATTGTAGGCGGCGCGCAAGGCGTCGCTGTTGACGACTGCGTTCATGTGCGCGACCGGCGACCAGGCGCGCTCGAGCCGATCCTCCCATTCCTCGATCGGCTCCACCAGGTTGTCCCAGGTGGGCTCCTGCACACAATCCAGCAACTCGGCGATATGCCGCCGGTTTTCCGTCAGCAATCGATCGATCGCGGGTTCAACGTCCTCCGGTCTGATCTTGGAGAACCGTGGGAGGCCGTCCTGTTCGAGCAGCGGGTTGTTCATTCGGGTCACTCGTGTACTTCGTGGAGCGAGGATTCTGACACGAAGACGGACGCGGCCCCACCATCAAAACCGCGAAGAATCGGCTGATTACACTGCCGGAAAGGCTGTCACGACGGCGCCAGCGTAGGACCGTACAGCAGCAACACATTCAGCTCGTCGCTCGGGACGGGCCGCCCGAAAAGGAAGCCCTGCACCTCATCACAGCCGGTGTTGCGCAGGAAAGCGCTCTGTTCCGACGTCTCCACGCCCTCGGCGACCACGCGCAGACCGAGGCTGTGCCCCATCGCGATGATCGCGGAGACGATGGCCGCATCATCCTCGTCGGTCGGGATGTCCCGGATGAAGGAGCGGTCGATTTTCAGCTTTTGGACCGGGAAGCGCTTCAAATAGGCCATGGACGAATAGGCTACGCCGAAGTCATCGATTACCAGATTTACGCCCATCTCGTTCAGCATTCGCATCTGCTGCTCCGCCAGGAACGGACCTTCCATGACCCAGCTCTCGGTGATCTCCAACTCGAGCCGATCCGAAGGCAGGCCGCTGGCATGCAGCGCAGCGGCCACCACGGCCTGCAGCCCCTGGTCCTGAAACTGGCGGCCCGATATGTTGACTGACAGGCGCCCGAATTCCAGGCCTTGCTCGCGCCACTGCTGGGCCTGCCGACAGGCCTGGTGCAGCACCCAGTGTCCGAGCGCAATAATCAGTCCGCTGTCTTCAGCCACCGGGATGAATCGGGTCGGCGGCACCATGACGCCGGTCTCGTCTCGCCAGCGGGTGAGTGCCTCGACACCCACCACACGCCCCGACGCCAGATCGAACTGCGGCTGATAGCAAAGGCTGAGCTCCTCCCTCTCCAGCGCGCCACGCAGTTGGCGCGTCAGTTGCAGCCGCTCCTCGGCCTTGCGATTCATCTCCGGTTCGTAAAAGGCGTAGCGATTCTTGCCGCCTTCCTTGGCCTGGTACATCGCGGCATCGGCGTGCTTGAGCAGCGTCTGGACGTCGGCGCCGTCATCTGGAAACAGTGCGACGCCGATACTGGTCGTGACCCGGTTTTCCTGCCCGCCGATCTCGTAGGGCTCGGTGATCACCCGCAGCAGCTGGTCGCAAATCGGCTGGACGTCTTGTGGCTCGACGATATCGCTCAGGACCACGGCAAACTCATCGCCACCGATCCGCGCCACGACGTCCGCCTTGCGCAACCGCGAGAGCAGGCGAACGCCGACCAGGCGCAGCACTTCGTCGCCCGCACCATGTCCGTAGGTATCGTTGATCAGCTTGAAGCCGTCGAGGTCGAGAAACAGCAGGGCCAGCCTGCCGCTACCACGTGTCGCCTGATTGATCGCATGCAGCAGGCGATCCTGCAGCAACACCCGATTCGGCAGCTCGGTAGTCGCGTCGTAATGGGCCAGACGATGAATCCGTTCTGCCGCGAACTTTTCCGCCGAAATGTCGCTGAACATGCTGACATAATGCTGGAGCGTGCGTACTCCGTCGCGAACCGCAACGACGGTCCGCTGCTCGGGAAACACTTCCCCGTCACGCCGCCGGCTCCAGAGCTCCCCGACCCAGATGTCCTCGATGTCGAGTGTCGACTGGATCTCATCGAGCAGGCCGGGATCGTCGCGACCGGCGCTCAGCATTCGGTCTCGACGCCCCGTCACCTCATCTTCCTGCCAGCCGGTGATCGCCGTGAAGGCCGCGTTCACCTTGCGGATCCGGTGATCCGCATCCGTTATCATGATGCCCTGCGGGCTGTGCCGAAACACGCTCGCAGCGAGTTGCATTTCACGGTCCAGGCGCTGTCGGCCGAGTTCGAAGGCGATCCGGTCAGCATACAGCCCCAATACCTGGTGTACCCCGAAGTCCTTGACCATCGGCAGCCGATCGGCGACGACGAGCACGCCAATCCGCTCACCGGACGCAGCTTTCAGCGCCGCGCCGTAATAGCCTGAAATGGCATGTTCGCTCAGCCAGCTGGCCTTCGGATAGGCAGCGCTGGCACCCGTCGGGATGAAGACGCGGTCATGTACCAAGACGTCGGCACAGGGCGTCCCGGCCAGCTCGAAACTGAAATCGGCGGCAGGCTCACCGTCCGCGCTGTAGGCCAGCGTGTGCAACGCACTGCGCGATTCGTCCGGAAAGACCGCGATGAAGGCAAAGGCCACACCATAGGCAGAAGCGAGCAAGCGTACGCAATTGCTGCAAAAACGGTCGCCGCCGAACGACGAAATTCGGGCCAATGCGGCCAGCGGCTCCAACGCGCGATCGGCCGGGTTTGGCCCGGTCGGGTCGCCGGCGACGCCAAATTCGATCTGCGGTTGACCGGAGTTTTCTGGGTGCACGGAAGCTGCCTCACCTTCCCCGTTGTCTTGATCTTAACCGAATCGGCATTGTGCGATCCTAACGGCCGCGCGGCCAGGGAAACGCTAGTGGGCCGAGAGCATCACCACCAGCACCGCGCCCAACAGCAGGAATATCCCGAATCCGATTCGCATGCGCCAACGATAGCGCCGAAGCAGTCCGAATTCTTCCAGATTTGACAATAGAAAGTAGCGGCCATCGGCCGGCTTCTTTAGCGTATGCAGCGGATCTTCGGTAGGTCTTGCGGCGAGTTCGCGAGCCGCCTCGCGGCCGGCTACGGCCCGCGCCCGCTCCCATTCAGGGCCGTCGATCAATCCGTTGCGGTCGGCATCGAAGCGCTCTCTCAGGGTATCCGGACGTTGCTTCCATTCGCGGAGGATCGCACCGGTCACCTCGTGTAGCGAAGCCCCTTGTGCGTCAGCCCCGAGCGTGTGGAACTGGCCTATCGCGTACAGCGGGTCGCCCTCGAGGATCACCGCTTCGCTATAGCGATACTCACCCACACCGCTGCCCAGCCCCTCGAGGACCTTGCCGCCGAGGTCGACCACCAGGTCCGCGGTGCGGCCCAGGCTGGGCAACCGCATATGAACAGCCGCGCCACCCCAGCCATCCCCGTGGTCTGACCAAGTGCGTTTGTGCCGGCTGGTGACCTCTGCCCCGTCGGGATCGACGACGCAGTCCGCCGTATCGTCACGGATCACGAAGATGCCATCGCTGGTGCCAGACTGGACCGTGCGCCAGTCTCTGCCGGCGCGGCGCTCGACCCGATATCGAAACCAGCAACAGGGGGTATTGGACAGTGGTGCGACGATCGGCTCGCCGCCAAGCATGCGGGCAGTGCCGACCAGTTCCACATAGCCCTGCGGCGCCGAACGCACGCGCGCGGTCGGCACGTCTTCGATCAGCCGCATGCGCCGAAGGCCCGAAAATCCGGCAAACAGCGCAAACGCCGCCAGCAGGCCGATGAACGCGACCAGCGACGCCGGCGCATGCGCCAGGCTGTCGAGCCATTCGACCACTGCCTATTGGAAAAGGCTCTGCAGGTTGACGTCGGCGACCTGTTGCTCGTCGAACTCCAGCAGATCGGCGGGACGGAAGTTCAGCAGGCGTGCGACAAGTATGTCCGGGAACTGCTCGATACGGACGTTGTTGACGTTGACCTGGGCGTTGTAGAACTCGCGTCTGTCGGCGATGCCGTCCTCCAGGCCGGTGATGCGCGACTGCAGGTGCCGGAAGCTCTCGTTCGCCTTCAGGTCCGGATAGGCCTCTGCAACCGCGAACAGATTGCCCAGCCCGACGCGCAGCATGCCTTCGGCCTGGCCGACCTGGTCAACGTCGCGCGCTTCACGCGCACTGGCAACGGCGGCTCGCGCCCGCATGACCTGCTCAAGCGTCTCGCGCTCGTGCTTCATGTACTGTTTGCAGGTCTCGACCAGCTTCGGCAACTCATCGTGACGCTGTTTGAGCAGCACATCGATATTTGACCAGGCTTGGCTGACCGCGTGTTTGAGTCCGACGAGATTGTTGTAGATCAGTATCCCGTAGCCCAGGAGCAGAATCAGAAAACCGATCAGGACGATTGAAACAACTGCCATTTCGTCGACTCCCATGGCCTGCTAACGTGTGTCGAGCATATAGCGGCAATTCGGTAGACTAACATGAGCCCCATCCGTAGATTCGACAACCACAGCCCCGCGATCGACGACGAGGCCTGGGTCGACCCGCTTGCGCTGATCATCGGCGACGTGCATATCGGGGCGCTCAGCAGTCTCTGGCCAGGCGTCGTTGTGCGCGGCGACATCAACTGGATTCGTATCGGCCGCGAGACCAACATCCAGGACGGTTCCATCCTGCACAACAGCCATGACGGCCCGTTCATGCCGGGGGGGGCGCCGTTGCTGATCGGCAACCGTGTGACGGTCGGACACAAGACCATCCTGCACGGTTGCGAAATCGGCGACGACTGCCTGATCGGCATGGGCGCAATCGTGATGGACAACGCGATCGTCGAGGCGGGGGTGATGATCGGCGCAGGCAGCCTGGTGACGCCGGGCAAGATCCTGCGGTCGGGTTTCCTCTACACCGGCTCACCGGCCCGTGAAGCCCGTCCGCTCAACGACCGGGAGAAGGCATATCTAGCCTACTCGGCTGAATACTACGTGAAGCTCGCAAAGCGGCACCGCCGCCAACACCAGCACGCATAGCGACATGCTGCGTTGTCGCCCGGACACCGGACGCGACGCCCGGTGCGCTGGGACGCGACGGCGACAGGATCAGTTGCGCAACTGCATCACTTGATCCATGACCAGGCCCTGCTCATTCGCATAGAGCGAGAAGCGCTGGCGCTCGATCAGTGCCGCCTGCTGCCGGAGCTCATCGAGCTGACCGCGCACGCCGAGCGCCGCCTCGACCTCGCCCCGGTCGCTCAACCGTTCTGCGGCACGTTCCATGAGCCCGCCAAGACGGTCGGCCAGTTCCGCCACACCATAATCGATCGCCAGCAGCGGCGCCGGGACCAGCGGCACCGCTTGCAGCAGCGTCGTCAGCAATCTGCCCGACTCGGCGCCGGCTAGCAGCAGCAGAGACTTGTCCTTGATGGCAACGCGCATCGGCGGGGCCGATTGGCTGACCCCCGGCTCGCCTGGCAGTTCGACCGGCGTGCCGTCAGTCGGGACCTCGAGTGCAGCCAGTGCCGGATTGAGCATCGCAGCCAGCGCGAACACGCCGCGTGGATCATCGACTGCGGCGAGCAGTCCCCCGCTCAATACCTCAGGCTCGAGGGTGTCCGGATCGACCACCAGATCATCGAGCAGCAGGTTGAACCCCTTGATGCCCGCGGTCATCGGACCGAGCGCCAGATTGAGCTGCGGGATCACGGCCTGCAGATCGGCGCTGTCGACCCAGTCGCAGCCGCGGCCGACCTCCGTTACGTAGCGGAGCAGGTCTTCTATGATGTTGCGCAAGCGTGGCAAATCGAGGCCGACGCCCAGGGCCAGCAGGCCGTCGAACGAGGCGCCCAAGCCGGGCACAGGCGCCGCCAGGCGCGTCAGGTGGGCCGCTACCCGCGGGCTGGCCTCCCAGACCCCGCGTAGCGCCACCAGACTATCGTCGGCACGGGTCACACCGATGGCCAGCCGCGGCATACCGGCTACCAGGCCATCAGCCACCCGCATGCAATCCTCGGAGAGCCGCAACGCCGCCGCGTCGAGGACCCGCATCACCTCCGCGTTGCGGCCACCCGCCCGGCCCTGCAGCGTCGCAGCGAGTTCGTCGAGTCGTACGAAGCCCTCGCCGTAGCCGGTAAAGCCGTGCCGCTCGATCAGTGCTGGCATGTCAGCGGTCTCGGCAAGGCTGTGCTCGGGCGGACGCTGGCCCAACAGCAGGGGCAGATCTCGCTCGAACAATGCATCGGGCAGCAGACCGGCAATCAGCTGCTTGCCGCTGATCGCGAGCGCCGCATCGACCCGTCCGAGATCGATCCGACGGTAGGTCTGGCCATCGAGTTCCCCCCGCGCGGCACTGACCCCGGCGCGCTGTCCGACGCGATCCAACATTGCATCGAGCCGGGTCGCGTCTGCGATCTCGATGCGCGCCGCCGGCAGCGGACCGATGCCATACAAAACGGCACGGGCGACTGGCTCAACGCCCAGTTCGCGGATTCGTTCTGCACTGTCGCGCCCCTCGAACTCGGCGAACAGCGCATCCAGCACAGCGAAGACCCGGCTCGCCCCGGCGAATACCGGCGCATCACCGGGAGAGGCCTGCGTCCTCTCGCGCACCTCGGCGAGCACCGCACGCTGCGCGGCCAGCTGTTCGGCATAGTGATCGGCCAGGCGTTCGCGCAGCGGGTCTGGCAGCGGTTTCCCCGCGACGAACACGTATGGGGTGTCCGCCGGCACATGCCGCAACAAGTCACTGCCGGGCTGGTCGGGCTCTCTGTCGCAGGCGAGCAGCAGGCCCAGCAGGGCCGCGACGGCGACGATCCTTGAAAGACCGGGGGACATCAGACCGACTCCGACGCGCATAAGGCCTCCGTTGACTTGCTAGTGGTGCATGCGGGAAGTTCTGTCATGCTCAGAGCCCCATCACCGGCGTTGCGATCGCTTGAATTAGCATTGGCTAGTCCTACGCTCACGTGCCTTGCCGATGAAACGCGTGAACCGGCTGAGTGTTACAGAACTTCCCGCATGGACCACTAGGCGCGGCGCAAGCTCGCGATCACCGCCGCGGTATCCGGCTGCACCCCACGCCAGATGCGAAACGACTCGGCCGCCTGCTCAACCAGCATACCGAGACCATCCAGGGCCCTCGCCGCGCGGTGTGCCCTGCCCCATTCGACGAAGGCCGTGGGCCGATCACCGTAAAGCATGTCATAAGCCCACCCGCCCTCGGCGAGACAGTCGTCGGGTATTTCCGGCACCTTGCGATCGAGCCCCGCAGCGGTTGCATTGATGATCAGATCAAATCGCTGACCGGCGAGTTCGTCCAGACCGCAGCCAGTGACCTTGCCGAAGTCCGCGGCCGCAGTCGCCAGCTCGCGCGCCCTGCTGGCCGTGCGGTTGGCCAGCACCAGGCGTGCCGGTCCTTCCCGGAGCAGGGGATACAGTACGCCGCGTGCCGCGCCGCCGGCCCCGAGCAGCAGCAAGCGCGCCCCTTTGAGACCGAACAGGTGATTGCAACCGAGATCCCGGACCAAACCCACACCGTCGGTGTTGTCGCCAAAAAGTTCCGCTTCGCGAAGCAGCAGCGTGTTCACGGCACCGGCGCCCCGGGCCCGCGCGCTCAGCCGCTCGGCCATCGCAAACGCCCGCTCCTTGAATGGCACCGTGACGTTGAGACCGAGCCCACCCGCGTCGAAGAAAGTCTCAACGTCGGCCTCGAACCGGTCGGGGTCGCCGAGGATGCGATCGTAACGCATGTCCTGCCCGGTCTGGCGGGCAAACGCCGCATGAATCAGCGGCGACTTCGAATGTTCTATCGGATTGCCAATCACGGCATACAGGTCGGTCATTGACTGCAGGTTTCCGGGCTGCGGCTGTGTCCCCGTATTGTACGCATCGGCGACACCTTTCGGCAGGCTGGACATAGCCCACCGGGGGCCATCGAGATCCCAAGTCAAGAATCCGCTTCCGCGGCCGATGCCCGCTGGTATCCGGAGAATCGAGACGATTGATATGTACCCGTGGACAGCCCCCAGTGCCCGCTTCCGTTCGCCGTGGTTTGTCAGCGCCCTGATCTTGGTCTTGGGCTACTCCGCCGTCGCGGCGGCACAACCCAAATGTCTGTTCGTCTCATCCTACCACCGCGGATATGCCTGGTCCGACGGTGTCGAGCGTGGACTACGCCAAACGCTGGATGGCAAATGCGAAATCCGCCAGTTCGACATGGACACGAAGCGCAAGAAGAGCACGGCGCAGAAAGAGCAGTCGGCGCTGGAAGCCAAGCGGATTATCGAAACCTGGCAGCCGGATGTCGTGATTGCCGCGGACGACAATGCCGCCAAATTTCTTATCCAGCGCCACTACGAGGACAAGGATGTGCCGTTCGTGTTCTGCGGGGTCAACTGGACCGTGCGGGAATACGGTTTCCCCTACAGCAACGTCACCGGCATGATCGAGGTCGCGCCGGTCAAGGCGATGATAGAAGAAGCCAGCGCGCTGGTACCGGCTGCCAACAGGGTGCTCTACATCGGGGCCAACACCGCAACGGAGAAAAAGAACGCCACGCGGATACGCAAGGCCGCCGAGAACCAAAAGCTGGGCTTCGAGGCGCAGTTCGCATCCGACCTCGCATCGTGGATCGAGGCCTACAGGGCGGGCCAGGACTACGATTTCATCATCATGGGCAGCAATGCCGGCATCGATGATTGGGACGCCGAGCAGGCGGTCGCGGGGATCATTCCATTGACCCGGCGACTGACGGTCACGAGTCACGAGTGGATGATGCCGGTCACGATGCTAGGCATGACGAAAGTACCGGAGGAGCAGGGTGAATGGGCCGGCCAGGTCGCGCTGCAGATCCTTGGGGGCGTCCGTCCGGACAGCATTCCGGTGATCGCAAACCGCAAATGGGATCTTTTTCTCAATCTGAAACTGACCGATACAGCCGGCCTTGAACTGCCGGGACAGCTGCTGAGCAAGGGTAAGGTCTTCCAGAAACCGTGATGCCATGACCCCTGTGCGAAAGCGCCTCGCCGGTTGGAAGGGACTTGCCGCCCTGCTGGGCGTACTGGTTGTGATGGTCGCGGTGGGCCTTTCGATCCACAGCGACGTGCGCGAGGCTCGGGCGGCGTTCGATGAGCTGAGCGCCGAAATCAAGACAACTATCACGCGACGGCTCGACAACCTGGATGCCGCGTTGCGCTCGTTGAGTGGGATGCACCACGCGATGGCGAGGCTTTCGCAACAAGAGCTTTCGGCCTTCGCCCAGGATATCGAGCGCAGTTATCCTTACGTGCGCGCCATTCTCCAGCTGCGCTTGGTCGATCAACCGGGCAGGGCGGCCTACGAGCGCGAGATGCAAGACGCCGGCTTCCCCACCTTCAGCATCCTGAACACCGCCGCCTCTGGCGCACTCAGTGCCAGCCCGCGGGGCGCGCGCTACATGGTGCTGAATTTCGTCGAGCCGCTGGACCCGGATCTGGCGCGTTATCTCG
>CBFCWF010000112.1:0-13486 GCA_965601425.1 uncultured Chromatiaceae bacterium | reverse complement strand
TCGACGGCGGCGTCCATGCCGCCGACGTTTTCTCCAGAAACGACCGGAATCAGCTTAAGTAAGCTTCAGCTTAGGGAAATACTGTGATCGCATGCCCGGGGCAGACGCCGGCCCACCGAGCACGCGGCTCCGCTGCCGAACGCTTGCTGCTCCTTCAGACAAGCGCCGTCGCAGCCGGGACGCTGTCGCCAGCCCGACCACGCCGCGGGCCTCATTCGCCGCGCAATGCCTCGACCGGGTCCAGGGCCGCCGCGCGCAGGGCCGGCGCCACGCCGGCGAGCAGCCCGATACCGACCGCGATCAGCAGCGCCAGCAGCGCGTATCCCCAGGCCACCTGGGTCGGCAAGCCGGGGACCGCGACGCCGATCAGCCAGGCGCCGCCGGCGCCGACCAGCGTCCCAGCCAGGCCGCCGAGCCCGGCAAGTACCACCGCCTCACCGAGAAAGAGTCCCACGACCTGGCGTCGTCTGGCCCCGAGCGCGCGCAGCAAGCCGACCTCGGCGGTGCGTTCGTTCACCGAGATCGTCATGATGGTCAATATCCCGATCCCGCCGACCAGCAGCGATATCGCACCCAATGCGCCGACCGCGAGGGTCAGTACCTCCAGTACCGAGCCCAGCACATCGAGCATCTGGTCCTGCGTGACAATGGTGAAGTCTTCACTGCCGTGGCGTGCCATCAGGCGTTGCCTGATCCGCTCCGCGAGATCATCCGCGTCGGCGCTGGCGTGATACAGCACATCGACCTCCATCAGACTCTCCCGGTCGAACATCGCCATTGCCCGCGCGATCGGGATGTAGACGGTATCGTCGAGATCGAAGCCGAGCATCTGGCCTTTGGTCTCCATCGTGCCGATGATGCGAAACGTCTCGCCGCCGATTCGGATACGCTTACCGAGCGGCGAGCCGGTGCCAAACAGCTCGCTGTGCAGTGTGCTGCCCAGCACCGCAAACGCACGCGCGCGACGCGGTTCATCGTCCGGCAGAAAGCGCCCGAGTGCCGGTGAGATCTGCCAGACGTCCGGTACCGCCGGACCGGTGCCGAACACCGTGGTGCGCCGGGTCCGACCGCCGGCCTCGACCTCGGCGTTGCCTTGCACGAACGGAACCACCGCCATTACCTGCGGCAGTTGCCGCAACGCCGCCGCGTCGTCCAGGCTCAACGGGCGCACGTTGCTGATCACTGCGCCCGATACACCGAAGGTCTCGGTCTTGCCCGGCGAGATCGCGATCAGGTTGGTGCCGAACTGAGTGAATTCGTGCACGACGAAACGCTGTACGCCCTCGCCGATCGCCGTCAACAGCACCACGGCGGCGATCCCGACCGCGATGCCGAGGACGGTCAGTACGCTGCGCATGCGATGGGCGAGAATCGCGCCGCCGGTCAGATGCAGGTGGTCTCGCAGGCGCACGGGCCGCTATCGTCCGGTCAACGCCTGCACGGGGTCGAGTCGGGCGGCGCGGCGTGCCGGCAGTACGCCGAACAACAGGCCCGTGACGACCGCTACCGTGACCGCTGCGGCAGGCGCCCACAGCGGCGCCGCGATCGGGAACACCGGGAAGGCCTGGCTCAGCGCGAAAATGCCGACCAGCCCTACCAGGACGCCGAGCGCAGCGCCGGCGCTCGCCAGCATCACCGCCTCGACCAGGAACAGGCTAAGCACCTCGCGCTCGGGTGCCCCCAGTGCCTTGAGCAGGCCGATCTCGCCGACGCGCTGCGATACCGCGACCAGCATCACGTTCATGATCAGGATGCCGGCCACCGCGAGACTGATGCTGGCGATCCCGCCGACGCTGTAGGTGAGGGCGCGCAGGATCTTTTCGAAGGTGGCAAGCAGCGCGTCCTGGGTGATGATCGTCACATCGTCCTCGCCGTCATGGCGCTCGCGAATGATGTCGCGGGCGGCGCGTTTCGCCTGTTCGATCTCCTGCTCGCCGCGCGCCTGGATCAATACCCGGAACAGCGCGGGCGTATCGAACAGGCTCTGGGCTGCAGCGACCGGGATGACCACCATGTCGTCGAGGTTCCGGCCGAGCGACTCGCCGCCCTCGGCCAGCACGCCGATCACGCGAAAGCGCCGGTCGTTGATGCGGATCCACTGTCCCAGTGCACGCTTGGCGCCAAACAGTTCGCTGCGCAGGCCCGACCCGAGCACGGCAACAGGGTACGCGCGCTTCGGCTCAGTTTTCGGCAAGGGGCGGCCTGAGCCGATCGACAGATGACGGATCGGAAAGAACTCGTGGGTAGAACCGATCACCGAGACCTCGCGCTCCCGGCCGCCGAACGATACCGGCGCATTGCCGACCGTGAGCGGGGCGACGCGCAGGATGCTGCGTTCGCGCAGTAGCGCCAGCGCGTCGTCGAGCGTGAGGTCGCGCGGCGTTTCGCCGAACAGCGGCGGCGCGCCGCCGGTCGTCTCGGAGCGGCCCGGCAGCATGATGAGCAGATGGGTGCCGAGTCCGGCGAACTCGCCGACCACGTAGCGTCGTGCGCCTTCGCCCAGCGCGGTCAATACCACGACCGAGGCGACCCCGATGCTCATCGCCAGCAGCATCAGCGCGGTTCGGGTGCGCGCGCTTGCGAGCGACACGGCCGAGAATCGGAACATGTCAGCTGGGCGCATCGGTCCGTTCGTCCTCCATGATACGGCCGTCGACCATCCGTATGCGGCGCCGCGCACGTCTGCCGATGGCCAGGTCGTGTGTGACCACGACCAGCGTGATTCCGTCGGCATTGAGCCGTTCGAGCAGTGTGATCACATCGTTGCCCGACTGCTGATCCAGGTTGCCGGTCGGTTCGTCTGCGAGCAGCAGGTCCGGCTGCATGACGATGGCGCGTCCGATCGCAACGCGTTGGCGCTGGCCGCCGGAGAGCTGGTCGGGTCTGTGTTCTGCACGGTCGAGCAGACCCAGCGAGTCGAGGACCCGGTCGATGCGCGCCTTGCGCTGGTGCGGCTCGACACCGGCCAGCATCATCGGCAGTCCGATATTGTCGGCGGCCGTCAATCGCGGTACCAGGTGGAACGCCTGGAATACGAAACCGATATGGTCGCGGCGCAGTGCGGCGCGTCCTTCCTCCACCAGTTCCGTGGTTTCCACGCCGCTCAGGCGATAGCTGCCGGCGTTCGGACGATCGAGCAGGCCGAGCACGTTGAGCAGCGTGGACTTGCCCGAACCCGAAGGGCCCATCACCGAGACATAGTCGCCGGCCGGCAGCCGGAGGTCGACGCCGCTGAGGGCGTGCACGATTTCGTCGCCGACCGGAAAGTCGCGTTCGATCTGATGCAGTTCGATCATTGGGCCCCGTTCGTTTCACGGCGCGCCGTGACGCCGTCCGCGAGGCCTTCCCGGCCCACCGAGGTGACGACGAGATCGGCCTCGACCAGGCCCTCCAATATTTCGGTGTGATCCCAGTTCGAGGTGCCGGTTTTCACTTCACGCAGTTCGATCAGTCCTTCGTCTGGGTCGAAGACGTAAACGCGGCTGCCATCGACCAGCGCCTCGGTCGGCACACGCAAGGTGTCGGTGCGCACATCGAGGATGATCTCGACGTCTGCGGAATAGCCGGCGAGCAGTTTTTCGATATCCTCCGGGTCGGTGAACTCCACCTCGACGTCGACGGTTCGGGCCTGTTTCTCGATATCCAGCACATAGTCCGCGATGCGGCGCACCCGGCCGTCGAAGCGTCGGTCGCCGAATGCATCCAGCGTCACCCGCGCCGGCTGTCCCCTGTCGATGCCCGCCACGTCGACCTCGTCGATCGGTGCGCTCAGATAGAAGCAGCGATTGTCGATCAGATCGATCGCCGGCGGCGTGGGGATGCCGATCGGTGACGGAGTCACGTACTCGTTCAGTTCGCCGTTTATCTCAGCCACGACGCCATCGAACGGCGCGATCAGCCGGGACTTCTCGAGCGTCGCCCCGGCGACCCCGACGCGTGCCTCGCTGACGGCCGCGTTCGCCCTGGCGGCCTCGCACGCGGCCTGCCCCGCTGCCGCCGTGGACGCCGCCTGGTCGGCCTGTTCCTCGGAGACCAGCTTGCGGCCGAGCAGTGTCTGTTGCCGACTGGCCTCACGCCGCGCCTGCTCGGCCTCGATGCAGCGTGCGCGAGCGGTGGCCGCGGCGCTGGCCGCCTCCTGTCTCGCGAGATCGAGATGCGCGGTCAGGTCCTTGTTCCAGAGTTCCAGCAGCAGCTGGCCGTGTTTGACGTAATCACCTTCGTGAACCGGCAGCTTCGCGATCTGTCCGCCGGCGCTCGGCGACAGTTTGGCGCGGCGGCAGGCCTTTACCGTGCCGGCGCGTGTATTGGCCACGGTCCTTTCGACGACGCCTCGCGCGACCGCCGCGGTCGTGACCCGGATCGGCTCGGTGCGTGTGGCCCACCAGCCCCATGCGGCCAGCAGTCCGAGTACCAGCAGCAGCGTGAATATCCGACCCTTGCGAAAGCTTCCCGACATCTCGACGGATCCCGTTCCGACTCAGCTGAACCCACCGGTCAGTATCGCAGCTCCGCCCGCCAGCGGCGACCTGACGCGAAAGCGGTCCCCCTGGATCCGGCTTGGACCGGTATAATCGCCGGTTTCCGACAGGCTTTTCCACAGGGGCGCAACATGGCGCATACGGGCATCGACAAGGTCGTTCTGGCCTATTCCGGCGGACTGGATACCTCGATCATCCTGAAATGGCTGCAGGACGAGTATCACTGTGAGGTCGTCACGTTCACCGCAGACATCGGGCAAGGTGAGGAGGTCGAGCCGGCGCGCGCCAAGGCGCAGGCGGCCGGCATCAGGGAAATCTACGTCGAGGACCTGCGCGAGGAGTTCGCGCGCGACTTCGTCTATCCGATGTTCCGTGCCAATGCGGTCTACGAGGGTGAGTACCTGCTCGGGACCTCGATTGCCCGGCCCTTGATCGCGAAGCGGCTGATCGAGATTGCGAACGCGACAGGTGCCGACGCGATCTCGCATGGTGCAACCGGCAAGGGCAACGACCAGGTGCGCTTCGAGCTCGGTGCGTATGCGCTCAAGCCGGACGTCAAGGTGATCGCGCCGTGGCGGGAGTGGGATCTGCTGTCGCGCGAGAAGCTTATGCGCTATGCCGCGGAACACGGCATCGCAGTCGATTTCGCGAAGCAGGGCAAGAAGTCGCCGTATTCCATGGATGCGAATCTGTTGCACATCTCGTACGAAGGGGACGTCCTCGAGGATCCCTGGACCGAGCCCGAGGAGGACATGTGGCGTTGGACCGTTTCGCCCGAGCGGGCGCCGGACGAGCCCGCATATGTCGAGTTGAGTTACGAGCGGGGCGATATCGTCGCGATCGATGGCGCCGCGATGAGCCCGGCGGGCGTGATGGAGTTCCTGAATCGATTGGGCGGAGCGAACGGCATCGGCCGTGACGACATCGTCGAGAATCGCTATGTCGGAATGAAGTCGCGTGGTTGCTACGAGACCCCGGCCGGGACGATCATGCTGAAGGCGCACCGCGCGATGGAATCGCTGACCCTCGATCGCGAGGCGGCCCATCTGAAAGACGAGTTGATGCCCAAGTACGCGAGCATGATCTACAACGGTTACTGGTGGAGCCCGGAGCGTGAGGCGCTGCAGGCGCTGATCGATCAAACCCAGGCGGTCGTGAACGGTACGGTGCGGATGAAACTGTACAAGGGGAACGCGATCGTCGCCGGGCGCAAGTCGGCCAGCCACAGCCTTTTCGACGAGTCCATCGCGACGTTCGAGGATGACGCCGGGGCCTACGATCAAAAGGACGCGGAAGGCTTTATCAAACTGAATGCACTGCGGCTGCGCGTTGGCGCGCGGCGCAAGTCCTGAGCGGAGGTCCGAGTGAAAAAGGCTTTTTGGATTCTGGCACTGGTGTTGATCGCCGGTGTCGCCTACGCGTTGCAGAAGGCCCTGCCGATCCGCGGGGCATGGGCGCCGGAGCAGATTGCCCCGGGGGTCTACGTGATTCATGGTCCGACCGAGCTGCCGTCGCCGGACAACCAGGGTTTCATGAACAACCCGGCCTTCATCGTGACCGACACGGGCGTCGTCGTGGTCGACCCGGGGAGCAGCGTGCAGGTCGGTGAGATGATGCTCGAGCGGATAGCGCAGGTCACCGAAAAGCCGGTCCTCGCGGTGTTTAACTCGCACATCCACGGCGACCACTGGCTGGGCAACCAGGCGATTCGCGCGAGCTACCCCGATGTGCCGATCTATGGCCACGAACGCGTCGGGCCGAAGGTCATCGCCGGGGCGGGTACCGAGTGGGTGCAGCTGATGCTGCGCATGACCGAGCAGGCGACCGCCGGCACCGAGGTGGTCGCGCCCGACCGCACGGTAAAGGACGGCGACGAGCTCGCGATCGGCGGACTGACCTACCGGGTCATGAACAACGACAAGGCCCATACCGATACCGACATCATGCTGCACGTCAAGGAGCTCGATCTGATTTTCCTCGGCGACAATGCGGGGCACGGCCGGATACTGCGCCTCGAGGGCGGCAGCTTCCCGGGCAACATCGAGGCGCTGGAGCAGGCCTTGGCCACCGATGCCCGGGTGTTCGTCCCGGGGCACGGGCCCAGCGGCGGGCGCGAGGTGGCACAGCGTTATCGTGATTACCTGCAGACCCTGTACACGGCAGTCGAGCAGGGGGTCGAGGAAGGGCTGGCTGATTTCGAGATCCGTCCCCAGCTGATGCCCAGACTCGAGCCCTGGTCGCAATGGGCGGGGTTCGACATCGAGCTCGGCAGGCACATCAGCGGGGCCTACCTGGAGGCCGAGGCGGCCGCGTTTTGAGCGCGTTGTCCCACCAGCCCCGGTATGGCGAAACCGGGGCATGAAACGGACCGGTCGATGGACCTTGCCGAACGCCCATTGATCGGGGTCAGCAGCTGCCTGCTCAGGCAGGCGGTGCGTTACGACGGCACCGCGAAGCGCAATCGCTGGATCGTTGATGAGCTGGGCAGGCATGTCGATTACCGGCCGATCTGCCCGGCGGTGGCAATCGGCATGGGCACCCCGCGGCCGCCGATCCGCCTGCGCGGTACGCCGGGTCTCAGGAACACCATCTGATGGATGATACTTTCGGGATCATCGTCATCGGGGACGAAATCCTGAACGGCCGTCGTCGCGACCGGCATTTCGACGCAATCGGTGGCATGCTGCGCGCGCGGGGCTTCAAACTGGCCTGGCTGCGCATCCTGCCGGACGACCCTGACTACCTGGTTGCCGAGTTCCGCCGCACGATGGCCGAGGGCGTGCCGGTGTTCTGCTGCGGCGGCATCGGTGCGACACCGGACGACCACACCCGTGCCTGCGCCGCAGAAGCGGCCGGCGCGTCACTCGAACCACACCCCGGCGCGGTGGCCGAGATCGAGGCGCGTTTCGGTGCCGATGCCTATCCGCAGCGCATCAAGATGGCCGAGCTGCCGCGCGGCTGCGAGCTGATACCGAACCCTTACAACCGCGTTCCCGGGTTCAGCCTCCGGCGCCACTATTTCCTGCCGGGATTTCCCGATATGGCGCATCCGATGGCCGCCTGGGTGCTGGACACCCACTTCGCCGCGGGCGGGCACCCCGAACAGCAGCGCGCGGTGCGCGTGCGCGGCGTTACCGAGAGCAGTCTGGTCGACCTGATGGAGGACCTGACCCGGCGTTTCCCCGAGGCCAAGCTGTTCAGCCTGCCGCGCCTGGGGCCGGAGTTCCAAATAGAGATCGGTTTTCGCGGCCAGGGTGATCTCGAGACCCCGTTCGCGGAGCTGGTCGCAGCCCTCGCAGCGCGCGGCGTCGCGTTCGAATGGCCGTCTGACTGAGCATTGCCTGGCCCTGTCGAGCACCACGCACCGGTGCCGGGATCGGGCGATAGCGTATAGACTGTCTTGACGATCCGCACTTTGCACGGATAAGGACGCTGGACGCCCCGCACGACAAGCGTAAGTCGCCGCCCGGTGAACGCCGGGAGCCGTTGCCCTGGCAACATCCTGAAGTCCCGGTAGACGACCCCGGCGCGGCCGCGCGCGTCGCGGCCATCATGGCCAGTCCGAGCTACCGGCAGGCGGACACGGATCCCGATTTTCTCGCCCAGCTCGGTATGCGCGGCATGCGCCTGCAGGTCGACTATGCGAAGGCCGAGTCGATCCTGCGTGCGTACGGTATCGAACGTACCGTGATCGTGTTCGGCAGCACGCGCATCCCGGATCCACGGGTGGCACGGCGTCGGCTCGACGGCCTGCAGCAACAGCTCGCCGGGCGCCCCGGCGATGCGGGGTTGGAGCGGCAGGTCGAGATCGCCCGGCGAATCCTCGACAAGGGTCGCTACTACGACGTCGCGCGCGAACTCGGGCGTCTGGTCGGCAGCGCGCAGCAGGGCGAGGGGCGCGATTTTCTCGCCGTCGTGACCGGTGGTGGTCCGGGCATCATGGAGGCGGCCAACCGCGGCGCGTTCGACGTGGGTGCGGATACCATCGGTCTGAACATCTCGCTGCCTCACGAGCAGCACCCCAACCCCTATGTGACGCCCGACCTCTGTTTCCGTTTCCACTATTTCGCGCTGCGCAAGCTGCACTTCATGCTGCGCGCCAGTGCGCTGGTGGCCTGCCCGGGGGGGTATGGGACGCTGGACGAGCTGTTCGAGGCATTGACCCTGGTCCAGACCCGCAAGATCGAACCACTGCCGATCGTATTGATCGGCGAGTCCTTCTGGCGTCGCGCCTTCGATGTGGACTTTCTGGTGGAAGAGGGCGTGATCGAGGCCGAGGATCGTGAGTTGTTCTGGTTTGCAGAGAGTGCCCAGGAGGCCTGGGACGGTATTCTGCAGTGGCACCGCGACGCCGGCCGGCCGCTGGTCGGTGTTGCGAGCCGCTGAACGTGAGGCTCTCGTTCCATGGTGCCGCGCAGGGCGTGACCGGCTCCTGTCACCTGGTCGAGTGTGCCGGGTCCCGAATCCTGGTCGACTGCGGCCTCTATCAGGGCGGGCGCCGAATCGAGGAGGAGAACCGGGCATCCTTCGGTTTCGATCCGGCAGCGATCGATTTTCTGCTACTCACCCATGCCCACCTCGATCACTGCGGACGTATCCCGCTGCTGACCGCGCGCGGGTTCCGCGGAGAGATCATTACGACGGCGGCGAGCCGCGAACTCGCGCGTCTGGTCATGCTGGATGCCGCCGGCCTGCAGGAAGAGGAGGCCGAGTGGCTGAACCGTAAGGCCCAGCGCCACCCGGATCGGGAGCAGGGGGTGCAGCCCCTGTACACGATACTGGATGCGCTGGACAGCATGGACCGCTTCGGCAGGGTCGCGTGCTACGCGCGGCCGATACAGATCGCCGATGGCGTGCGTGCCACCTTCTTCGACGCCGGGCATATCCTCGGTTCGGCGAGCGTGTTCCTCGAACTCGAGGAACGGCACCGGCGTCAAAGCCTGCTGTTTTCCGGCGACCTCGGTGCGAACGCCAGGCCGCTGATGCGCGATCCGGCTCCGCCACCCGTCGCCGACGTCGTGGTCATGGAGACGACCTACGGTGACCGTTCGCACAAGGCGCTGGAGCCATCGGTTGCGGAACTGTACGCGGCGATAAAGGACACCTTTTCACGCGGCGGCAACGTGATTATCCCCACGTTCGCGCTGGAACGCGCTCAGGAGCTGCTGTTCTGTTTGCGCCAGGGTGTCGAGGCCGGTGCCCTGCCGGCGGCAATGCAGGTCTTTCTCGACTCGCCGATGGCGATCTCGGCAACCGAGATATTCCGTCGCCACCCGGATTGCTACGAACCGGAAGTCCAGGCGCTGTTCCGCGACGGCCGTGACCCGTTTGCGTTGCCGGGCCTGCATTTCACCCGTGAGACTGCCGCCTCGATCGCGCTCAACCGGGTCGCCGGGGGGGGCGTGATCCTGGCCGGTTCCGGGATGTGCACCGGCGGCCGTGTGCTGCATCATCTCAAGCACAACCTGTGGCGCAGAGACAGCAGCATCGTGTTCGTCGGTTTCGCCGCACGCGGGACGCCGGCGAGGCGCATCATCGACGGGGCCAGCTCGATCAGGCTGTTCCGAGAGGACATCCCGGTGCGGGCGGCGATCTACACCATTGGCGGCTTTTCCGCACATGCCGATCGCGACGAGCTCCTCGCCTGGTGGCAGGCGACCGGTGTCCCACGCCGGACCATACTGGTGCACGGCGACCCGGCGGCGATGCAGGCTTTTGCCGGGCACCTCGCTGGCACCGATGTCCGCATGCCGCAATTGCACGAGATCGTGGATCTCTGATGAGCCAGGTATCGCGTCCAGGCCACTGTCGCCGGTGCCGTCCAGACGCCGTTCGGCCGGGCCTGCGCCCGGGGTGCGCAGCGGCAGGGCACGAGCGGCGGCCTGAGGGCAAGCACGGTCCGGCAGCGGGGCAGCGGATCGCCCGCGCGACTCAAGCCTGCGGCGGACAGGCCGATGGTCTACAGGTGACCTCCAGCGCCGCCGAACCCCCGGAAACCCGTTGCGCCCAGTCCTGCGGCTGATGGTCGGCGACCGGGATCTCGACAGTCATCTGGTCCGCGCGGTGACCACCAAGTCACTGATCGAACATATTTTTTTCCAGGCCGATGCGCAGGTTTCCCATGAGCAGGGGCAGGCCCTGGCGCGTATCGTGATCACCTCGATGATCGCCCTGGTCGTGCTGACCTTCGTGGTATTCGATGCCGCGCGCGGCATTGCGCCGGTCAACGTGGGCCTCGCGCTCGGTTATGCATTGTTCAGCGTCGCCTACTATCGCTGGATCGCCGGGCGACCCTTGTGCTGTCGCTGGCGCAGATATCTGGTCATTCTGCTGGACCTTGGGATGACGGGCTATCTCTGTTATCTGTTCGGAATCGGCGGGCTCGGCTTCTACGCGGTGTTTCTGTGGATCATCATCGGCAACGGTCTGCGTTTCGGACCGCACTACCTCGCCATTGCGACCGCGGTCGGCACATTGTCGTTCCTGCTCGCCACCTGGTTAAGCGGCGCCCTGGATGCGCAGCCGGGCATCGTGCTGGGGCTGGTTCTGGGCCTGCTGATGATGCCCAGGTTCTTCCTGGCGATGATCCACCGCCTTGCCGACGCGAACCGCCTGCTGGCGAGCAAGAAGGCCGAGGCGGAGTACCAGGCGAGTCACGATACGCTGACCGGCCTGCCGAATCGTGCGTTGCTCGAAAGCATGCTGGCGCACTCGCTGTCACAGGCCAGAAGGGAGGATACCCGGCTGGCCATCGTGTTTGTCGATCTCGACAACTTCAAGGCGATCAACGACAACTTCGGGCATGCGGCCGGGGATGAGCTGCTGCAGGGAATCGCGCACTGCCTGAAGGGCCGCCTGCGCGCCTCCGACACCGTCGCGAGGCTGGGGGGTGACGAGTTCATCGTGCTGCTCGAAGACTGCGGCGACCCGGCCGGCGTCGCCGCGATTGTCGACCAGTTGTTCGGTTGCTCCGGGCGCTACTATCGCATCGGTCATCACGAGACCTATGTCACCTGGAGCAGTGGCGTTGCGGTGTTTCCGAGCGACGGAACAGACGGCAGCACGCTGATCAAGAATGCCGACACCGCGATGTATCAGGCCAAGGCGGCCGGTATCAACCAGTTCCGACTCTATGATGCCCGGATGTCCGCGGAGGTCGCCGAGCAGCTCGAACTCAGGGACGCGCTGCGGCGGGCGATCGATCAGGACCAGTTCGAGGTGCGCTATCAGCCGCAGGTATCCTTCCCGGACGCGCGCGTCACGCATGTGGAGGCACTGGTGCGCTGGCGGCATCCTGAACGGGGCGTGCTGCCGCCCGCCGCGTTCATTGCCGTCGCCGAGCAGTCCGGGCTTATCGTACCGATCGGCCGGCGGGTGATCGAACGCGCAATCGCCGACGTCAGCGCGTGGCGGGGCCGTGGCGTGACCGGGCTCAAGATGCACGTGAACGTCTCGCCCCACGAGCTCGCTCAGCCGGGGTTCGTCGACGAAATCGACCAGCTTTGCACCCGTTACCACTGGTCGCCGGCCGACGTGGGACTGGAGATCACCGAGGGTACGCTGATCGACGACCTCGACGCGGTATGCGAGACGCTTACGCTACTGCGCAGCCGCGGCTTTGTGATCTCGCTGGATGACTTTGGCACAGGGTTCGCGTCGCTCGCCTACCTGAAGTCTCTGCCCGTCGACCGCGTCAAGATCGATCGTTCTTTCGTACGGGACATACCGCGCGATGCCTACGATTGCACCCTGGTCGAGGCCACTGTGAGGATCGCGGCGCATCTCGGCCTCGCACTGGTGGCCGAGGGCGTGGAGCGGATGGAGCAGCGCGACTGGCTGATACAGCACGGTTGCACGGAGATGCAGGGTTTCCTGTTCGCTCCGGACCTGTCCGCGGCTGACCTGGAGGCACAGTTGCGGTGCTCTGACCGACTTTCGGCCGCCGGCTGAGCGTCCGGGCCGGCTGCGTCGTCAGCCGGCCGCGTCGCCGGCGCGCTGCCAGCTCGGTTCCTTGCGCCGATGGCCGGCCTCGTTGAGGCGCTGCAGGTAGTCGTTCCAGTGCAGGTCCTGCCTGCGGCCGAGGTCGTAGAGGAACCCCCAGTCGTACAGGCCGGAATTGTGGCCGTCATCGAAGAAGATCTTGATCGCGTAGGCACCGATTGGCTGGATCTTGGTGATGTTGACGTCCTGTTTGTCGACTTGCAGCTTCGCGTACTGACCCCAGTGTCCACGCACCTCGGCCGACGGGGAGTAGACGCGCAGCAGCTCGCAGGGCAACACGAAGCGGGCGCCGTCGTCGAACTGGATCTCCAGCGAGTGCGACTGGGTGTGTAGCACGATATCGGTCGGTTTCGGGCTGTCGCTCATGGTGTCGGCTCCTGTCAATAGACCCCGGGGAAAAGCCGGTGGGTGCGCTTGATGTACGCCGAGTAGTCTTCGAACTTGGTGTGCAGATGGGTCTCCTCCCGATGCATCTTGCCCCAGACCGCGAGGCCGAGCAGCAGCAGGCCCAGGTAGTTGGGCAGCGCGTGCCGATACAGCGCGATCCCGAGCATGAACAGCAGCAGACTCGTGTACATCGGGTGGCGAATCCATCGATACGGCCCGGTGGTGACCAGGCAGGCGTCCGGCAGCGGTTCCGGGTATATCCCGAAATTGCCCAGCTTGTTGTGCGCCAGCGTATACAGGCCGACCAGCAGACCCAGGGCGCTGATCGACAACCACTGCAGCCGGCCGTCGGCCTGGCTGAAGAACGGCCAGGCGATGATCGCGATCGAGGCGAACTGCAGTGTGACCAGGAGGTGACTCAGGGCAGATTTCTCGCGCACGGTCTGGCCCACTATTGCTCGGCGCCGACGGCCATGGCGCGGGCGAGCACGTCGGCCGGTTCGTCCAGAACCGGCCCCCAACCCTGTGTGTGTTGCCCGACCAGCGCCGCGAGCATCTCCATGTGCCCCACATCGTCGTTCAGGCAGGGGATGTACTCGTAGCGTTCGCCGCCGGCCTCC
>CBFCWF010000111.1:0-13514 GCA_965601425.1 uncultured Chromatiaceae bacterium | reverse complement strand
GTCAGCGGCACCCGCCAGATCGACCCGTAGGTCACGCAGCCGCTCCCGCACCCGCTCGCGCTGTCGTGGCGTGATCGTTTCATCCAGGGCCACGACCAGATCGATCACGCCGTCCCTGACGCGTCGTGTCTTGTCGAGCAGGTCCGGGGGGCGGCCCGCGAGGTCCACCCACCAGGCATCCAGAAACCGTTGCAGCGTCTGCTGCTTCGCGCCGGTACCGAGCAGTGCGAGCAACGCGCGCTGCGTATGCTGCCGGTAGTCGAGCCAGCCGGCCGCGGTATCGGGCATACGCCCCACCAGCGCCTCGACGAGACGCAGCTGCGCGGTGGTCAGATCACCGGTCCAACGCTCGACGCGCTCGATGTAGCGCTCGACGCGCCGCCGCTCGCGCTGCGCGAGATCCGGGTCCAGATATGTCTCCCGGTATTCCTCGTTGCGCGCCGACAATTGCCCGGCCAGGTGCTCGACCTGCGGCGGCGACAGGTCGGCAAGGACCAGGCTGGCGGGCGCGATGGCCCAGCGTGCGTGTTCACGATAGACCCGATCCGCGACGCCCAGCCAGCACCTCAGCTCGCCGGACGTCAGCCCCCGCCCCACCCCCGCCTCGACCCCGTGCAGCAGTTGCACCAACTGCGGAAGCAGTTCGCGCCGGTGCTCGGCCATCGCCTGTCGAAACATGTCGCGCCACGCGTCCTGCTGCGCACCACTGGCGTCCAGCAGCTTGTCTGCCCAGCGGTATGCGAGCCAGTCGGCGTTGTCGTAGAGGAGGTCGGTACGGCTGCACGCGACCGTCAACAGGGCCAGCGTGATCAACAGTGACCTGGGCAGATATTTCACTATCGGGCATGTCCTCGCTGGCTGCGCCGGACCCGCGGATGCGGCCCGTGCGTTGCTGGCACCATCCGGATAGACGTCGATTCGGCCGTGGAGTTTCCTGTCCGGCCCTGTGAAAGCGCCGGCGCTGGCGTGACGCCCGAGATCGGCTGCTTAATGCCCGCCAACACCCTACAATCGGGCAGGTATAACCCAACCGGCGCCGCGCGCGGGTCGGTCAATCAAAACCAGAGAGAGGATTCCGATGCAGCCTATCGACAAGGCAAGGCGCCGACTCGTCCAGTGGCTCGGTGCCGCCGGCGGACTGTTCGCGGTCAACGAGGCACGCGCGCACCACACGGACACGCATTTCGATGACAAGTCCGAGCACCAGATTGTTTACCAGTGCAACAAGGCCGACGACGATTACCTTTCGAGCGTGCTGTTCTCGGTCGGCGAGATGATTCGCAAGTACGGCGACAACGTGGAGGTCGTCGTGGCCTGCTTCGGGCAGGGCATTCATCTGCTCGGCGACCCACCGGCCCGACCCGTTGCCAAGGAACTGCAGGAGCGTGCGTCGTCGCTGAATGCCTACGGCGTCGCGTTCCATGCCTGCGAAAACACCATAGACAGCCTGGGCTGGACCAAGGACAACCTGGTCGAGTACGCGAAGGTCGTCCCGGTCGGGGTCGACGACATCATGCTGCTGCAGGAAAGGGGCTTCAGCTACTTCAGCTGGTGACGCGTGTCGCCCGCGCGGCAGGCCGTAGCCGTCGTCGCGCTGGCTGGACGGTAGGCTGTGGCCAACGGCGCTGGCTTCGGCACGTGCGCCGGGGCGCTGCCCGACGCCTGCAGGTTTGTTGGGTAAGGTGCCACGGGCCCCTGTCGGGCGGCACGGCTCAGCCGGACGCCGATGGCGCGGCGGCCTGTCGTGCGATGAATTTCTCGATCGACTCCGGCGGCACCGCACCCGCCTGCGCGGCGGTCAGCGTGCCTTGCGGGTCGAACAGCAAGATGGTCGGGGTGCCGCGGAACGACGAGCCGGTGAGCTGCGCGAACTGCAGCATCGTGGTCGCCGGCTCGCCGATCAGGTTCGGGAACGGCAGGTCGTGGCGCTCGATGAACGCCTCCGCCTCGGCCCGTTTCGCCTGGCCATCCATGCTGACCCCGAGGAGGCGCGCGTTTTTGTCTTTGTGCGTCTCGTGGAAATAGGCGTAGTTCTCGGCCTCCATGTTGCATACGTGACAATCGTGGGCCCAGATCATCACGACCAGCCATTTGCCGTCGCCGGCGAAGGACTCGATGGTGCGCGGCTGACCCTCGAAATCGGTGAATGGCGCATCGCCGGCGGCCTGGGCCGTGACGCAGCCGATCGCCAGTACGACCAGCCCGAAGCGCTGCATCGCCGTTAGCACGTTACTGCTGAGTCTGTTCATCTCTCCTCCGATGGTTTGCGTCTGTGCGCAGGGCCGATGGCGTCCTGCGTCTGTGTAGGACCGGGAGACCGGACCGAATGTTGCATCGGGCGGCAGGCATTGGCACGCGGCCGGGCGCTGTCAGTGGAAGTCGCGCGATGCCACCGCAAGCCCCCCCAGCAGGTCGCTGTGATCCTCCAGGCGGCGGCATAGCAGGTGCTGTACCCCCTCGGCACGCTGGATTTCGGCGACCACGCCGAGCAGCCGGGCGCCCAGCAGCACCCGGCGCTGGCGCTCCGCCAAATCCGCCCAGATCAGCAGGTTCAGCCCGCCATGTTCGTCCTCCAGGGTCACGAAGACCGCCCGCCCGTTGCCCGGACGCTGGCGGATCAGCACCAGCCCCGCCGCGCGCACGATCTCGCCCGGCGGACGCGCGGCGACCTGCGCCGAGGAAAGGAAACCCCGCCTGTGCAACTGTGCCCTGAGCAGGGCCAGCGGGTGTGCGCGCAGCGTCAGGCCCAGCTGTGCATAGTCGGCCAGTACCGCCTGTGCGGCACTGGGGGCATTGAGCCGCGGCGCGCGCTCGCTGAATCGGCCGAGCCCGGGCAGGGGCGGCGTATCCTCGACACCGGCAACCTCCCAGGCGGCACGGTGGCGATGCCCGGCCAGCCCCTGCAGCGCATCGGCCGCGGCCAGCGCCTTGAGATCGCCGCGGTCGAGCCGGGCCCGCCGGGTCAGATCGGCAACGTCCATGAATGTGCCGGCAGCACGCGCGGCGGCGATGCGCCCGGCCGCCGCCTGCGCAAGGCCACGGACCAGCCGTAACCCGAGGCGCAGCGCAGGGGCACCTGGATCAGCGGCCAACGCGTCGTCTGCGCGCCCCGATGCGGCCTCCCCGTCCCCGGTACCCGACCGCGCAGGCTCGAGCGTGCAATCCCAGTCACTCCGGTTCACGTCAGCCGGCAGTACCTCGACACTGTGCTCCCGTGCATCGCGCACCAGTTGCGCCGGCGCGTAAAAGCCCATCGGCTGGCTGTTGATCAACGCGGCGCAGAAGGCCGCCGGATGGTAGCGCTTGAGCCAGGCCGAGACATACACCAGCAACGCAAAGCTCGCCGCATGCGACTCGGGAAAGCCGTAATCGCCGAAGCCGAGGATCTGGCGATACACGCGCTCGGCAAACGCCCGTCGGTAGCCGCGCGCCTGCATCCCGGCCATCAGTCGCCGCTGGTAGGGTTCGAGACCACCGCGCCGCTTCCAGGCCGCCATCGCGCGGCGCAGCTGGTCGGCCTCGCCGGGCGTGAAGCCGGCCGCCACCATCGCCAGCTTGATCACCTGTTCCTGAAAGATCGGTACCCCGAGGGTACGTTCGAGCACCGCACGCACCGCCGCCGACGGGTAGTCCACCGCCTCACTGCCCTGGCGGCGGCGCAGATAGGGATGCACCATGTCTCCCTGGATCGGCCCAGGGCGTACGATTGCGACCTCGATCACCAGGTCGTAGAAGCAGCGTGGCTTGAGCCGGGGCAGCATCGACATCTGCGCACGCGACTCGATCTGGAACACCCCGATGGTATCGGCGCGCTGGATCATCGCGTAGACCCCCGGATCTTCCGGCGGGATGTTCGCCAGTGCCAGCTCGGGCCGCGGCCGCCGAAGACCATTGACCAGGTCGATCGCCCTTCGTATCGCACTGAGCATTCCCAGCGCCAGCAGATCGACCTTGAGCAGGCCGAGCGCCTCGAGGTCATCCTTCTCCCACTGGATCACGGTGCGCTCCGGCATCGTCGCGTTCTCGATCGGCACCAGCTCGTCGAGCCGGCCGGCGGCAATCACGAAACCACCGACATGCTGCGACAGGTGCCGCGGGAAACCACGCAGCGCATTGACCAGCACCCGCAGGCGTTCGAGCAGCGGATTGTGCGCATCGAAACCGGCTTCGGCCAGGTGTGCCGGCTCGATCTCGGCAGACCGGCGCCAGGCCGCCACCGATGCGAGCAGGGCCTCTATCTGCGCCAGACCCAGACCGAGCGCCTTGCCGACGTCGCGCACCGCGCTACGCGTGCGGTAGGTAATCATGCTGGCCGCCAGCGCGGCCCGTTCGCGCCCGTACCTGGCGTAGACGTACTGGATCACCTCCTCTCGGCGCTGGTGCTCGAAATCGACGTCGATGTCCGGCGGCTCGTTGCGCTCGCGCGAGATGAAGCGCTCGAACAGCAGATTCATACGCGACGGGTCGACCTCGGTGATGCCCAGGCAATAACACACCGCCGAGTTGGCCGCCGAACCGCGCCCCTGACACAGGATGCCGCGTTCGCGCGCATGGCGGACGATGTCCCATACCGTGAGGAAGTAGGCCGGGTAGTTCAGCTCGGCGATCAGTGCGAGTTCGTGCTCGATCTGTGCCCTGACCTTTTCGGGGCAGCCTTGCGGCCAGCGGCGGCGCATACCCTCCCGGGTCAGGCGGCACAGATAGGCATGCGGCGTGAGGCCCGACGGCGTGACGTCGTCCGGGTACTCGTAGCGCAGCTCGTCGAGTGAGAAATGGCAGCGCCCGGCAACGCGCAGGGTCTCGGCGAGCAGCGCCGCCGGGTACAGGGACGCCAGGTCATCGAGCGTCCGCAGGTGGCGCTCCCCGTTGGGCAGGCGCGCATGACCCAGGTCGGCCACCGGCGTGTTGAGCCGGATTGCCGTGAGCACATCCTGCAACGCTCGCCGCCCGCGGACATGCATATGCACGCCGCCGCTGGCCAGGCGCGGCAATCGACAGGCCTGTGCCAGTCGCTCGCTGTGCTGCAGCCGTGCGACATCCTGACCGTCACGCAGCAGCTCGACCGCCAGCCAGGCACGCCCGGGGAAGGCCTCGCCCAGCCAGGCGACCGCCTCATCCTGTTCGTGCAGGTCCAGCGGCAGCAGGGCCAGGCAGTCCATCAGGCCCCGTTCGAGATCGACACGCTGCAGCCGGTAGCCGCCCTTTTCGGCCTGGCGGCGCCCCCGAGTGAGCAGACGGCACAACTGCGCATAGCCGGCGCGATTGCTGGCCAGCAGCACCACGCAGGGGCCGTCGTCCAACCGGATCTCGCTGCCGACGATCAACGTCAGGCCGAGCCCGACGGCCTTCTGATGCGCGCGCACCACGCCCGACACCGAACACTCGTCGGTGATCGCCAGCGCCCGATAACCCCGGGCATGGGCGCACGCGACCAGCTCCTCGGGATGCGAGGCGCCACGCAGGAAGCTGTAATTGCTCAGACAATGCAGTTCAGCGTAAGACACGATCCACCTCTGACGGCAATGGCACGGACTCAGGCCCTGCAGAAAATGGGACTCTGTCGATGGGTATCCGCATCGTGTTAACAGCCCCTAACAGCCAGCAGGCGTTGAACAGCGCTCCGGCGTGTTCGATGCGCGGGCGTCTGCCGCAGGGAGGCGGCCGTCGCGCCTCACAGAAAAAGCCCGTGCAGATACCAGCCACCCCCGCGACGATCGCGAAACACCCACAGGCGCTCGCCGGCCGGGCTGTGGGCGACGAAATAATCGCGGGCGACATCGAAGCCGTCCCACCAGCCGGTCTCGATACGCTCGGGCGGGCCGTCCAGACGCAATGTCCCGCCGTATTGCGGGACCCCCTGCCGCTGCCGCAGGGGCCGCGGCCGCGGCAGCAGCCAGGGCGGCTGGGACATGCCCCACAGGCCCGGCGCCGGCCCGGTATCGTCCGGCTCTCCCGGCGCACACAGGCACCAGGCGCGCTCCGGCCGGTGGTCGGCCAGGCGGCGCAGGCTGCGCACCCGCTGCTCACCGAGCCGATTGGACAGGCGTTCGAGCAGGGCCCGGCCGGCCCGCAGCGGGCCATCGTGGCCGGCGGGACCGGGCCCCGGGTCGTCGAACAGATCGAGGCTGCGCTCCTCGAAGCCCTGCCAGTCATCGACCAGCAGGCCGAGCGCCAACACTGGTGCCGGCAGTTGCAGAGAGGCGATGCGCTCGCGGAACACCTCGAGCATATGGTCGGGATCGCGGCTCGGGTCGAGCAGGCCCTGGTCGAACCGGCTCTCCGGATGGTCACGATGCGACAGTACCCACTGCAGGCGCTGTGCCCCGCCGCCCAGCCCACGCAGGAAGCCGCACAGGGCAACCATCAGGCGGCGTGCGGGAAACACCAGCGCCGTCGCCTGGCCGATCTCGCCGAGCAGTTCGATACGCTGCTGGAAGCGCGGCGGCGGCCGCCATTCCGGGCGCGGGTCCGGCGCCAGCCCGAGCAGACGGTCGAGCAGGAGCGGCAGCTGTGGCCCGGCCCGGCGTGCCAGTTCGGGGCGCGGCAGGGCCAACACCTCGCCGATATCTGCCAGGCCAATGTCGCGGATCAGCTTGCGGACACCGGCATCGCGGGTCAGACAGGCCAGCGGCAATGCCGCCACGGCCCGGTGCAACGCATCCGGCGTGAGCACCCGGCTGCCGGGCCGGTTGCGCGCCAGCACCCCGGCGGCGGTCGCGGTCGGGGCCAGCGCATGCCGGGCATCGTAGCCAAGTTGCTCCAGCTCTCGTCTCAACCGTCCCAGCAGCTTTGGCAGCCCGTCGAAAAGGCGCAGGCTGGCGCCGATCTCGAGCAACAGCAGCGATGGCTCGAAGCTGATGCGTGCGCTGAACTGATAGGCCCATGCCGCCAATGCATCGAGCGCCCGTCGTTCAAGGCCCTGATCGCGTCTGTGCACCGCCAGGTCGGCACACAGGGCCAGCGCGGCCGGCAGCGCCAGCCCCGGATGGACCCCGTAGGCCTGGGCCGCGGCATTGCAGCGGCTGATCTGCTCGCGTCCACGCAGCGGTTCGACGACCACCAGCGCGCCGGCCTGCTGGCGTGCACGCGCGAACACCTCGAGCGGCAGTTGTGGAAAATACAGGGCCAGCCAGAGCATGTCTGATCGCGTCCTGATCGGGCCACGCCCCGGGGATCGTGACCCGGGAGGGCAAGGCCGGTCCGCCACGGTCTCAATCCTGCGCGCTGTCGGGGCCCGGGGCTACACCCCACTGCAGCGGGACGATACAGATCCCACCACCCCAGGCAGCGCGTCGCTTGAGCACCTCGACCTCCAGACCGGACGGGGCGGGGCGCACACGCAGGCGCAGTGCGGCCGGCGATCCCTGAGCGGCCGCATGGGACGGGCGGAACAGCACGACCGGGCAGTTGCCCTGTTCGGCCGCCAGCTGCAGACGCCGCAGCTGCGCCGTGCGCGCCTGGTCCGGCCACACCAGCACCGCGCTGCAGGCCGCCGATTTGAGCGCCTGTTCGGCCACCCACAGACGCTGCCCGGCGGACAGGTCCCGGATCAGCAGCAACCGGTCGACCCGCAGGCCGCGTGCCGCCAGTGCCGGGGCATAGGGCACATAGGGCGGGGCCACCCAGACCAGCCAACGCCCTCCCCGGCTCAAGCTGGCGAGCAGCGGCAACAGCAGCGGCAGACCCTGGTGGTCCGCACCGAGGACCTCGGCCAGGGCCGCCCGCGGCCAGCCGCCGCCGAGCAGCGCGTCCAGCACCGGCCAGCCACTGGGCAACATGCGCTCGGTCGCCACGCTGTCGCGCCGCCCCTGCCACAGCGCACCGCTTCGTTTCAGCTCATCCAGATCCATTACCTGCATCGCAGCGCACACTGCGCCATGCCCGACATCGAGGGGCGATGGCGCTTAGAAGAGAATGGAGAACAAATATAGAACAAAAAGGCCGGCTGTACGAGCCGGACGGCGGCAAAGGGTCGCGCCCGGGCGGGACGCCGGGGTCACGCCCGCCCGGTCAGGCGTTCAGGACAGGCCGAGCACGATATCCCAACGCGCCGTCAACGACCCCTGCCCCCCCACGCCGGGCAGGAACTCGGCCGTGACCAGTCCACGCTGCTCCACCGGGATGCGTCGGTACAGGAAATCCTCTGCGTTACGCGGCTCATCGGCAACATAGAGCTGGGTGACGAAAGGCTCGCTACCCGCCGGGAAAACCGCGACATGGATGTGCGGCGCACGGCCCGGGTAAGGGACCGGCCTGATCGTCAGGAAGCGATAGCGCCCGTCCGCGTCCGTCACGCTGTGGCCGATACCCTGGAAGCCCGGGTCGATCGCCTGCTGTCCGGGGTCCCGCGGATGGCGATAGCGGCCATTCGCATCACACTGCCAGATCTCAATCCGGATATCCCGCAACGGCCTGCCGTCACGATCGAGCAGCCGCCCACCGAGATCGCTGATCTCGCCCCTGGCCTGCGTGGCCTGGCCTTGCACATGGACCAGGTCATTGTCGTCGTCCAGCGGCAGTTCGGGCGGGTAGAAGGGCCCGGCCGACTGGCGCGGCGTCAGCAACCGGGTGGCGGCCCAGGCAGGTGCCGCGGCGGTGGCGGCCAAACCGGCCGCACCAAACAGAAAACGTCGTCTCGCTATCGTCATGATCAACACCTCCATCGCATCGCCCGTATTGTGCCCGGCCCAAGCCTAACCCGCTCGACACACGGGCGCCCGACCGCCAAACCCTCCCCGCGTCAGCACTATGTCCTGATTTTGTACGACTACCTGGGCCTTGTATTCCCGCAGTTTGACGTCAGACTTGCAACCACTGCGGTCAAAACCGAGACATTGAGAACGAACCTTGAACACAACTGCGACAAATACGCCGGCCGACCAGGCCGCCGTGCAGCGACCGCAAGGCACCGGACAGGCCAAACCCGTCCGCTCCGACCCGGCTGACAGCCCCGGCGGCTACTCGAATCGCCGGGCCGCTGTCGATCGACTGTTACTCAACCCAACTAAAGGTAAACCGACCATGAAAGCTACCCTGATCGCCACCACCCTCAGCCTCTTCGCCATCGGCACCGCGTCGGCCGAATGCAGCGCTTACAAAGCGTACGGCGAAGCCGCGGGCAAGGCCGTGCACAACCCGGCCGCTCATGGCGCCACTTTCGTGCGTGCCGGAGGCTACACCACACAAAAGGCAGCCCAGAAGGATATCGTAGACACTGCGGTGGCGGCCGGCTCCTTCTCCACACTGGTCGAGGCAGTGCAGGCCGCCGGCCTGGCCGGCACACTGAAGGGCGACGGCCCGTATACGGTTTTCGCGCCGACCGACGAGGCGTTTGCCAAGCTCCCGGCCGGGACCCTCGAGGCACTGCTGGCCGACAAGGACCAGCTGACCAAGGTCCTGACCTACCATGTCGTACCGGGCAAGCTCGACGCCAGCCAGGTGACCGGCATGACCCGGCTGGCGACCGTCGAGGGCAGCGACCTGCCCGTCTCGAGTATCAGCATCACCGATACGGATATCATGACCTCGAACGGCATCATTCACGTGATCGACGAGGTGTTGATCCCGGCGAGCTGATTGCGGCAGGCTGGGGGGGTAAATGGGCAGACCCGCCCCCCCAGCTTGGCGCCCCGCGTCGAATCCGGGGCGCCCCTGAGGAGAGACAGATGAAACTGCTGCAAAAATTGCCGGGGTCCGTCCGCGAGCCGCCGGGACTGGAATGGCAGATACTCAAACGCCTGCCACTGGTGACGATTGCCGGCACCGCAATCGCCTGCCTGTGCTTCGCCTATGCCTATCTGTTCCCGGCACCCACCGGCGGCGACAGTATCGATAAATACCTGACCGGCGTTGGCATTGCGGCGGTCGCCACGGTACTTACGTTGTGGACGGCGGTGTTCACCGTCGCGGTCGGCTGCGCGATCGTCTGGATCATGAAAGGCCCCGCCTATGTCGCCGATCCCTACCCACTCAGCGACTCCGAACAACCGCCTCCTGAGACCGGCCGGGTTTCGGATCGCGACTGAACGGCTTGCACCGTCCCCATCCCTGTACGATGATGCCGCGTCGATGCGCGGTGACCGACCACTGGCCGCGGCCGCACCCGAACGGGTCACCGTTCAGCCGAGGTTCAGATTGACCGGCGTCCAATAGACTGCGTTGGCTGGCGCCGGAAGCCGTTGGCGCCGCTCGCAGATTGCCGTACTCGATGAGGATGCCCAAATGAATCAGCCGCCTGTCCGCGCACTGTGCGCGTGCACTCTCGCCGCCGCACTCGCCGGCTGCGCAACCCAGGACGACCCGAATCAAAGAGCGAAGGTGGGCGCGGCGGTCGGCGCCGTTGCCGGCGCCGTGATCGGTCACCAGATCGATTCCAGTTCCGGGCGCTATGTCGGGGCCGCACTTGGCGCGCTGGCTGGTGGTGGCGTCGGTCATTACATGGACCGGCAGCAGCAGGAGTTCGAGGCGGCGCTGCAGCAAGAACGCGACGCCAACCAGCTCGAGATCGAGCGAATGCGGGATGACACCCTCAAACTGACAGTCGACTCAGAGGTCTCGTTCGACTTCGGCAAGGCCGACATCCAGCCCGCTTTTCGCCCCTCACTGGACAAACTCGCGGCGCTGATCGTCAAGTACGACCGCACCATAGTGCACGTCGTGGGGCACACCGACAGTATCGGCTCGGATGCGTTCAATCAGGACCTGTCACTACGTCGAGCCAACAGCGTCGCCGACTACCTGGCCAGCTACGGGGTGCCGCGTGACCGGCTGCGCACCGAGGGGCGTGGCGAGCGCGAGCCGCGCGCGACCAATGACACCGAGGCCGGCCGCCAGCTCAATCGGCGGGTCGAGTTGTTCGTCAAGCCGATTGTCGAAGGCGAGGAGCAGCGCGCGTACGAATCCCCGCAGTACTACTGAGCGGCGGGCGTTACGCGGCCTGCCTCAGGCCGCAGCGCAGGTGACAGGCACCGTCCTGCGACGCCATGCAGGGGCCTCGCGGCGTAGCAGGGCCGCAGTCGTGCTCAAAACACCGGCAGTCGACAGGCGACTTGTGACCGCCTACCACGGCCGCACACTCGCAGCCGGCCGGCAAGTCGGCCGCGAGTACCGCACCTTGCCCGCGATAATCGGGGAATCGCTGGTCGGCGCCGAACGCCCGGTAACGCTGTCGCAGGCGGAACGCGCTCGAGCGGATGCTGCCGAGACCTCGCCACTGCCCTTCCGCGACCTCGAACACCCTGTCCAGCTGGTCGCAGGCCATCACATTGCCGCCGGGCCGGACCCATACCCGATAGCGGTTGTCCAGCCGCGCCTCGCCGCCGCAGTGCTGCTGCAGTAGCGCATGGATCGCGCCCAGGATCTCCCACGCCGTGTACCCGGCGACCGCCGCGGGCAGCTTGTGTTCGCTACTCAGACGCTCCCAGGCACGCGTGCCGGTAATCGCGCAACGGTTGCCGGGCAGCAGCAGCGCATCGAGCCGTGGCGCTGACCCGCGCCGCAGCCACTGCTCCAGCAGGGGCTCGACCCGTCGACCGCAGACCATCACCGACAGATTGTCGGGCAGGCCTTCTGCGATCATACCGGCCAGCGGCGCCAGCAGCGTTTCGAAGCCGGCGACGAACAAGACCATCTCGCGCGCTGGCTCTTCGCGTGCCCGAACCAGCGCTTCGATCGGCGCCGATACCGCGCACACGTCCGCACCTCGGCGCCGCGCCGCGGCCAACGTCGTCGGCCCGCCGAGTCGGTGGTCGATTGGCAGATGCAGCATACTGTCGGCGGCCAACAGGGTCACCGGGTGTCGCATCGCCAACTGGATCGCCTGAAAGACGTCCGCCTGAGGGCAGACACTGGCCACGCAGCCGGGGCCGGCGACGAGATCGACACGATCGCGCAGCGCCTCCCGCAGGCCCGACAGACTGATCGCACGCTCCTGATCGCTGCACAGATTCATGATCCTGACCGGACCGGAAAGCGGCAGCTCGGCGATCGCGTTCAGCAAAAACCGGGGGTGACTCACTGGGCTATCGACATGCTCGTGGCAGGGCCGCATGGGGTCGCGACAGGACGGGACCGGCCCTGGTGGCCCGCCATCTCGCGGCAAACGTTCGGGGCATGCTGGCCCACCGAGGCGCAGGGCCACAATCGATATCGGTCCGTCGGGCGCAGGAATCGACGCAGAGACTGATTCAGATCAATTTTTCGGCGCTGCGCGCTGCGTGACGCAGCCCATCGCGCGATCAGGGCCGGCGACTCGGTCAGTTCCAGCTGCTGCCGACACCCATATAGACGACCGTGTCCTCCGGCCCCCTCGCAACGTCCAGGCCGACACGCAACCCCAGGCGACGGGCGATCAGATAGCGGAAACCGGCGCCACCGGCGAAGACATCGTGGCTGTTGCCGAGGTCACCGAGGCTGTCACCGGTCCAGCCGTTGCCCGCGAAACCGACCAGGCTCCAGCGTGGGGTGACGTCCCAGCGCGCCTCCACTTCAGCGACCACGACGTCCTCACCCTGGTACCGCAACGCGGGTATCCCGCGCAGGTTGACGAACGGCGCATCGTAGAACGGCACATCGCCACTGGTGAAGTCACCCTCTAGCCGCAGCCCCAGCACCAGGTTCGCGATCGGCCAATAGGAGACCGCAGACAGCTTCGTCTTGGTGTAGTTGAAGTCGCCGCCGAAGGCCTCGTTGTAGAACATCGGCTCGAACTTCGCATAGACGCCCTGATCCGGCGATACGATGCTGTCGCGGGTATCGAACCTGAGCAGCAGACCCAATCCACCGGTGCTCGAATCCCAGGTAAAGCCCGGTGCGCCGGGAATAGGCCCCAGCGAATCGAAACCGATGTCAGTGCCGAGATAGGAGTAGCGGCCGCCCAGAAAGACATCGCTTTCCCTGACCCGGAACAGCAACTCCTGGAGCAGGAACGTACCCTGCACATTGAAGCCGAAGGCCCGGTCGTCCGGATTACTGCCAGACTCGACACCGTAAAATTTCAGGTTCATGTCGGCGTATCCGAGTACGCCGGCATAGCGCATCGAATCCTCCTTCCAACTGGCGATGTGTCCCCCGCCGACGATCCAGCTGTCGTTTTCCGTATAGGCACCGACCGCAAAGGAGATACTGGGCGGCAGCGAGATGCGTGCGTTGGGATCTTCACTGGGCGCCGGCTCGTCTCCGGCATCGTGAAAAAAGGCCAGCGCCACACCGCCGCCGTAGCCGACCGCCGGATCCGAGATCACGATGGGCACAGGCAGGAACCCGGTGCGACCCGCGAGCCACTGACTGGCATCCAGCTTGCCGTCTCTCGGGTCGATGAACTGGTCGAAAAAGGAAGCCGCCGGACTCAGACCGGGACCGACAAGCATCACCGTGGCGAGTGCACCGATAGAAAGCGTGCGGCGGCCAGTTCGCATAATTAGAGGCGACTCCTTCCGAACGTCCGTGCGCCTATCCGGCCTGACAAGAACACAATGATATCATCGGTGGCGTCATCAGGTTTCGGAAGGCTTTTG
>CBFCWF010000110.1:0-13540 GCA_965601425.1 uncultured Chromatiaceae bacterium | reverse complement strand
GCCTTCTCCGCCCAGCGGGCGAACTCCGGGTACATGATCTGATTTTCGTATTCCTCGACATCGACGAACGACTCGGCAGTCTGCTCCATTCGGCTGTCCTGTCTCGCCGCGGCAAAGCACTCAAAAATCATATCCTCGGTAATCTCAGGCTGACTCATAAATCCTCCGATGGGTGTAGGGTCCGCGCAGTGCAAGCCGATCCGCCCCACTGCGACGGATCGGATCATTAGCCCCTGCATAGCAGCAATGTAGACTTGTCATTTTGACTCGTCAATATCAATTGACAGTTGTCCAAGGCAGCGGTGTGACCCGCTGCCGGACTGGCGACTGGCCAACGCTACGGGATCGCGGTATAAGCTCCGCAATGAAGGCCCTCTGTGCACTGCCTCTGATCCTGATTGCAATGGGCGAGATTCACGCCGGCGACAACCCGGAACTCCTGGCGCTGCCGTCAGACGGCTGGCGACTGGTCACCGACGGCGTGATGGGTGGCGTTTCGCGCGCACAGATGTCGCCCGACACCCTGGGGGGGTTTCATTGCGTCGCGTTGCGGGGACGGGTCAGCACCGAGAACAATGGCGGCTTTATCCAAATCGCGATGGACATCCGGGACGTCGCGGATCGCGCAGCGGCCTATGATGGGCTGCGACTGGATGTGACCGGTAACGGCGAAACCTACAATGTGCACCTGCGCACCGCCGATCTCTGGCTGCCGTGGCAATCGTTTCGTGCGTCGTTCGAGACCACGCCGGATTGGACCTCGGTTTATCTGCCGTTCTCCAGTTTCACCTCGTACCGGACCAGTGCCGACCTGGATCTGCCAAAGCTACGCCGCCTCGGCATCGTCGCTATCGGCAGGGACTTCGATGCCGAGTTGTGCGTCAGGGACCTCGCGTTCTACCGCGCAGGCCGCTGACGGCGCGTGTTCCGCTAGCGCAAGGCCTTGAACAGCCGCTTGGTCTTTTCCTTTTGACGAACGTGTGTCACGTCCATGCTGATATGGTGCGGCGTATAGACCGTCGTCCGGATGAGCCAATCCCCGGACGGTAACCTTGCCTGTTCGGTCATGGTCCTTATCTGGGTCGTATCGTCGTACGCATCTTCAACCACATCGTATGCAAGCTTCATTGCCACCCCCCTTCGTTGTATTCGAAACCTGTTCGCTCATTGCAAAACCGCTTCAGCGTAGGCCCTAACCCCTAGTCTCAACCAAACGCCGGGGCACCGCAATGCCGGTGCGGGCACGCTGGTCACAGGGACAGCGTTGGCCGCGGCGCGACCACGACGCGGTCGCCGGGAGGCTCTGGTGGTCTGGGGTCCGGCCGGGCATTTAAGGGGTAGCAAGGTGGAGGGGCTGACCGACGGCACGGTCGACCTGGACGGGCTGCGCAGGCAGATCGTCGGAATCGACGAGCGAATCCAGACGCCGTTCGGTGAGCGCCTGATGCTGTACGCGGATTACACGGCCTCGGGGCGCTCGCTGCAATTCGTCGAGGGTTACCTGCTCCACCCGGCATGGTGCGCTGGCCTTCTTCGACTTTGCCGCCTGTGCACCCAATCTCGCGATCGATCTGTTCGGCATCCAGACCAGGGCCGGCTGCTCCTGCGCCGGGCCCTACGGCCACCAACTGCTCGGCATCGGCCGGCAGAAGGCCGAGACCTATCGCGCCTGGATCAATCGGGGTTACCACGGGGTCAAGCCCGGCTGGTGTCGGGTCGGCTTCCATTTCACGTTCGACGAGGCGGAGATGGAGTACCTGTTGAACTGCGTCGCGTTCGTCGCACGACACGGCCACCGCTTCGCCAAGCTGTACCTTTTCGACGCGAAGAGTGGGGCCTGGCAGCACAAGCATTGGCGGCCGCCCGCTCTCGCATTCTCGCTGCGCGAGGCCCTGCAGGGCGACCGAGACCCGCCGCAGCCACTGACCGTGGCGGCGCGCAGGGAACGCTACCGGCACTACCTCCAGCGGGCCGAGGACCTCGCAGCGCAGGCTCAGCCGGCGTGAAACCGCCGGGACGCGCCGGCATGCGACGGGGCCAAGTGCCGCGGCGCTTGAGTGCACCGCGATGAAACTGCAAAATTCACGGTTTTGATCGAGTGCTTTCGATGCCGATGACACATTGTCTCACCGCGCAGATGCTCGAGGTTGGCATGCGCCACCGCAAGCGCCTCGCATTCGACCGGTCGCAGGTACAGCAATACTGCGAACTCAGCGGCGACCATAACGCAATACATCGTGACGCCGAGGCCGCGCGCCTGCGGTTCCCGGGGGCACGCGATATGGTGGTTCCAGGTGGCCTGATCCAGATCTCGGTAACCGGCATCTTCGGCAGCGAGTTTCCGGGCGACGGCTGTCTGGGCCTCACCTTCGTCCCCGAGCGGTTCAAGAAGCCCGTCTTTCCGGGTGATGAGATCGACGTGGAGGTCGTCGTGACCCGGATTCGCGGGCCCATGATCGAAGTTGACATCACGATGAAGGACAGCGACGAGCATCTGATCGCGAACGCGACGTCAAAACTGATCGTCGCCGACGACGCATACCGGGAGTGGTGGTCACGCCAAGCCTAGTCGGCTGCTTGGTAAGTTCGGTTACTCTCAGCGCCCCACGAGCGCCGGCGCTATTCGTCCGGTTCGTACATCGCCTCGAATTTCTCTGCACTGATGCAGTAGGCATCCGTCCCCTCGGCATCGTTCGAGACGATATAGTCGCCGGCACGATACTCGGACATCCCTTCCTTGGTCTGGACGCGCCCGTCCGCTGTCGCCTTCACCGCATAGATCGGCGTCGTCTTCACATAGACGCCGGGGCTCAACTGGCGATAGGTGCTGGGAAACACCTGGCCGTCGACCGTGTACACGTCCCCGTTATTGTCCACCAGCCAGTCACCCTGCTTGCCATGCTGCTCGCCGCCCCACTTGCGATAATCGAAGGCCTGCAGCTCGAGGTCCAGACGCACCGCCGTGACGAACTGTTCCTGCCTTTTCCGATAGCGTTTTCGTGTACTCATGCACGAATTATACTGGCCTTTCACGCATTCGCGGCGAATTAGGAGCACCATTTGACAACCTCGGGCCACGGCGGCGCTCGTGTCTTTCGCGGGCTTGCGCTGGCCGACATTTGCTGTCTGGACGTCGGCGTCGAGGGGATCGAACGACACCCGTGCGGTGTCGACATCGTCCCGCCGCGCAGAGGCAATGCCGTTGTGCAACGACACCGAGATCCGATCCGCGACGCTGTGGAACCCGCCGCGCCGGCGCGCCCGGAGCCATGCAGCAACAGGAGACTGAAACGATGAAGAAGCGATGCTTTGTGGTTCAGGGTTTCGGCAAGAAGACCGACTACGCACAGGGAAAGCAGTTCGACCTCGATGCTTCCTACGAGGTCATCAAGGAGGCCATCGAAGCGGCCGGGCTCGAGTGCTCTCGCGCCGACGAGTTGCGCAGCAATGCGGTGATCGACCAGGTGATGTACGACGAACTGCTCGGCGCGGACCTCGTCGTCGCAGACATTACCACGCTCAACTTCAACGTCGCGTACGAGCTCGGCGTCCGATTGGCGCTCCGCCCCTATGCGACGCTGATCGTCGGCGAGCGCGGGGTCAATTTTCCGTTCGACGTGAACCATATGTACATCCACGCCTACGATCATCTCGGCGTCGACATTGGCCGGCGCGAGGCCCGGCGATTCCACCGCGAACTCCGCGACCTCGCGATACAGGCGGTCGCCACAGCGAAGAAAGACAGCCCGGTCTATACCTTCCTGCCACAGTTACCCGAACATGGCCTGCTCTCGCTGGTGCCGCCGGCCACTGTCGCGAGGCAGATCCCGACACAAGGGGCGTCGCTGCGCGACATCGTGAACCGGGCAAAGACCGCGATGCGGGAGAATCGTTTTGACGATGCGGCAGTTCACTGGAAAGAGGCGCGCGCGCTGTCGAGAAAGGATGACTTCCTGGTCCAGCAACTCGCACTCGCAACCTACAAGGGGGAGCAGCCGGACGCGGAATCGGCACTGCGCGAGGCCGCACAGATCCTCGAATATCTCCAGCCCCGGCGCAGCTTCGACCCTGAGACACTGGGATTGTGGGCGGCGATCCACAAGCGTCTGCACAGGATCACCGACGACAGCAACAGCCTCGACGAGGCGCTGTTCGCGCTGGAACGTGGCTTCTTCCTGAACAAGGACTACTACAACGGCATCAACCTGGCATTCATGTTGGACACCAAGGCCTGCGCCGCGCCTAGCGGGCCCGACGCAGATCTCCGGGCGGTTGCGCGCTACGTGCGGCGCGAGGTCGTCGCGATCTGCCACCAGGCCCGAACGGCCGACGAGCAGACCCCGGACCAGGCATACTGGATACTGGCAACGCTGTACGAGGCGTCCGTCGGTCTGGGCGAGCACGCGGACGCCGACCGCTGGCGCACCGCATCCGAGCAGGCCGCGCCCCACGCATGGATGCGTGCGACCACGCGCGAGCAGGTCGACCGCCTGCGGGCACTGCTGGACTGACGGCCGTGCGAACGCCGGCTACGCAGTGGCGACGGCCTTTTCAGATATCGATGTGCGCGATGTAGTCCGCGATGAAGGGCTGGACGCGCGCGGCAACGAGTTCGCTTGCGGCGTTCAGCCTGTCCATGCTGACCCCCATCCTGCCCTCGGCCTTTTTCACCTCGGCGTGCTGTGCCGAAAACTTGAAGAACAGTACCTGGGTGATCGTCTGCCGAGCCCGGATACCGAAGCAGAGCAGCGTGATCTCGGGATCGCCGTGTGCGTCGGCATCTACGTAACTGATCTGAAACCTGCCGCCATGCGCGTGCTGACTGGTCCGATCGAACAATGTGAGCCACGGCTTGTCCGCGCTCATTTCATCGAGGCCGTCGAGCACCGACACCACGATCGAGGCGGCGGCCGCCTGCGGTCCGAGCATCGCACTAATCACCGGGATCACGGTTTCGTGCATTTCCGCATCCGCATCGTCGACCTGCTGGGTGAGAAACTCGAAATCCTTGACCTGCCAGCCGAGATTCTGCAGCACCTCGATATACTTGTCGTACCAGCGGAAGATGTCCTGCGCATCGCCATGCGCCTTGTTGGCCGCGAGCTGGGCGAGCAATATGCTGTCGGCGATCGCGTGCCTTACCCCGGCCGGCACTGCATCGGTGAACTCGGTGAGTTCGGCACCGACCGATACCGCCTCGCGGCGGTCGGAGAAGGTCATTGCCCTGGCGCTCTCGAACGTCGGGCCCGCTACCGGCAGGTCGAGGCCGCTGACGTAATCGCGGGGTGACGCAGCGAGTCTTGTTTCCAAGTTCCAACCTCCGGGCTTTCGGCGTGGCACGGGGTGGGCTCGGCCGACGCAACATAGGAATTGCACTAAACCTAAATTAGACTCTCCGCAGTGGCGGTCAAGGCATGGACCGGAAAATCTCATGGGTCAGGGTGTTGCCGGGCGGCCGCTTGCGGTACGTGGATCGCCCGTCGGGAAGTACCCGCCGTCAAACCGCGGTGACGCCGCATCGGCCACCGGCCGACAACAGAGGATGCGCTGATGAGCCCAGCCTTCGAACAGTCCCTCCCCTTCGTCATGCGCTGGGAGGGCGGCTATGTGGACCACCCGGACGACCCCGGCGGTCGCACCAACAAGGGCGTAACGCAGAAGACCTACGACGACTGGCGTGCTCGTCAGGGCCTGGCATCGCGCCACGTTCGGTCGATAGAAGACGCCGAGGTCGAAACCATTTACGCAACCGGCTATTGGGTGCCGCCGCGCTGCGACATCCTGCAGCGCCAACTCGATCTCGTGCAGTTCGATACCGCGGTCAACATGGGGCCAGGCCGCGCGGTGCGCCTGTTGCAAGCCGCGCTCGACTGCGACGTGGACGGCGCTTTCGGCCCGCAGACGGAGCGGGCGGCCGCCGGATGCGACCTGGCCGACACGATCATCGCGTATTGTGATGGGCGCGAGGCCTACTACCGGCGCTTGGCCGAGCGCAGACCGCGCCTCAGCGTTTTTCTGAAGGGGTGGTTGAACCGCCTCAATGCGTTACGCAGCGAGGTCGGCCTGCCGGGCTTCGAGGCCGTCCCACCGTTGGATTTCGGCGAAACCGGCTATGTTGCGAAGGTGCCGGACTGGGGCCTCGACCCGGCGTATGACGACTAGTCCTGCGGATGCATACGGTTCGACGCGGCCTACAGCAGCTCCACCGATGCCTCATGTCAGCCTCGCTCACCGGATCGTGAATGAGTCAGCGGCGTGCCGGCTGCTGCCGATCGCGGTGCACGGCGACGCCGCATCGCGTCAGGCGATCGCCGGCCAGCACCCAACCGATCCCACCCGGTCGCTGCGTGAGATGCCCGGCCGATGACGGAACCGTACAGGCGCGATGATGAACAGGCGCTCGATGCGCTGCGCGAACAGGCGGCAGGCGCACTGCGCGACCTGCGTGGCTTGTGCAGCGACCGGGAACTCGCGGTAGCCAAGCGGCTGGTCGCGCAGTTGCGCGACGTCCGCGAATATGAATTGATGGGGCGGCTGGCCGAGGCGGTCAGCCGCCATGATCCGCGCGACGCGACCAATCGCCGGCTGTATGCGCAGTACCTGGTCGACGCCGGCATGGCCAGCGTCGCGATCGATTTGCTGCGCTCTCTGCTCCGCCGGCTGCCCAGGGCCCACCCCGAAACGGCAGAAGCGACCGGCCTGCTGGGCCGTGCCTATAAGCAGATCTTCTACGATGCAGGCGACAAGACCAGTGTCGGCGCCCGGCATGCGTTGAAGCAGGCGATAAAGACCTATCGGCGGCCCTATGAGCAGGATCCGGGCAACACCTGGCATGGTGTGAACCTGGTTGCGCTACTCAGCCGGGCGCGCGCCCTCGGGCTTCGGGTCGCCCCGGATTTGCATCCTCGGGAACTCGCCCGACAGGTGGTTCGCCGGCTGCACGACATACCACCGCAGGCACGGGATGATTGGTATCTGCCCACGCTCGCGGAGGCCTCGCTCGGTCTGGGTGACTGGCACGCGGTCGAGCGCGAGGTCCAGGCATTCGTGGCGTCGCCCGATACCCGGGCGTTTCATATCGCGAGCACGCTGCGCCAGTTCACCGAGATCTGGGATCTGGAGGCCGACGATGCGTGGGGACGCGAGCTGGTCGACATGCTCAGGGCGCGGCTGATCGAGCTGCCCGGTGGCGAGCTGAGTATCGGGGCCGACGAGCTGCAGGGCCTGCGCGAACAGTCCGCGCCGGACAGGTCCCAGCTCGAGGCCGTGCTCGGGGACAAAGGCCCGGAGACCTACCGCTGGTGGAAGACCGGGCTGGATCGCGCGCTGGCGGTCGCGGCGGTCCGGCAGAAGCTCGGCGGCCGCATCGGGACCGGGTTCCTGGTGCACGCCGCGGACCTCGGGCTCGACCCGGGACTCGGCGCGCTGCTGCTGACGAATTTTCACGTCGTCAACGCGCACGGCGCGAGCCCGGGCATCCGACCCGAAGCGGCGGAGATCGTGTTCGAGGCGGTGGCGCCGACCGCGCACCATGCGGTCGAGGAGATCCTGTGGAGTTCCCCGCCGGAGCATCACGACGTGAGCCTGCTGCGGCTCGCGGGGCACCCGCCCGACATCGCCCCGCTGCCGATCGCGCGATCACTGCCGGCACTCGAAGGTAACGCGAGCGTCTATATCATCGGGCACCCGGGCGGTGACGATCTCGCCTTCTCGTTCCAGGACAATCAGCTGCTCGATCACGAAGGGCCGCCCGACGGGCGACCACAGATTCCCGGGGTATGCCGCGTGCACTACCACGCACCGACCAAGGGCGGCAGTTCGGGGAGCCCGGTCTTCGATTCGCGACTCTGGGAGGTGATCGCTCTGCACCACAAGGGTGGCAGGCTCGGCATGCCACGGCTCAACGGCGCATCCGGCACCTATGCAGCAAACGAGGGCATCTCGATACACTCGATCGTTCATGCGATGTCGCGCTGAGCGGAACGCGGCGACACGCCAGGCCCGTGCGGCCGGTCCGACCGCCGCGCTACAGCTGGTGTTCAGTGTACCGGCCCTCACCGAGCACACGGCGCGCCAGGTCCAGCACGTGACGGTGGTGCGTGAACAGCACCACCTGCCCGCCATCCGCAAACTGTGACAATGCGCGCAGGACGTTGCCGGCACGTTGGTCGTCCGAAGTCACCAGGACATCGTCCAGGACCAGTGGCATCTGGGGGTGCGAGTCGCGCCGCAGCTCGAGCGCGGCGAGGCGTAGGGCCAGGTACAGCTGATCCGCGGTCCCCTCGCTCATCGCATCCACGCCGACACAGACCGCGTCCGTTCGCTCGGCGAGCAGCAGCGGCCGGTCGTCGGCGTCGTTGACCAGCAGCCGCGGATAGCGGCCATCGGTCATGAGCGCAAAGTAACGCGATGCGGCGGCAATCATCGGGGCCTGTGCGCGCTCGCGGAAGCGCTGCAGGGACTGCGCGAGCAAAGCATGGGCGAGCCTCAACCGGGCCCAGGGCCGGATCGCCGACCGATACCTGGCCGCCGCCGATTCCATCGCCTCCCGGGCACGGGCCGCCGCATCCGAGGCATCGATCGCCTCCAGGGCGCGTCGTGCCGCCTCCTCCGCCCGGCCCGCCGCGGTCTGCTCCCCTTCGAGACGCTCGATCGCATCGCGACAGGCCCCGCGCTCGCTGTCTAGACCTATCGTGTCGCGGCCGTCCAGTCGCTCACGCAATTCGGCCTCCGGGCGCGTCGAGGCACGCGTCAGCTGTTCACGCTGTGCGGCCAGGGTGGCCCGCAGCTCACGTTTGCGGGCTGCGCGTTCCTCGCAGCCCGCCAGTTGATCGGCGCTTCCGACGCCTGCGGCCGCGCAAAGCCCGGCCAGCACCGCGGACTGGCGTTCCCGTTCGGCGCACGCCTGTCCCAGTGCATCCGCGACGCGCGCGCGTTCCCGGACCAGGCTGAGCCGTCTTTGCTCGTTCTCGAGCGTGCTCCTGAGTCTGCGCCGCAGGCGTTCGGCAAAGTCGTCGGGCGACGCCGGTGCCGGTTCGTCGAGCAGCCGGGCAAGGACCCGGGCCTGCTCCTGAAAATCGTCGAGCACCCCCTGCTGCTGGGCCAGGTGCAACGTCGCCTGACTGAGTTCGGCGGCGCGACGGGCCAGGCCGTCCAACTCGTCGAGACGGGCCTTCACCACCGGGGCCGGGGTATCCGGGGCCAGCGAGAGCCGGTCGAGCCATGCGCCGACGCCATCGTGATGACGCTGCAGTTCCGCCTGCGCATCACGGATATTCCGCTCCAAACGCCGGTTTTCCTCGCGGCGCGCGCGCTGCATCGCGGCCCGCTCCTCGCGCCTCCCCTGCAGTGACGTCGCCCGCCGCGCCCAGCGGGCCGCCTGACCGATCAGCGACGCGAGATCCGGGGACGCCGTCGCCTCACCGACCGAACGCAGGGCCGTGGCCAACCCGTCGGCCGCACCGGCCCGGGCGGTCGCCAGACGCGCACGTTCCGCGTTCAGGCGATCGCGCCTGCCGGCCAGGTCCAACGCCGTGGCGCGCCGATCCTGCCATTCGCGCAACCCCGGCGGGTCCAGCGCAGGCAGCCCGGCCGCCGTTTGCAGCGCGTTCCATTCCTCGAGCACCTGCTGGCGCGCGGCGACCAGGTCGGCGCGCCGCTCGTCGAGCGCCTGCCGCCGCGCCACCGTCACCGCGAGCCGCGCGTCACACTCCTCGAAGCTCGCGGCCCGGGCAGCGTCTGCGCGCAACAGGTCGGCGCGCCGGTCCGCCGCTTGCTGCGCGATCTCGAACGCGTCCGCGAGAGACCGCCCGGGGTCGAACGAGCGCCCTAGCTCGGCCGGGTCGTCGCTGCGTTCCACGTAGGCGCGGCGAACCAATGCCCAGCCCTGATCGCGGCGCTGGCGCGCACGCTCGAGCGTCTCGGCAGTGACGACCTCGCCGGCCGCGGCCAGCTCGCGCCGCCTCGCTGTCAGCTGCATGCGCTCGGCTTCGGTCCGATCGGCCTCACCATCGAACTCGCGCATCGCCGCCTGCATCGCATCGAAGCGGGCCGCGGCCGCATCGATCTGCGCATCGAGCAGCGGTCGGGACCGGCGCAACGCGGCGACCGAGTCGACCGCGAGATCGGACAAGGCCTGTTCCAGCTCGATCGCCAGCGCCGATGCCTCGCGGTCCAGTTCTGCCTGTTGTCGCTCGGGATCCCCCAGGCCCTGCGCCAGTGCCAGGGCGTCCTCCACGCGCCGCCGGGCGGCGGCATCCGGCACAGGTAGCGCGGCCTCTTTCTCCTGCGCCGTTGCACGCTGCAACGCCTCGCTACGCTCGCGGTACCCGGTCAGCCGGTCCGTGAGCACCGGTATCGCGGCCAGGTGCCGATCGATCGCGGCCAGTTCCGCGTCGGACGGCAATGCCGCGAGGATCTCCGGCGGAAGGCGATCGGGATCGATACGCGCGGCAACGCCATGCAGGGTCTCGGTCAGCTGCTCGATCGCGGCCCGCTGCTGGCGCACCTCGATGCGACTTCGTTGCGCCGCCTCGACCGCCCCGGCCAGCCGGTCGATGGCCGCCGCATGCTCGAGCAACGGCGTCTCGATCCGTAACGCATCGAGCGCCGCATCCCGCTCGGTCAGCGCCTGTCGCGCGGCCCCGATGTCCTGCTGTGCACGGGCCAGCGCCTGCTCGGCACGTAATCGTTCTTCGCGCGCGTTTTCCGGCAGGTCTGGCGCATCGTCCAGTGCCCGCGCCTCGATCAGGGCCCGATCGTGATCACGCAGCAACGGCCCCACGGTACGCAGTTCGGTCAGCTCGTTTTCACGGCGCCGTTCGATCTCCAGCGCCCGTCGGATGTCGGCCAGCGCAGCACGCGCCTGCTGGTGGGCACGATTGGCCTGCTGCCACTCTGCGGGACGGGTCTGCGCCGCCTTCCATGCCCTGCGATGCTCATCCAGCGCTCGCCGCGCCTCGTTGATCACCGCATTCCTGCTGCGCGGGCTGAACAGGGCCTTCGCATCCTCGTCCAGCGACGTCAGGATCGCGGCAATGCCCTGCGTCCCGGCGCTCGCTTCAAACAGCGCCGCGCCGAGCTCGCCCTCACCCTTGACCAGCCGATCGCCCCCCTCACGCAGCCGGGCGTGGTTGAGCCCGAACATCGCCTCGAACTCTTCGCGGGTCAGGCCACCGGTGAGCGCGCGCTCGTGCCCGGGTCCCGCCTCCGCACCGGCGCGCAGTACCGGGTCGCGCGGATCGAACAGCATCAGTGTGGACTTGCGTCCCTTGCGACGCAGCAGGCCGACCATGCCGGCGTCCGCATCGGCGAATACGCCGGCGACGCGCAGGTCTTTCGCCGGGTGCAGGAAGCCGTCGGCGCTGCGCAGCGGGATACCGAAACGCAGGTCCGTCATCGCCCGCAGCGCCGACGACTTGCCCGCCTCGTTCGGCCCGTAGATCAGGTGCAGGTCGGCCCCACCCCCGCGCCGCCCATCATCGAACACGATCTCCTGCTCGGTGAAGGGACCGAACGCATGCAATGAGAGCCTGAGCAACCTCATCCGGTCACGTCACCCGTCGCGGCCAGGCGCGCCAGTACGGTCGCCTCCGCGTCACGCAACAGACCCAGCAGTTCCCCGGGCTCCGTCAGTTGCGGGATCGCATCGACCGCGACCTCGGGTGGCAGCGCCTTCAACAGCGCCCCGAGCTCCGAATCGACCAGGGTCCGCAGCGCGGACGGGTCCGCGCCGATGCGGTCCGCCAGGCGGATCAGCTCACCGACGGCATCCTGGCGCTGCGCGGCCTGTGTGCGATCCAACGGCGTATGCAGATCGAGGCGGACCTGTTCGATCCACAACTCGGCCTCGGCCACGTCCTGGGCGGCGGCCCGCACGGCCGCATCCAGCGTCCCGGGGCGGGCGGCCTCTGCCGCATGCAACGCGGTGGTGCCGGTCAATCGCACCCGCAGCGCATGCAGGCGGTCGGCGGCGCCGCTGAGCAGCGGTGCGAGCGCGGCGCGAAACCGCGGGCCGAGGGCGGTGAGCTCATCGACGCCGGCAAGATCGATCGCCAACTGGTTCCAGCGGACCACGTCGAGTGCGACGAACTCTGCGTCGATACGCCCCGACACGACGCTGACCAGCTCGCAGCCCTTGGGTCCGGTCTCGTTGGCGTGCCGACCCTGCAGGTTCCCTGGGAACACGATGCGCGGCGCCTCGCACACCAGCTCGCGCCGGTGCACATGACCGAGGGCCCAGTAGTCATAGCCCTTCGCGGACAGGGTCGCGACGTCCGTCGGCGCATACCTGTCGTGGCCCGGGCGGCCGCCGAGGCTCGTGTGCAACAGGCCGATATTGAAGTAGCCGGGCAGCGGCTCCGGATAAGAGGGCACGAGGTCTTCGTCCACCGCACGATCCGGGAAACTGCGCCCGTGAATCGCGACCGACAGCGCCTCGAGTCGCACTGTCGCTGCGTGCCGGCTGGGCAGGACCGTCGCATTGGACGGCAGCACCAGCTCGCGCGAGATCACGCCCTGGGCGTCGTGGTTGCCCTGCACGATGAACACCGGGATCCCGGCCCTGTCCAGGCGAACCACCTGTTCGCGGAAGAAAAGCCCGGTGTGAAAGTCCTGCCAGTCACGGTCGTAGAGGTCGCCCGCGAGCAGCACGAAATCGACCGGCTCGGCGAGCGCCCGGTCCACCAAGCGCTCGAACGCGCTGCGGGTCGCGGTACGCAGGCGCTCCACCGGCGCCCCCTCGTAGCGGTCGAGGCCGCGCAAAGGGCTGTCGATGTGCAGATCAGCGGCGTGTATGAAGCGCATCGTTCCGTCTCTTGGCCGACCCGGTACGGCATCCCGTCACGTCGAGGTTGCCGATCCGCGAGCGGCCCGCGCCGGCGGCATTTACGGGCGCCGTCGCGGCCGTCGCCGGCTGGCCGCGCGCGGTCACCGGCGTCCGCCGGACACGACCTCGAATTCGCGACGACAGATCAGCGTGCCGTTCGCATTGTACAGCCGCAGTTCGTGCAGACCTTCGCTGTTGGCGCCCTTGTAGGTCCAGAGATGGTAGCCCTGGCGCTTGCCACGCAGCGGATTGCGCTGCACCCGCTTTGCCTCCCAGACAGGTTCTACGTCCTCCCCGCGTTTGATGATCAGCCGCACCGCCTCGCTGCGCGGCGCATTGATCCAGGCGTGAACGTAGATGCGGTCGACACCCTGCGTGAATCGTCTCTGCGAGGTCTGGTCGTCTTCGCCGCGTGAGGTGATGAAATTGTCCTGCGTCGTGACGAGGGCATTGCCCTCCAGCAGCGCGTCGAGTTGGGCGAGCCGCAGGTCCCGATGCTCGGCCTCGGGCCCCAGTACGCGCCGCGGGCGGTAAGCGTTCCACGCATCGAATGCCTCGCAAACGCTGAAATCAGGACTGTCGTCGCGGCGCTGCAGTTCCTCGAATGCCTGCGCCGAGTCCTCGAGCTCACTGAGCCGGCTTTCCATGCGGCGCCGCTGTTCGGCGCGGAGCCCGTCGCCGGTCTGCAGCAATTCGCGGTAACTGTCCGCCAAT
>CBFCWF010000109.1:0-13748 GCA_965601425.1 uncultured Chromatiaceae bacterium | reverse complement strand
TCCCAGACCAGTCCTGCGGCGGCTTCGCCCCAGAATCCGGCCGGATCCTGCAACGAACGCTGGTAAAGCGCTTGGTATTTGCTCATTTCCCCCCCTTTCTCCGATCAGTGACGCACCCGGCACGGCGCACGGGCAGCAAGCTGTCGTCAGGCGGTAATACCGATGCGAGAAACGCTCGACCGACCCGAATATTGTCGACAATTTTAGCGGTGATCTCAGAGAAAGCGACCAGGGAGGCCGCTTTTTATTATTGAATTTTCAAAACTGTTGACATTGAGAACGGGAAGGCGCCGTTCGAAAGAAACGGCATGCGGGCCGCAAGCAGGCCGCCAGGGACGTCCGTCGACCGCAGCGCACGTCGCGTTCAGTCCTGGGTCTGCCCGGCCAGGAAAAGCCACGTATCGATGACCGTGTCCGGGTTCAGCGAGATGCTGTCGATGCCACGTTCGAGCAGCCACCTGGCGAGGTCGGGGTGGTCAGAGGGACCCTGGCCGCAGATGCCGCAATACTTGCCCTGCTCGCGACACGCGGTGATGGCCATGTCGAGCATCTTGAGCACCGCGGGATTGCGTTCGTCGAAGCTATGCGCGACCAGGCCGGAATCACGGTCCAAACCGAGCGTCAGCTGCGTCATATCGTTCGAGCCGATCGAAAAACCGTCGAAATACTCGAGAAACTCCGCGGCCAAGACGGCGTTCGACGGCAGCTCGCACATCATGATCACGCGCAACCCGTCTTCGCCGCGCTTCAGGCCGTTCTCGGCGAGCAGCCGCGTCACGCCCTCGGCCTCCTGCAACGTGCGGACGAACGGAATCATGATTTCGAGGTTCTTCAGTCCCATGTCGTCACGCACGCGTCGAATCGCCTCGCACTCCAGATCGAAGCAGGCACGGAAGCTCGGCGCCAGGTAGCGTGAAGCACCGCGGAACCCGATCATCGGGTTCTCCTCTTCTGGCTCGTAGAGCGTGCCGGCGATCAGGTTCGCATACTCGTTCGATTTGAAATCCGACATCCGAAGGATTACGGGCTGGGGAGAGAACGCGGCAACGATGCTCGCGATTCCCTCTACCACCCGCTTGATGAAGTATTCCCGCGGGTCGCCATAGGCCGCGATGCGCGTTTCGATGTCTGCGCGCATCTCGGCCGGCACCCGATCGAGCTGTAGCAGGGCCTGCGGATGTATGCCGACCATGTTATTGATGATGAACTCCAGGCGCGCCAGACCGACGCCGGCGTTCGGAATCTGGGCAAAGCTGAACGCGCGCTCGGGGTTGCCGACGTTCATCATCACCTTGATCGGGACCTCGGGCATGCTGTCGAGCTCTATGCGCTTGAGCTCGAAATCGAGCTCGCCATCATAGACGTAACCGGCGTCTCCCTCGGCGCACGAGACGGTCACCGGCACGCCTTCGGTGACGCGTTCGGTCGCATCACCACAGCCCACCACCGCTGGCACGCCGAGCTCGCGTGCGATGATCGCCGCATGACAGGTGCGGCCACCACGATTCGTGACGATCGCCGCCGCACGTTTCATGATCGGTTCCCAATCCGGGTCGGTCATGTCGGTTATCAGCACGTCGCCCTCTGCGATCTTGTCCATATCGTCCAGGCTGGTGACGACGCGAGCCTTTCCGGCGCCGATCCGGGCGCCGATTGAGCGGCCCTCGACCAACACCGCCGACCTGTCGTTCATTTCGTAGCGCTCGATCACATTGCCGCTGCGACTCTGCACCGTCTCGGGGCGCGCCTGCACCACGTAGATCTGACCGTCGACACCGTCGAGGGCCCACTCGACGTCCATCGGGCGGCCATAGTGCGCCTCGATGCTCATCGCCTGGCGGGCCAGTTCCTCGACCTGTTCGTCGGTCAGGCAGAACAGGCCGCGCTCGGCATCGTCCACGGGCACGGTGGCCACTGGGTCGCTGCCGCCCTCCGCATAGATCATCTTGATCGCTTTGCTGCCGACGTTGCGGCGCAATATCGCGGGCCGGCGGGCGGCCAGTGTCGGCTTGTGCACATAGAACTCGTCGGGATTGACCGCGCCCTGCACGACCATTTCGCCGAGTCCGTAACTCGCGGTGACGAACACCGCGTCACGGAAGCCGCTCTCGGTATCCAGCGTGAACACCACACCACTCGCGCCGATGTCGGAACGGATCATCTTCTGTATCCCGGCCGACAACGCGACCTGGGCATGATCGAAGCCCTGGTGCACGCGGTAGGAAATCGCGCGGTCATTGAACAACGAGGCGAAAACCTCGCGTATGCGCCGCTTTATCTCATCGAGGCCGGCGACATTGAGTATCGTTTCCTGCTGTCCGGCGAAGGAAGCATCGGGCAGGTCCTCGGCGGTCGCCGACGAACGCACCGCCCAAGTCACTTCGGTCCCGTATTCTCTTTCGAGCGTCGTGTAGGCTTCTTCGATGGCCTGGTCGAGCGCCGTCGGAAAGGGTGTCTGCATCACCCAATCGCGGATCTGCCGACCGGTCGCGGTAAGTTGGCCAACGTCGTCTACGTTCAGCGCACCCAGCGTCTGGTTGATCCGGTCGGCAAGCCCCTCGTGCGCGAGGAACTCCCGGTACGCGTGCGCGGTCGTGGCAAAGCCACCCGGCACCTTCACGCTGCCGTCTGCTGTCAGATTGCGCAGCATTTCGCCCAGAGAGGCGTTCTTGCCCCCGACGCGGTCGACATCGGTCATCTCGACCTCATGCAGCCACAGGATGTATTCGCTCATTGGTAACCCTCTGCCTCGTTACAGGCTCTTTTTGATCAGTGACGCGAGCTCTTCTATCGAATGCGTCGTTGAGTCCAGCACGGTCATGCCATAGCGGTGAAACATGTCCTGCGCCATCTGCACCTCCTTGAAGCAGCGGCGCATCGTGGCATATTCACTGTTCGGCCGACGCAGCTCGCGAATCGCCGCGAGGCGCTCCGGGTCGATGGTCAGCGCAAAGATCTTCTCTTTGTGTGCGAGCAATTCCTGCGGGAGGTCGCCCCTTTCGAAGTCTTCCTCGGTGATCGGATAGTTTGCCGCGCGCATCCCGAAATGCAGGGCCAGATAAAGGCAGGTCGGGGTCTTGCCCGAGCGTGAAACGCCGATCAGGATGATATCGGCCTGATCGAACTTGTTCAGCCGGATACCATCGTCGTTGTTCAGCGCGTAATTGATCGTCTCGATGCGCGCCTCGTAGTTTTCGGCATTCACCAGACCATGACTCACGCCGGACTTGCGCGTCGGTTCAAGACCCGTGGCCTCCGCGAGATCGGGCAGAAAGCGGTCGAACAGCTCGAAGTAATAGCATTCACCGTGCTTGAGTACGGCATTGATCTCCTCGTCGACCATGGTCGCGAAAACGATCGGTTTCCTGCCCTCGGACTCCGCCCGGTGGGCCAGTTCGTTGACCAAAGCCTGCGCCTTCTCGCGCGTGTTGATGAACGGCGTATATCGGGTGATGAAACGCGCATCCCCGAACTGCGAGAGCAGGCTGTGCCCGTAGGCCTCGGCGGTAATGCCGGTGCTCTCCGACACGAAGTAGACCGAACGACTCTTTCCCTCAGTCATAAAGAAATTCCAGCCAGTGGCCATCTCGAACCAGTGCGGACTTGGCCTCCTGCCAGCGACCGGCCAGACGCAGATGCTCAGCCATGGAGCGATCCATCGCTTCGGCGACCGAGCGATAGCCGGCCAGATAGACGAACACGCTGCCCTGCCCGAGCAGACGCCATAATGCGTCTCTGTTGGCCTCGGCGCTCTCGCCACTGTCACCGGGCTGCGCCGAGTAACGCGTCTTCAAGGCCTCGAAGGAGCGGAACGTGGCGCTGTCGAAGTATTGATCCTGGTTGGCAACCGGGTCGTTCAGATAGAGATGCTCCACCCCGGTCTCGTCCCCCTCCAGCATCAGCACCTTGCCCATCCAATCGAGCCGTCGCGCCTGGACCTTGTGGGCCAGCCAGCGGAAAGGGACCATGCCGCAGCCCGCACCGATCAGGACCATGTTGCTGCGCGACCCCATCGGTGGATAGAAGGGATAGGGAAAGGGGCCGTATAGCGCGACCTCGTCACCCTGCGACAAGCCGCTGAGATAGTGCGCGACGCCGACGCCATCGGCATGTTCGTGATCACGGACGTAGAGGGTGACGTCGATAGAATCCTCGAACGGGACCTCTCCGACCGACTCAATCGTGTAACGACGCAGTGCACCCGTGGCGTCGCCGCCGGCCCCTGGCGATGTAAACGCGATGTCGGCACCGGCTACGAAAGACCGGCCCTGCGGGGCCAGGTTCAACATCAACTTGATTACCGGATGCTGACGCGGCGCATCGAGCAGCACCGAGCGGTGCACGACCCGCGCAGAAATCGGACCCTCGTCCATGACATCAGCCTTGTTCATCACTCTGCACCCCCGGTTTGGTTTGATCTGCAGCGGGCCGCTTCCGACGCTACCGCCCACACGATGGAACGGCCATGGCATCGCATCGATGCGGACGCTACCAGCCGGCGGGATTCTGCCCCTGCCGCCGGCCTCCTCACAACAAGGCCGCCGCGCTGCAGACGATCCCGTCCTCGTCCGCATAGAGGTACTCGCCCGGGACGAATCGGACGCCGGCAAACCGAACCACGACGTCGCGCTCGCCCACGCCCTTCTTGACGCTCTTCAGCGGGTGCGTGCCCAATGCCATGACGCCAAGGTCCATCTGCGCAATTTCGGCCGAGTCGCGAATCAGGCCATACATCAATACGCCCGACCAGCCGTTGTCCACTGCCTTTGCGGCCAACAGATCGCCGAGCATTGCGCAGCGCCGGGACCCTCCCGCATCGACCACGAGCACACGGCCATTCCCGGCTTCGGCCACGGCCTCCCTGACCGTCGAATTGTCTTCGAAACATTTGATTGTCGAGATCTGACCAGAAAAGCGGGCTCGGGCACCGAAACTTGAGAAACCGGGTTCGCATATCTGGATGCTTGACGCATGCTCGTCGCACAGGTCCGCCGTCTTGAATGTCATGGTCGTCCGTCATTCCTCGCCGTAGATGAAACGAAAACGTTTGGTCACCGAATAGGGGAATACGTCGCGCTGGCACCCGTTGCGGATGTCCTGCTGAATACTCTTCCAGTGTTCGGCATCGAGCAAATCCCGATGATGTTGCATAAAGGGTTTGCGCAACTGTGGATCGATTAGCAGGAAACTGGCGAACTCCTCCGGAAACACGTCATTGGGCGCCACCGAGTACCAGGGTTCAGCCGACATTTCGTCCTCGGGCGTGCGCGGCTCGGGAATATGCCGGAAATTCATGTCGGTCATGAACTCGATCTCGTCATAATCGTAGAATATGACGCGTCCATGCCGGGTGACACCGAAGTTCTTGTATAGCAGATCACCGGCAAAGATATTGGCTGCCGCCATCTCCTTCACCGCATTGCCGAAGCCGATGATCGCATTTTCTTTCTGCTGCTCGGTCGCATTCTGGAAGTACAGGTTTAGCGGGTCCAGTCGTCGCTCGATGTACAGGTGCCGGACATTCACTCGGTCGCCCTCGATCTCGAGGCTTTTCGCGCACTTTGTCTTCAACTCTGTCATCAGCTCGTCGGTGATGCGGCTGATCGGAAACGCGGCGTGCGAATATTCGAGCGTGTCGGCCATGCGCCCGACCCTGTCGTGCATCTTGACGATCTGGTACTTGCGCTTCACGGTCTCCCGGTCCACCTCCTTCGGTGGCGGGAACTGATCGTTGATGACCTTGAACACATAGGGATAGGACGGCATCGTGAACACCGTCATCACCATGCCCTTGACCCCGGGTGCGATCTCAAGTTGATCCGTCGAATGCGCCAGATGGTGCAGGAAGCCACGATAGAATTCGGTCTTCCCCTGCTTTTGCAGACCAATCGCGGTGTAAAGGTCCGCCTTGGTCTTGGTCGGCAGCATGCGCTTGATAAAATTGACGACCGCGGCCGGTGTGTTGGTCTCGACCATGAAGTAAGCGCGCGCGAAGCTGAATAGGTTCGCGATGTCGTCGCCGTCCATCAGCAAGGTGTCGACGTAGACACCGCCCCTTTCGTTGTTCAGGACCGGGATCACGAAAGGGATAACGTCCGGGCCGTTGACCGCCCGGCCGACGATGTAGGCCGCCTTGTTGCGGTAAAAGGGCGCGCGCAGCACCTGCAAATGAAAATGTCGCCGCAGTTCTAGCTCCGGCATCCGCGTCATCTTGACATGGCGCACCAGGCGCCTTACGTCACGGCGCAGATTCTCGAACGGCAGGCTGCTCGGGAACGCGTCCAGGATTCCCCTCACCGTATCGGTCAGGCCCTCGCTGGTCGGATAGTAGCTGTCATAGACCGGGTCGTCGTCGTCGAGATACTCGGCGGAGAGTCCTGGCCGCACGAAGATGTTGTCGTTCTTGTAGTAGCGGCGGTGGAAAATCCAGGTGAAAACCGAATTGTAGAAGGTCTCGGCCAGCTCCGGCTGCTTGTGTTCGTACAGCAGACCGATGTAGCGCAGTTTGACCTCGCGCCATAGCTCCTCGTCGACATCGTCGCGCAGGCCGAATTCGCTGGTCAGGCGCTCGGTCGCTTCGGTGACGCGCTGGGTGTAGAGATTGATCCGGTCGCTGGCGGCCTGACGCTGCGATTGCCAATCGCAGGATTCGAAACGCTCGCGCGCCGCAGCGGTAATCTCCAAGAAGATCCGGTAATGCCGGTTGAAACCATCGAGGATGGTCTGCGCAATGCGGCGTGCATTCAGCTCGGTCATGCGATAACGATCTGCGGCTTGGACACCCAATGATGCCGCCTGCGGCGGCCCGGGGCCATCACGGAGGTCGCTACCCCCCTGCTTTTCCGATCCGATCGTCGACTTCGACACTGCAATCCACACGGTCTGCGCTGCGCAAAGGCACGCGGGGTCCCCGCCGGCAGGGACCCCGAGGCCGCGCTCAGCCGAACTGCTCTTCTTCGGTCGATCCGGTCAGCGCGGTCACCGAGGAGGCACCACCCTGGATGGTCGTGGTGACGTCGTCAAAGTAGCCGGCACCAACCTCCTGCTGGTGCGAGACGAAGGTGTAGCCCTTGTCGCGTGCCGCAAATTCCGGCTCCTGGACCTTCTCCACATAGTGCTTCATGCCCTCGCCACGCGCATAGTCGTAGGCGAGATCGAACATGTTGAACCACATGTTGTGGATGCCGGCGAGCGTGATGAACTGATATTTATAGCCCATCGCCGCCAACTCGTCCTGGAACTTCGCGATGGTCGCGTCATCCAGGTTCTTTTTCCAGTTGAACGACGGCGAGCAATTGTAGGCCAGGAGCTTGTTGGGGTTCTCCGCCAACACCGCCTCGGCGAACTCGCGGGCGAAACCGAGGTCCGGCGTACCCGTCTCACACCAGACCAGATCCGCGTAAGGCGCATAGGCCAGACCACGACTGATGGCCTGCTCCAGGCCATTCTTTACGCGATAGAAGCCTTCGGCGGTGCGCTCGCCGGTCAAAAACGGCTTGTCGTTGGGGTCGAAATCGTTGGTCAGAAGATTGGCTGCCTCCGAGTCGGTGCGCGCGAGGACCAGCGTCGGCACGCCCATCACGTCCGCCGCTAGGCGCGCGGCAATCAGCTTCTCGACGGCCTCCTGCGTCGGCACCAGCACCTTCCCGCCCATATGGCCGCATTTCTTAACGGCCGCCAGCTGGTCTTCGAAGTGCACACCAGAGGCGCCATTGGCGATCATGTTCTTCATCAATTCGAACGCGTTCAGCACGCCACCGAAGCCCGCCTCGGCATCCGCAACGATCGGCAGGAAGTAGTCGATGTAACCTTCGTCGTCGGGCCCGACACCTCGCGACCACTGGATCTCGTCGGACCGTTTGAACGCATTATTGATGCGCCGCACCATGGCCGGCACCGAGTCATACGCATACAGCGATTGGTCCGGATACATGGTTTCGGAGGTATTGCCATCGGCGGCGACCTGCCAACCCGAGAGGTAGATGGCCTCGATGCCGGCCTTCGCCTGCTGCACGGCCTGGCCACCGGTCAGCGCGCCCATGCAGTTCACGTAGCCTTTCTTCGCATCTCCGCGCACCAGTTGCCAGAGTTTTTCCGCACCGCGCTTGGCCACGGTATGCTCGGGCTGGAGAGAGCCGCGCAGGCGCACAACGTCGGCCGCGCCGTACCCGCGCGTCACGTCAAGCCAGCGTGGATTCTCCGCCCAGTCTTTTTCCAGGGCCTTGATCTGTTCTTCTCGGGTCATGTCTCACTCTCCCGTCTATGCCGTTTTGTTGTGTCGAGTTGGCACCGGATCCGATGGCGCGGTTGCGACCACTGCCGGCTGCGTATGTTGCATTGCAACAATTCATTCAAAGTAACCCCGGTAGAGGCATTCAATCAATCCGGGCGCACGTACGATCACCTATCCGCGCACACGGCGAAGGTGAAACACTTTTTTCTTTTTTTACAATATCTTAGAATGATACCGCTCAAATTTGTGCGACGCACAATACGGTTTCAATGCAAAACATTGATAAAGCCTATCCTGGCGGCCGATCCGGCCGCGGCGCAGTCAAATGGACGCACGCGCCTCATGCGTTGTGCCCCACGAAACGGTAGCGGATGTAACCCGGTTGCCACGTACGTGATTTCACAAGGCCCAGCAGGGCCGATCGACCCTCCGCGACCAGATCGCCAGGTGTCGCCGACCCGTCCCGCAAAGCAACCGCAAGCCCCCGGCTCGCCGCCTCGACACTGACCGCACGCAACTCACTGACCGGGGGAAATATCTGATTCCCCGACTGGCAATGGCGTGCGGTGTAATCGGCCAATGCGAACGCCGATTGGACGATCATCGCGTCGCTGATACGAAGACAACGCCCCAGGATCGCGGCGAAGCCGATGCCGAGATGCTGTTGCAACATCGCATCGAAACGCACCTCAGACCGTTCCTGCGTGGCCCGCAGGTACTGTACTCGTGTCGTCTGGCTGGCGGCAGAAACCCCTGTAGAGGCGGGCAACCTGCTGCTCGAGCGTGCACACTGGCGGCGGCAGCATGCCTTCCAGCCCGAGCTCAAGACGTTCCCGCGCGGTGAAGGCTGTCCCCTTGTTGGTCGCCGCCATGCGCAACAGTGCGTTGCCGCGAAGATAGACTTCGAGATAACCGCACCCCTCGTCGTCGTGCCTGAATGCAAAACAGTGGCTGAGGCGCGCCATGCCGGTGTGCGCTCGCTTCAGCCTTGTGCCTTCAGTTCGGCCCTCCGTGCATGCAACACTGGCTCGGTGTAACCGCTCGGCTGCTCACGCCCCTTCAATACGAGCTCGAGTGCCGCCTGAAACGCGACGCCGTCGTAGTCGGGCGCCATCGGACGGTAAGCCGGATCGGCTGCATTCTGTTCGTCGACCACCAATGCCATGCGCTTGAAGGTGTCGACGACCTGGGTCTCGTCACAAACCGCGTGGTGCAGCCAGTTCGCAATGTGCTGACTCGAAATCCGCAACGTCGCGCGATCTTCCATGAGCCCGACGTTGTGAATGTCCGGGACCTTGGAGCAGCCGACTCCTTGATCGATCCAGCGTACGACATAGCCGAGGATGCCCTGGGCGTTGTTGTCGAGCTCACGCTGAATCTGCCCGGCATCGAGGCTCGACGTATCGGCCAGCAACGGCGGCGTCAGGATGTCATCGAGCCTGGCACGCTCGCGTGTCATCAGTTCCGCCTGTCGTTGTGCGACATCGACGCGATGATAGTGGGTCGCGTGCAGCACCGCGGCAGTCGGCGAAGGCACCCAGGCGCAACTCGCGCCCGCCTGCGGATGTGCAATCTTGGTTCGCAGCATCTCCGCCATCTGGTCGGGGATGGCCCACATCCCCTTACCGATCTGCGCACGGCCCGCCAGGCCGCAGGCAAGACCGACGTCGACGTTCCAGTCTTCATATGCGGCGATCCAGGGCTGTTCCTTGATCTCGGCCTTCGGCAGGACCGGGCCCAGTTCCATGCTGGTGTGGATCTCGTCACCGGTACGGTCGAGAAAGCCGGTGTTGATGAAAATCACCCGTTCGCTCGCGGCGCGAATACACTCCATCAGGTTGACCGTAGTGCGACGTTCCTCGTCCATGATCCCGATCTTCAGGGTGTTCGGCGCGAGCCCCAGCACTTGCTCGACGCGACCGAACAACGTACTGGTGAACGCGACCTCCTCGGGACCGTGCATTTTCGGTTTAACGATATAGACGCTGCCGCTGCGCGAGTTGCGGAATGCGCCGTCCCCTTTCAAATCGTGCATCGCGATCAGGCCCGTGACCATCGCGTCGAGGATGCCCTCGGGGATCTCCTGGCCGGCCTGGTCGAGTATCGCGCTGTTGGTCATCAGGTGACCCACGTTGCGGACGAGCATCAGGCTGCGCCCCGGCAGCGAGAGCGATCCGCCGCGAGAGGACGTGTAATCGCGATCCGGGTGGAGCTTACGTTCGACCGGTTTGCCCTGTTTGTAGAAGGTCTCGCTGAGGTCGCCGCGCATCAGCCCGAGCCAGTTACTGTAAACCTGAACCTTGTCGTCGGTGTCTACCGCAGCGACCGAGTCCTCGCAGTCCATGATCGTCGTGATCGCGGCCTCGACCTGGACATCCTTGATACCGGCAGGATGCAGCTGGGCAACCGGGTGATCGCGGCCGATCAAGATGTCGACATGCAGACCATGGTTGCATAGCAGCACGCTGCTGAGAGTCCCCCCCTCCTCGCGGTAGCCGACGAACTCGGCCGGATTGACCAGGCCGGTGGTCTGGCCGTCGGACAAGGTCGCGGCCAGACCACGATGGTCGTTGAACCTGGCCAGCGAGTACTCGGTGACGTCGCTATGCGAGCCATCGGTCAACGGCATCACTTCGTCGAGGAACTCGCAAACCCGCGCCACCACCGCTGCGCCGCGCTTCGGATTGAACTTCAGACCCTTCTGCAGCTCACCCTCGTCAGGGATGGCGTCGGTGCCGTACAGGGCATCGTAAAGACTCCCCCAGCGGGCATTGGCCGCGTTGAGCGCGTAGCGCGCATTGTTCACCGGCACCACGAGCTGGGGCCCGGCAATCTGCGCAATCTCGTCGTCCACGTTGTCAGTGGTGATGCTAAAAGGCCCACCCTCCGGCACAAGATAGCCGATCTCGGTCAGGAAACCCTTGTAAGACGGCATATCCAGGGGCTTTCCGCGGTGCGCCCTGCACCACTCGTCGATCTGCGTCTGGAGGCTTTCCCGCTTTTCGAGCAAGGCCCGATTGACCGGGGCGAGATCGTTGACGATGTGCGCGAACCCCTCCCAGAAGACTGCGGGGTCCAAGCCGGTGCCAGGGATGGCCCTTTCCATCAGGAATGTGAACAGCTTTCCGGCAACTTGCAGGCCAGCTGCTTCGATCCGCTCTGTCATGACAAGACTACTCTCGATAATTCAGTCCATATATTGAGAACAAAGACTAAGAGCGGACCGCCGGAAATTCTCATAGTTAATCCAGCCACCTCATCATAGACAGGCGCAATCATGCGAGGGCCGTTGAGGCTATCCGGTCGCCCATCATCGGTAGGGTCTCGGCAGGCCCTGCGCCACGCTGGAGAACTCAAAGGAAAGAAGCCCCACGACCAAGCCCGGTAGCGCTACCCGGGGTGCCGGCAGGCCGCCCGACCTGGCGATCGAAAAAGGCCTGCCACCACGCGGTGGCAGACCGATCGGAGGCACGACTCAGGTCGCTTTGACTAACGCGCGTTCAGCCATTCACCGATCGCGGGCGGGATCGTCTTTTGCGACTTGCCGCTCACATAGATACCAATGTGTCCGCCGGGAAACGCAAGTTCCGTATAGTCCCTGCTGCCGACCGCCTTCTTCATCGCACGTGAGGCATCGGGCGGCACCAGGTGATCCTGCTCCGCGTACACATTGAGTACCGGCATCTTCACGTTTCGCAGGTTGACCGTGTATTCCCCGATCTGCACTTCGCCCTTCATCAGCTTGTTCTGCTGAAAGAAGTCCTTCGCGAACTGGCGGAAGGTTTCACCGGCCTGATCCGGGCTGTCAAAGATCCATTTCTCCATGCGCATGAAATTCTTCAACGCCTTGGGATCGTCCATCAGGTCAACCACGCCCAGGTATTTCTGAGCCATCAGCTGGTAAGGCTTGAGGTTCAGAAAGGTCCAGTTCAGCATTTCGCCGGGGATGTTGCCCTGCGTGTCGACCAGCAGGTCGACGTCGATGTTCTGCACCCAGTGACTCAGCATATTGTCCGGCGTCTTGAAGTCCACCGGGGTCACCATCGTCACCAGATTTTTGACCTTTTCCGGATGCGTCGCCGCGTAGCACAGACTGAAAGAGCCGCCCTGGCAGATCCCCAGCAGGTTGAGCTGATCGATCCCGTGCCGGGCACAGATCACATCGATGCAACGATCGAGATAGCCGTTGATGTAGTCGTCGAGGGTCAGATAACGATCGGCCGCATCAGGATAGCCCCAGTCGATCAGGTAGACGTCCTGGCCCGCGGCCAGCAACCCCTGGATGGTGGAGCGGTTCTCTTGCAGGTCTGTCATATAGGGCCGGTTCACCAACGCATAAACGATCAGCAACGGGATCTTGTTGGTCGCCGGCTTCTCGCCCTTGAAGCGATACAGCACCAGCTTGTCTTCCTTATACACGGGCTCTTTCGGCGTGACCCCGCTGGGGATATCGCCGACGTCCATCAGGTTGCCGACGCCCTTGGCCAGTTTTTCGTTGAATCCGCGAGCCTCGTTGAGGATCTCGTCGGGACGCATTTTGAACGGTATCATTTTCTGTCAATCCTCCTGTGCCTTAACCGCGCAGTTTCTTCGCCTGGCCAATCCAGTCGTCACGCATAATCCGCCCCTGCGTCTTGAGCGTCTCGTCCAGCTGCTCTGCGAACGTCGCATTCATTTTGGCCAGCTGGGTAAAATTCTTGATGCCCTCCGCATAGAGCTTCTCCATCATCTTGGGGCCGATGCCCTTGATTTCGGTGAGATCGTCCTCGCCTTCGTCGACCGGCAGGCTCTCCCGTGCCGGCGCGTCGCTGCGACGCGTCCGGGCACCGGCGCCTGCCGCACCTCCGCCGAGGCCCTCGAGTTTCGAGCGCAGCGAGGCAAGCTCATGTTTGAGCTGCCGGTTTTCACGCCGGTTCTCCTGCTGGCGGCGCTGCATCGTGTCGATCTCCGAGCGGGTCGGGATATTCATCAGCTGATACTGGTGCTCACCCAGCTCGTTCATGTCCTTGCGCACCTGCATCAGCGTGTTGACGAGGTCACCGTAGACCACCTGATACTCGTCGCTCATCGCAAACTCAGCGTACACCTCCTCGCTGGCATCGACCCACATGTCGTACAGGCCGCGCAGTGAATCGATCTTGTGGCCTTCCGCGTGCATCGCCTGCAGTCGTTTCTGCACCGCATCAAGCGTCGAGAGCGCAGTCTTTGCGAACGCCAGCTTATAGGCACGGAACGCGTCGTGGTAAGTCAGCAGATGGCGCGCCAGGCGCTGCAGGCTCTCCTGTTGCTCGCGCGTGTAACCGAGTCCCGGGACCGACAGGGCACGCAGAAACTGTTCCTGAGCCGCCCCGACACCCGGCATCTCGATACCGCCCGGCAGGTGTCCCTCGGCGACTTCCTTGAGAAAATGCTGGGACATGTCCACCCACGGGGCCACGGAGTCGGCCAGCTGTGCCCAGGCGTTCAGGGTCGACCCGCTGACGCCTGGAAGGTCTGGGGTCACCAGGTCCATGTT
>CBFCWF010000108.1:0-13808 GCA_965601425.1 uncultured Chromatiaceae bacterium | reverse complement strand
TGCGCGTGGCGGATCGACGACGCGGAAACGCACATTGTCCGAGGTGCTGTCCGCCTTGCGACCGAGCTTGGCAGATTCCAGCCGGATCTCGAGCACCTCGTGGTTCTTCTTGACGATCTCGTACTCGCTTTGCAGGTCACGGCGTTCGGCCTCGAGCGCCAGGACCTTGTCGACAGAGCCTTCGAGCTCCGCGACCTGTGCTTCGTACTCGGCCAGGAGGCGCCGCTTGGCTGCGACGTCGGCCTCGAGGGTCGCGATTGAAAGCCGCATCTGTTGGTAAACCGGATTCTGGTCAAGGCTGTAACCGGCCGAGCCGCCGCCTTGGGCCGCATTCTGACGCGCCTCCTGGATGATCCGCTCGCGCTGAGCTCTGAGATCTGCGAGAGCCTGGCGGGATTGAACGATATCAGGATGCCGGTCGGTGTACATGAGCTGCAGTTCGTCCAGGCGCAGCTGTAGGGCCTGGATACGCATGTCGATCTCGCCCGTCCCAGCGGCGACCTCCTGCTCCGGCGCAGGCCCGAGACCGAAAGTGGGCACTTCACCCTCGACCTGTCTGACGAGGGTTTGCAGGCGCTCCTCGAGCACGGACAACTCGAGCCTGACCGCTTGTATCTGCTGTTTTCCCTCGCGGATCCGACTGTAGTAACCAGCTGAGCCATCGGGAAGAAAATCCAGGTTTCGCTGCTCGAAACGCGTCAGTTCGTTCTCGAGTTCACGCATCCGGGTTTCGTATTCCCCATTCTGCTGTTCGAGGAACTGGGCCGCGGAATCCTGGTCTTTCCGTGCCTCACCGAGATTACTTTCCATAAAGATCGTCAACAGCGATTTGACGACCAGTTTCGCGACTTCCGCGGATTCGGCAGTATATGAAATCGTGTACAGATTCTCGCGCGACGTACCGGAGAACCGGATACCTTTGCGCAGGTCCGCGACGATCTGGTCCTTCTCCGCATCCGTGGTGGCCTGCAGGTCCAGATCGGTCATGCGCATGACCTTCTCAAGGTTTGGCCGGCTCAGCAACGTACGGGTCATCAGGAAGATCTTCTGCTCACTGTCACCCATGTCGATGGCGATCCCCTTGAGCAGCGGACGTAGTACCGAAGTGGTGTCCACGTAGACGCGTGCGGACGACTGGTACTCATCCGGCATCTTCGCGACGATCGACCAGCCGACCACGCTGACCGCCCAGGCAATGCCCAGCATCCACCAGCGGAACCGCCAGGTGCCGCGGGCATAGCGCAGTAGCATTACGACAATATCGTGCATATCCTTGACCTGACCCCCGGTAGAACCGACCCCTTACTCTAGAACCAGGCTTCCGGGACGATGATCACGTCACCTGGGCGCATATCGACATTCGCAGAAATGTCGCCGTCGCGCAGCAGATCGTCGATGCGCACACGGTATTCGCGTTGTTCACCCTCCTCGATGCGGACCAGCGTCGCCTGATTGCCGTTGGCGTATTGCGTGAGCCCGCCCGCCTGGATCATCACGTCAAGCAGGGTCATCGAGTCGCTGTAAAGCATGGACTTGGGTTGCGCGGCCTCACCGACGACGCGGATCTGTTCCCTGAAGGTGCCGCCGAACTGGTTCACGATCACGGTCACCAGCGGGTCGCGAAGGTAGGTGGACAATTCCGCTTCGAGATCACGTGCGAGCTCGGCCGGTGTCTTGCCGGCCGCGGGCACCTCTTCCAACAACGGGGCCGACAGCAGTCCGTCCGGACGCACCGGGACCGAGGTGCTGACCTCCGGGTTGCGCCAGACGAAGATTTGCACGTTGTCACCGGGCGCGATCCGGTAGCGCGTCGAATACTGCGCATCGCCACTGGCGGCCGGCAACTCGGCACGGTCGTCCGGCTGCGTCGCGCATCCGCCCAGCGCCAGCACGCCGGAAAGGGCAGCCAGCAAAGACGCAGAAAGCATTGAGTTAAGGGAATTCACGATAAAAATCCTCTATGTCCACAGTCGCGGTGTGCCGATGGCTTCAGGGCGCCGCGCACGATGGGGCCGCAAGTGTACTGAATGTGCGGCAAAAAAGCTTCCCGTCCCGACCACTGTAACGGCAGTTTGTAAACAATCCTGACAGGTCGCACAATAGGCGGCGTGCCGTGTCGTGACTAATTTCTCGGCGTACAATGCCGGCTTTCCAAGTAACACACCCCTCATGTTGAACGCCATCGACGGTTTCTTGCTGCCGTTCAAGGGCCTGCGGCTGATGATGCGCCCCGGCCTGCGCCGCTATGTCCTGGTCCCACTGCTGCTCAATTTCCTCGTGTTTGCCGGGGTCGCCTATGTCGCGGGCGTCCACTTCGACGATTTCATGGACCGTTGGCTGCCGTCGCAGGCCTGGTTGGAGTTCCTGCGCTGGTTGCTCTGGCTGCTGTTCGCGGTAGCCTACGCCCTGGCTGTATTCTATGGATTCACGCTGCTGGCCAACCTGATCGGGGCCCCCTTCAACGGCATGCTAGCGGCACGGGTCGAGGAAAAGTTGACCGGCACACGTCCAGCCGAGTCAGACGAATCCCTGCTTGGGGCCATCGGGCCGGCGCTGGCCGGCGAACTCGGAAAAATCGGGTACTTCGTGACGCGCGCGCTACCCCTGCTGGTTCTGTTCCTCGTGCCGGGGCTCAACATCTTTGTGACCGTCGCCTGGGTCCTGTTCGGTTTCTGGTTCCTGGCGATCGAGTACGCCGATTATCCGATGGGCAACCACGGTCTGAGACCGAAGGCACAGCGCGGACTTCTGAGGCGCAAGCGGATCAAATCGCTCGCATTCGGGGCCGGCGTCACGGCACTGATGCTCATACCAGTCCTGCAATTTGCCGCGATGCCGGCCGCCGTCGCCGCCGCCACCCGGCTCTGGGTCGACGACCTGCGCGCGGACTGACCCGTGCCGTGAGCGGCCCGCCGGCGAACATCGTTCAACCGCCGGCACGCAAAAAGCCTTCCAGCCGCGCGACACCGGCCACAAGACGCTCCAGCCCAGACGTATAGGCAAACCGGACATGTCGGTCGGCCAGGTAGGCACCGAAGTCGAGACCAGGCGTGATCGCGACACCGGCAACCTCGAGCAATTCGCGACAGAAGCCCATGCTGTCGTCGGTGAAGCGTGCCGCATCGGCATAGAGATAAAACGCGCCCTCAGGTTTCTCGCCCAGGCCGAAACCGAGGCCGCTGACCGCTTCATAGAGATAATCCCGGCGTTCCTCGAACGCGCTACGCCGCTGCTCGAGTATCGCCAGATTGCGCGCGCTGAAGGCCGCCAGCGCCGCGTATTGAGAAGGCGTCGGGGGCGCAAGAAAGATATTTTGCGCCAGGCGTTCCATCGGCTCGATCATTGGCTCCGGGGCGACTACCCAGCCGAGTCGCCAGCCCGTCATGCCGAAAAACTTCGAAAAGCTGTTGATCACCACCAGGTTGTCCGCGTCCAGTTCGAGCGCAGTTCGTGGCGCGACACCGTACTGCAGCCCCTGGTAGATCTCGTCGCAGATCAGCATCGCCCCCGGCATACCGCCCAGCTGCGTACTCAGGTCCTGAAGGGCCCCCAGGCCGATCAGGTTCCCGGTCGGGTTGGCCGGCGAAGCCACCATCAACGCCCTGATCTCCTGCTGCATCGCGCCGGCCAGCGCCTGCGCCGTCACCGCGTACCCGCTCTCTGCGACCACGGGCAGGCCGACCGGTCGCCCGCCGAACAGACTCACCATGTGCCGGTTGCACGGATAGCCGGGGTCCGTGACCAGCACGCGATCGCCCGGATTCACCAATACACCCAAAACGAGCTGCAATGCCCCCGATGCACCGGGCGTGATCAGCACCCGGGCCGGGTCCACCGAGACCCCGAGCTGCGACTGGTAATAATCGGCGACCGCCGCGCGCAGCGCCGGCAGCCCCGCGGCAGGCGTGTAGTGGGTTCGACCGGCGCGCTGCGCGCGAATCGCCGCATCTATCACCGGCGGAGGCGAAACGAAATCCGGCTCGCCAATCTCCATGTGCACGACGTCCCTGCCAGCCGTTTCGAGTGCGCGCGCTCGCGCGAGGATCTCCATGACCCGGAACGGGGCGATGTCCTGCAGACGGCGGGCGATCTGCATCAGTCCGTGCTGCCGCCAGGCAACTTGGCGAGGAAGGACAAATCGACCCGTCCGTTCGTCGGCGCGGGACCGGCCATGCCCTGTGCCGGTGCGCCAACCTCACCGAGGGTGTCGAGCACGACCGAGGCGGCCGAGAAGTCCTGGGCGGCCGTGTAACCATTGACGGTAACGACGACCCTGTCGATGCCTGCATCCCGGGCGGCGCGCAGACCGTGAGCGGAGTCCTCGAATGCGATCACGTTGCCGCCTGTCAGTTGCAGCTCGCGCAGCACCCATTCGTAGATGTCCGGCGCGGGCTTCTTGCGCGGCACGATATCGCCCGCACCGATCACCTCGAACCAGTCCATTGCACCGTCTGGGAGCGTACTGCGCACCAACGCACTGACATTCTCCGGCGTCGTCGTCGTCGCGACCGCGAGCCGGACACCCGCATCGCGGGCCTCGCGCAACAGCCGCTCGACACCCGGTCGCAGCGGGATCGTGCCCTGTTCCATCATCGCGCTGTAGTGCCGGGTCTTGCGTCGATGCAGATCGGCGACGAAACCGGCCAGATCGGCCGGTCTATCGAACGTGCGGTTGTGCTGGTCCAGATAGTGGCGTATGCGCTCCTTGCCTCCGGTCACGCCCAACAGACTGCGATAGAGTTCAGCAGACCATTCCCAGTCCAGACCAGCCTCTCGGAATGCGCGATTGAACGCGATCCGGTGGCCGTCACGTTCCGTGTCCGCCAAAGTGCCGTCCACATCGAATATCAATGCGTCGAAATTCGCCACGCTTGACCCCTGTCAACAAAACCCGGGAGCTTAACCAAATCCATCGGGAAATTGCCCTTAATCTAGGTGAATGTTAATTTGTGCCTTTAGTCTCTGAGTCCATCGACATGAGCCACGAACTCGACCAACCGGCCAACCATTATGGGTTTCCGCCCTACCAGGTCAAACAGGGCGAGGCCTACATGAGCCCCGATCAAGAGGAGCATTTCCGCAGCATCCTCAACGCCTGGCGTAGGGAACTGATGGAAGAGGTGGATCGCACCGTCGGACACATGAAGGTCGACTCCGTGCACTGCCCCGATCCGAACGACAGGGCCACGCAGGAGTCGGACATGGGTCTGGAGCTGCGCACCCGCGAGCGTGAAGGCAAACTGCTCAGCAAGATCAACAAGACGCTGAAGAAGATCGACGAGCACGATTATGGTTACTGCGAATCTTGCGGGGTCGAGATTGGCATCAGGCGCCTCGAGGCCCGGCCCACTGCCGACCTGTGCATCGATTGCAAAACCCGTCAGGAGGAGCTCGAGCGCCTGCAGAGCTGAGCCGGAAGGTCTGGCGCGGTGACGCCGCCCGCCCGCTACCGAGGGCGTTTTGCGCCCTCGCCTACCGGGCCTTTGCATTTTGGTTCATTGGTCGCCGCGGTCGCGAGCTTCGCCGATGCGCGCAGACAGTCGGGACAATGGCTCGTCCGTCTCGAGGACGTGGACGAGACACGCTGCAAGCCCGCTGCCGATCGGGAAATCCTCGAGACACTGCGGGCCTTCGGAATGATCTGCGACGAACCCCCGGTGTCCCAGAGCCGCCGTAAGGCCCTTTACGACGATGCCCTGCAGCGGTTGATCGAACGCGACGCGGCCTACCGCTGCAGCTGCAGTCGCAAACGTGTCGCCGCGACGGGGCGGCACGGTAGCGAAGGCCCCGTCTACCCCGGCACCTGTCGCCGCATCGCGCCGCCCGCAGACCAGCCGGCCGCCTGGCGCGTCAAGGTCGACGGCCCGGAGATCCGGTTCACGGATCGCATCCTGGGCGACATCGCGCAGGATCTCCACGCCGATGTCGGGGACTTCATCGTCCGACGCATCGACGGGTTCACCGCGTATCAGCTGGCGGTCGTGGTTGACGATCAGGCCCAGCGGATCAGCGACGTCGTGCGTGGTGCGGACCTGCTATGGTCCACGCCGCGGCAGATCCGGCTGCAGCAACTGCTGGGTTTTGCGGTGCCGCGCTACGGCCATATACCCCTGGTCTTTGGGCCTGACGGTCGCAAGCTCAGCAAGCGCGACAGTGCGCACCCGGTCGATCCGGCAAGCCCGATGCCGGCCCTGCGTGCAGCCTGGCGACACCTGGGGCAGTCATCGCCACCGCGCAACATCGAACACCCCGATACCTTCTGGGCCTGGGCCATCCCGCGCTGGGATATCGATCGGGTCCCGCGCAACAGGAAATACCGAAATGAACGAGCAGACGCCCTATGAATTGATCGGTGGCGAGTCGGGCGTGCGTGAACTCGTCGACCGCTTCTACGACTACATGGATACCGACAGCACGGCCAGCAAGGTGCGCGAACTGCATGCGAAGAGCCTGCGTGCATCACGCGAGAAGCTGTTCCTTTTCCTGTCGGGCTGGCTCGGCGGGCCGGACCTCTACGTGCAAAAATACGGCCACCCAATGCTGCGCCGACGTCACCTGCCGTTTTCGATCGGCAGCCAAGAGCGCGACCAATGGATGCATTGTATGCGCAAGGCATTGCAGGACATGCCGATCACGGAGCACCTGCGCTCGCAGCTCGAGCAGGCCTTCATGTCGACCGCAGACCATATGCGTAATCGACCCGAACACGCGGCCGATGGCCGCCTGCAGATCTTCCCCGGGCGGCCGCCTGACTGAGGGTACGACGCATGGACCGAGTCCGGCTCATGCGACCGCGGCCGTCGCGGGCTGCCAATGCGCTGCGACGATGCCCGCGTAGTCGGCCTGCTCCTTCGGCGATAGCTCGAGGCGCGCGGCGTTCTCGACGTTGAATGCGGCAAGGGCATGGACCAGCCGGTCCAACTGATCGGCGGCGATGTGCTCACCCGCGGTGGTGCTCATATGATCGATGCGTGCAGACGGGTCGCTGAACCAGCCGCGGACGCGCACCTGATCCTCGCTCCTGACCAGCTGGGCAAGCAGATCGTTGCCGGCCCGCGAAAACCAGATGTCCTGCGCATCCACGCCGTCCGTGAAGACCAGTCTGTCGACGTCACCGGGCGCGTGCGCGTCGACCGCGTTGCGGATACGATCGCTGCCGTCTCCGGTGCCGAAGCGGTACTCATCGCTGCCGAGGCCGCCGTCGAGTAGGTCATCGCCTGCACCGCCGGCCAGCGTGTCGTCGCCGGCATGGCCGAACAGTCTGTCGCTCCCCAGGCCGCCCGCCAGATGATCATTGCCGTGACCGCCTGCGAGCACATCATTGCCCGCATCGCCGCTCAGATGGTCGCGCCCGTCACGGCCATAGAGGCGGTCGTCGCCCCCTCCGCCATGCAGCGCGTTGTCCGCCGGATTGCCGTACAGGCGGTTCGCCTCGGCATTACCGATGCCCGCCAGTGCCAGCGGACCGCGCAGGGTCAGGCACTCGAGGTTGTCGGACAACGCGAAGTCGATGTCGCTAAACACCCGGTCGAAGCCCGCGCCCTGTTCTTCGAGCACCTCGTCGCCGGCGGAATCCACGAAATAGCGATCGTCGCCCGCGCCACCGACCATCCGATCGTCGCCGGTCTGGCCATTGAGGAGATCGTCACCGTCGCCGCCGAACAGCCGATCATTGCCGGCACGGCCCATGAGCCTGTCGTCGCCCGACATGCCGTGCAATGCATTGTCGCCGGCATTACCGAACAGCCGGTTCGCGGCAGCGTTACCGGTGCCGACCAGATCCTGTTCACCACGCAGCACGAGGTCCTCGAAATGGTCGCCCAGCGCGAAATCGATGTCGGCGTGAACACGGTCCAGGCCGCCGTCCGGCCCTTCGACCAGCGTATCCGCGACAGAATCGACAAAGTAGCGGTCGTCACCGGCCTCGCCGACCATCCGGTCGCCGCCGGCCTGTCCGTTCAGGCTGTCGGCACCACTACCGCCGAGCAACAGGTCGTCTGCCGCGCCGCCGTAGAGGCGGTCGTCGCCGCCGCCGGCGATCAACCAGTCCTCGCCGGCATAGCCGTACAGCCGGTCGCCGGCGTCGGTGCCGTACAGGTTGTCAGGGCGAACGGATCCCCTCACGGCTTCGTCCACCGCAGCGTGCTGGATGAAGTTCGTATCCAGTATCTGGAGCGAGACAGGCGCCGACACCGCTTCGCCGTGGGGGTCGATCGCGGACACACGCAACAGGTAGTCGCCTGCATGTCCGTCGGGGGCATCGATCTTGAAGGTCCCGGTGAAGCTGTCGAGATGGATCCAGCCGGGCAGCTGGCCGGCACCCTCGAGCGAGGCGCTGTAGCGGAGGGGGTCACCGTCGGGGTCACTGAACTGTCCGTCTGCGAGGCCCAGCTGCTCGGGCCGCCCCTCGAAAACGCGGAACGCGGGTAGCGGTCCATTGGTCACCGGCGCCGCGTTGCCGGCGAGCAGCCGGTCCATCTGCGCCTGCGAAAAGGCGGCGCCGGAGGCAAAATCGTAGCGGGCGATCTGCCCTCCCGGTTCCGCGTCCCTTACGATCAACACATCGTCGAGCGTATAGGCTAGGTGCATGTCCTGGCCGACGTATTCGATGCGGATATCTCGGGCGCCTATGCCGGGCCCGAAACGGATCACACTGCCGCCGTCCGCGTCCTCGATGACCGACATGCCCTCGGCTGTCGAACTGTCGCCACGCGCGAAGACATAGGTATCGGCGCCCATGCCACCGCGCAGGCGATCACTGCCGGGCCCTCCCTCGAGGACATCGTCGCCCGGGCCGCCGAAGAGATTGTCGTTGCCGGCGAGGCCCTTTAGCAGGTCGTTGCCATCACCACCGAACAGACCGCGTGAGTCGTTGCCGGATTCGTCCTGCGCCGAGCCAATCAGGGTATCGTCGCCCGCCAAGCCATGCAGCGCCGTGGCGGCACCCGGGTTCGCCCGACCGATCTCGATACGGTTGTCCAGCGCATTGCCGCGCAGCATCAGCGAATCCACCCCGTACCAGAGGTCGCCGGAATATTCGTAGCGCAGGTTCTCGACGTTCGCGGGAAGTCCTGGCCAAACCGAGAAGCCGTCGCCATACAGCACCAGCGTATCCTGTCCCTCATCGACACCTTCGTAGATGCTGCCCAGCTCGTACATCTGATACGGCTGCCACACTTCGTAAACATCGTCGCCCGAACCACCCGACAGCTCGTAACCGGGCCGGTCGCCATCGCCGGAACCCGCGCGCGCCAGCAGGCGATCATTGCCGGGCCCGCCGGAGATGCGGTAATCGCCTTCCAGCAGATCGTCTCCAGCACCGCCGTCCAGCACGTCGAGCCCACCGCGGCCGTGAATACGATCATTGCCCGGACCGCCCGAAAGGCGATTCGCCGCGGCATTGCCGGCGATATAGTTTGCCTGGTCGTTGCCTGATCCGGCGAGCGGCGCGGCACCGCCGAGTTGGAGGGCCTCGACGTGGTCCGGCAACCGATAGTCGATCGACGCCAGCACCCAGTCGAATCCTGCATCGGCCGACTCGATGACCCGATCGCCCGGTTGATCGACGAGATAGGTGTCATAACCGGCGCCACCCCACATTCGGTCGGCTCCGCCCCCCCCGTCGAGCCGGTCGCCGCCTGCGCTGCCGTATAACAGGTCGTCGCCGGCACCGCCGCTTAGCGCGTCCCTGCCCGGCGTGCCGTGGAGTTCGTCAGCGAGTTCGCTGCCCTCGATCGCGTTTGGGCTCGCACCGAGCAAACCTGCGAGGCCGTTGAAATCATAGACGGCGCCCGAATCGAATTCGAAGCGGTCGACGACCTGACCACCGGCGCCGTTGCTGATCATCAGCACGTTGAAAGACGAGCTGATCAGTATCATCGAACCCGAGTCCTGAAACCGCAGATCGTTTGCCTCGATGCCAGGGCCAAAGCGCACCACACTGCTGCGATCCGCGCTGTCGATAATCGTGTTCTGAGCGAAGACATGGCCGGTGGTCTGTGCATTGCCGGCGATCAGGTAGGTGTCGGCGCCCTCGCCACCAACGAGGCGGTTGATCCCGGTGCCACCGTCGAGCGTATCGGCACCGGCACCGCCGATCAGCGTGTCGTCGCCGGTATCGCCTTGCAGCACGTCGCCGGCGGCACTGCCGAACGCCAGGTCGTTGCCGGGGCCGCCCTGCAGGAAACGCGCGTTGTCGAGGTGCGCGACCACGAAGTCCTGGTAAGCGACCGGGGTCGAATCACCGAAAGCGAACTCGCTGATCGCACCGGTCAACCCACCGACGATGTAGAGCCCGTCGCCCTCCCCATAGGACAGGACCAGGTCCCCACTGTCGCCCGCCAGTGCCAGCTGTATCGAATGGCCCATCACGTCCGACGCGAAAGCGATGGCATTGCCCTGGCCTTGCCCGTCGACCAGCGTCTCGATCTGACCCGCGACTCGCGGGCCGTCACCAGCAGCGAACCGGTAGGTATCCGCACCCGACCCGCCTGCGAGGTAATCCAGTCCGCGACCACCGGACAGCTGGTCGTTGCCTGCATCGCCCCACAGTCGGTCCGCATCGTCGCCGCCGTGCAGCCGGTCATCGCCCAGCCCGCCGGACAGCTCGTCGGCGCCGAGGCCACCGTAGAGCCAGTCGTCACCGCCCAGCTCGAACGCATCGACATCATCGCCATATATCCGGTCCGCCTGGTTTCCACCGTACAAGCGGTCATTGCCGCCATGTCCGACCAGGTGGTCTTCACCGTCACCGCCATACAGCACGTCGGCGCCGTGCAAGACCGGCGCGAGACCAGCCATGTCACCGAACAACAGGTCGTCGCCAGCGCCGCCAAGCAACCAGTCCGCACCGCCGTTGCCCGACAGGACATCCTGTCCCGTTCCCCCATCAAGGTAGTCGCTGCCCAGGTAGTCCGGGTCATCCGCAATCAGCACCCGGAAGTCTCCATCGAGCGCGTCGTCACCGCTGCCGCCAAGCAGGACATCGTCGCCGCCGTTGCCGTTGATCGCGTCATCGCCGGCGCCGCCCGAAATGAAGTCGTGCCCGTGATGAACGCCGGGCACCAGGGCCCCGCCGTCCCCATCAGCACCGGAAAAGTCGCCGCTGAGCCGGTCGTTCCCGGCACCACCGTACAGGTAGTCGTCGGCGGCCCCTCCCCAAACCAGGTCGTCGCCGTCTCCCGCATAAATACGATCGCTGCCTTCCCCCGCCCGGTATCCGAACAGATGGAATTGCAGCTCGCCATCGACCCCGACCGAAAACCAGTCATAATCGTAGCTGCTGCTGTCCAACGACAAGGGACTGATCACCGAGGACCGGTCGCCGTCGATGATGTCGTCCCCGGCACCGCCGTAGATCAGGTCATCGCCGTCACCGCCAAAAAGCCCGTCCAACAGGGCGCTGCCATAGAGCGTGTCCGCGCCACTCTGGCCGCTGACGAAATCCCCTGCTTCACCGCCGGTGATTGTGGCATCCAGTGTCCCGGTGCCAGCCATGACCGACGCGGCATCCTGGATGTCCGTCGCATAGAGCCGGTCGGCGCCGGCTCCACCGTGGATGAAGTCCTTGCCCGGACCGCCCTCCACCACATCCGTATCGGGCGCGCTGTTGACGACCACACCGTTCTCGATCGCCTGCGGGCCGTCGTCCCAGGCATAGATCCAGTCGCGGCCCGCGAGTCCGGAGATGTGATCCGGCAGATTCCAGGCGTTGAGCAACGCCTTGTCCGCAACGCCAGCATCGATCTGGCCACGAAGCAACTCGGATTCGGCGCCGCCCACCGTGTTCAGATATCCGGTCAAGGTTGACGATGGCTCTTGCAGCAGGATGCCCAACGCACCTGGCGCATAGCCGCGAAGCGTGAGCCGAGCACCGTCGTCAACGCGCGTCACCTGCAGGTCGTCGCCGGCCCTTTCGTAACGCAGCGCTCCGTCGTCCGAGGCGTAGACCGTGCTGTTGCCGATGCGGGTGCCGCCGGTCAGGAGGCTGTCGTCGAAGAGTACCCGACCCGATCCATCAACGTCGAAGAGGCGGTCACCTGCACCGGCGAGGTAGGTGTCGTATCCTACGCCACCTTCCAGGTAGTCGGCCCCCGTGCCGCCGGCGAGATGGTCGTCCCCGCGGCCGCCGAACAGCCTATCGGCTTGCGTTCCGCCCCGAATCAGATCGCCCCTGTCGCTGCCGAACAGTCGCTGTTGGACGCCTTCCGAGTCTGCGTCGAGCCCCACCGCGGCCCCCGTCGACGAAGCAGGTCCCTGGAGTTCGGCGTCGAAGAAATGCATGCCATGCGCACCGTCGAATGCACCCTGATCGAGATCCCTCCCGGCATGGAACAGCTGGCTGTAGGCATGCAGGGCCTCGGATCTGGCACGCAGGTACTCATCGGTCATTCCTTCGCCGGCGCCGTCCGCGAACAGGTCCAATTCGCCGTTCGCGCCATGGATTGCCGCATAGTCGACATCCGTCACGACAAAGGGATTGAGTTTCGCCAGGGCATACCGCCAACCGAGATCCGTCTTGGCCGCCTGATAGATCGCGTCGGCGGACATGTCCGGATCAATCCAACGGAAGCTGCCATCGGCGGCCGGGGGCGAATCCGCGGGGCCCACAGCACCTTCGCCGAAGTAGAGCTCCGTCAGCCGCCCGAGGACCCTGGCCCGCTCGGCCCGGTCCTTGTCGCCCAGGCCGCGATAAAACTCCGGGGCCCATGCGGCCCCAAAGAAACCGCCAACCATGGAGGCGCCGAGCACCAGCGCCGCGGAGACCGGCGCAGAAGCGACACCGACCGCCGCGGCGGCGATACCCGCGACGGCCGCACCGATGATGGCGCCGGCCTCGCCGCCGAGTGCCTCGACTGCCCAGGCCTTGAGTATCCCCTCCGCCTCGGCTTCCGACGGGGCCGCAGAGGCCTCGGCGGAGGCCAGCAGAAAACTGAGCACGCCCCCGACGTAGCCCATCCGGTTCAGTGCCCTCGAGACACCATTGAGACGCGAAACCTCCGCGCCCTCCAGCAAGGTCGCGACCGCCGACTGCACGACCGCGCGGGCCTGAGGATCGGCGTCGTTCAGCAGCGCGGTCACGGCCTCGCGTTTGACCGGGTCCTTGAGCGCCTGCCCGATGTCGTCCGTATCGAACGCCAGGTGTGCGCTCGTGTCACCCGCCGAAAGACCGCTCAGGGTCATCTGGACCTGGGAGTTCAGCGCAATGGCCTCGGCAACGGCCGAATATCCGGTCTTGCGCGCCAGATGCGCAAGTTCGGTCCGCGGGATTCCGTCAATCTCGGTTACATTTGCGTTGTCGAGCAGCGCGGGCAGCTCGGACAATGCGAACACGCCGTTCGGCCTGTCCAGCGACGCGAGCACACGGACTTTTCCGACGGTTTCTCGGGCGAAGCGGGCCGAGACCTCGTCCCAGATGCCGTTGGGAATGCGTTCGCCATCCGGGCCGATGTCGCCGTTGAGGAACCGAAACGCTTTCGACTCCGAAACTGAGGGATCGCCCCCCACTATTTCTTGTAGTTTCCTTCGCAGCGTTGGGTTCATATCAAGATCCAAAAACTGTGCGATCTCGGTATGTTGAATCACGCGCAGGTGGTCTGCTTGCTCTGCTAACCCTTGTGCAGTATGCCCGTGGGGCAAGCCATCAGCATCGGTACCAGTAAAGAATACGGTCGGAGAACCATCGCTGACTATATCTATTTCAGAAATAAGTTGTCGGAGTTCCTCGATCGAGCTTACGTCGTTAAGCGCTGCGATACTTTCTGCGGCTGTCCTTGCCATGCACCCTCTCCTTGGCGTGGGGATCTAGA
>CBFCWF010000107.1:0-13845 GCA_965601425.1 uncultured Chromatiaceae bacterium | reverse complement strand
TGCACGCCTTCACGCTCGGCGATGCAGAAACGTTCTGCGCAGCGGCAGCCGCATGCGTTGGTCAGCACGCTCTTCTCGAATGCGCAGTAGACCTCGTTGACCTCACGGTAGGTGCGGCGGAACGCGTCCTGGTCCATTGCCGTCTAACCTGCAGCCCCCGCCGGGGCAACGCCGCAGCGGAAGCCGGTGCCAACGGTCCCCCGCGCTGTCCCTCTCGTTTGCGCCGAAGAACCGTTCACCGGTGGTCCTGTTTGAAGCGATGGATCAACCGTCGGTCTTTCTTGTTCGGCTTGGACGTGGGTTGCAGCGGTTCCGCATCGCGTGCTGCACGCCGCGCTGCGGCGGCCTGCTCGCGGCGCAAGCGGCTCGGTTCACCCTCGCTGTAGAAGGCGCGCGCCTCCGCCGCCGGCCGGCGCTGCCTCGGCAGCACCGCCACCTCGATGTCCCATTCCAGGCCGTCCTTGCTGATCTGCAGACGGCTGCCTCGATGCACGGCCTTTCCGGGCTTGGTGCGTTGCCCGTTCAGATGCACCTTGCCGCCGTCGACCGCCTCTGCAGCCAGGGAGCGGGTCTTGAAGAAGCGTGCGGCCCATAGCCACTTGTCGAGGCGCATGGTCTCGCTTTCACCGGACAGGCTGTCGTCTCGCACGCTCAGGTCGGGGCGTCTTCCGATGCGTCGATCGTGTGGGCCGCGTCATCCGGCATGCTGGTGCCGGTCAGACCCAGCATGACGTCCAGCTCGCCAGCGACGTCCAGTTCCGCCATGTCGTCATAGCCGCCGACATGCTGGTCGTCGATGAAAATCTGCGGCACGGTGCGGCGCTTGCTGCGCCGCAGCATTTCGCTCGCCAGCCCATGGTCGAGGTCGATACGCCGCTCCTGCCAGCTCATGCCCTTGCGCTGCAGCAGCATCTTCGCGCGCACGCAGTAGGGGCACATTCCGGTACTGTAGATCACGATTTCCGGCATGCCATATCCTCCGGTGGTCTTCTCTGCATCCTATCAATCGGGGCGCGCTGGCGAAACCGCACGATGTTACCCCCGGTGGGCGCAGGGTTGGCCGCGTTTGGCGCGCGATCGGTGCGTGGCTATGATCTGGCCCCTAAGCCAGCAACTATCGGGTTCGAGACGATGAAAGAGGCCACACCCCGCACCATCAAGCTGTCCGAGTACCAACCTCCGGCTTACCTGATCGACGCCGTCGACCTGCGGTTCGACCTGCGCGAGCAGGGCACACGTGTGATTGCGCGTCTCGCGATCCGGCACAACCCGGACGGCCAGGGCGGGGATCTGCGTCTCGACGGCGTGGGTCTGCAGCCGGTGTGGTTGCGACTCGACGGCAGCGAACTCTCCGCCGAGCGCTACCGGGTGGACGCGGATTCGCTGACGCTGAGCGATCCGCCGCAGGCGTTCGTGCTCGAGAGCGAGGTGATCATCGCGCCGGAGAACAATACGGCGCTCGAGGGGCTGTACCGGTCGGCCGGCATGTTCTGTACCCAGTGTGAGCCCGAGGGTTTTCGCAAGATCACCTGGTTCATCGATCGCCCGGACGTGATGGCCTGCTTCACGGTGCGAATCGAGGCCGACAGGACGAGCTTTCCGGTGTTGCTGTCGAACGGCAATCCGCGAGAATCTGGTGAGTTGCCCGATGGCCGCCACTATGCAGTCTGGGACGACCCGATACCCAAACCGTGCTACCTGTTCGCACTGGTGGCCGGGGATCTGCACTACGTCGAGGACCGGCACACCACGCCCTCGGGGCGTGCGGTTCGGCTGCGCGTCTATGTCGAGCCGGAAAACAGCGACAAGTGCGAGCACGCGCTGCGCTCGCTGGCAAACGCAATGCGCTGGGACGAGGAAAAGTACGGGCGCGAATACGATCTCGATGTGTACAACATCGTCGCGGTCAACGATTTCAACATGGGCGCGATGGAGAACAAGGGGCTCAACATCTTCAACGCCAAGTTCGTGCTGGCGCGGCCGGACACGGCGACAGACCAGGATTTTCTGGGGATCGAGGGGGTGATTGCGCACGAGTACTTCCATAATTGGACCGGCAATCGCATTACCTGCCGCGACTGGTTCCAGCTGTCGCTGAAGGAAGGCTTCACCGTGTTCCGCGACCAGGAGTTCTCGGCTGACATGGGCGCACGCGGTGTCAAGCGCATCGAGGACGTGCGCCTGCTGCGTGCTCATCAGTTTGCCGAAGACGCCGGGCCGATGGCGCATCCGATTCGTCCGGCCAGCTACATAGAGATCAACAATTTCTACACGGTGACAGTCTACGAGAAGGGCGCCGAAGTGGTGCGTATGCAGGCCAATCTGCTCGGCCCGGCGAGTTTTCGCCGAGCGACCGATCTTTACTTCGCACGTCACGACGGGCAGGCGGTGACGACCGAGGACTTTCTGCGCTGTATGGCCGATGCGTCCCTGATGGATCTCTCGCAAATGCAGCACTGGTACGACTATGCGGGGACGCCACGGGTCAAGGTCCAAGGGACCTACGACCCGGGGGAGGCGCGCTATATGCTGGAGTTCGAGCAGTCCGTGCCGGACACCCCGGGCCAGGCCGGCAAGCCGCCGTTCCTGATCCCGGTCGTGACCGGCCTGGTCGGTCGCGACGGCCGCGATCTGGCAGTCCGGCTCGGTGACGCAGACCCTGCCACGCAGCACACGCTGCAGCTCACCGAGTCGACCCAGCGCTTCGTGTTCCAGGGTGTCGAAGAGCCTCCGGTACCCTCGCTGCTGCGTGGATTCAGTGCCCCTGTGAAGCTCGAGTTCGAGTACAGCGACGAGCAGTTGATGTTCCTGATGGCGAACGACAATGACGGCTTCAATCGCTGGGATGCGGCGCAGACGCTGACCCGCCGGGTCTTGCTCGAGATGGCGGGCCAGTTCCGCGAAGGGGTGGAGATGCGCGTCCCCGACGGATTGCTCGAGGCCTACCGTGTCGCGTTGTCGAGCGACGACGTCGAGCCGGCACTGGTCGCTGAGGTGCTCGCGCTGCCGTCGCTGGGCTATCTCGGCGATTTCATGCGCACGGTCGACGTCGACGCATTGCACCTGGCGCGCCAGACGCTACGCGTCGCGGTCGGGCATGCGCTCGAGGACGAGCTGCGCGCGACCTACGATCGACTGGACAGCGACGCGCCCTATCAGCCGACGCCCGAAGCGATTGGTCGTCGCAGTCTGCGCAATCGTATGCTCGGCTACCTCGCGGTGTCGACCGGGTCGGCCGGCGGCGAACTGTGTCGTCTGCAGTATTCGGCTCAACACAATATGACGGACGTAATGGCGGCCATGTCTCTGCTCGCCGACAGCGACCACGCGTCGCGCGAAGCAGTGCTGGCGGATTTCGAGCGACGTTGGCGGGACGATCCGCTGGTCATGGACAAGTGGTTCGCCGTTCAGGCGATGTCGAGTCGTGTCGACGCCTTGGATCAGGTGCGCCGGCTGATGGGACACCCGGGCTTCTCGCTGCGCAATCCGAACAAGGTGCGCGCGCTGATCGGCAGCTTTGCCAACGGCAACCCGCTGCGCTTCCACGCGATCGATGGCAGCGGCTACGTGTTCCTGCAGGAGCAGGTGTTCGCGCTCGACCCGGCCAATCCTCAGATCGCTGCGCGCCTGCTGCGCGCGTTGTCGCGCTGGCAGCGCTACGATCCGGAGCGCCAGGCCAAGATGCGAACGGTGCTCGAGTCCGTGGTCGCCGCGAAGGTGTCGAAAGACGTCTACGAGATCGCGACTAAGAGCCTGGAGCACACCTGATGCCACACGTGTGCGGGCCGGGGCGCAGTGACCACGCCGGTCGCCGCCCGCCATCCGCTGCGCCAGTGGGGGATCGGCGCTGAACACGCTGCGCGAGGGGTCTGCAACACGCTGGCAGGACGCGTTGAATCCACCGATCTATCTGGTCTCGGTGCTGCCGGGTCTCGGCGTCCCGCTGCTCGCGCATGGCGAGGTTCCGCGGCCGATCGGGCTGTTGCTGGCGACGTTCGCGGTCGTGCTGCTGCAGCATGCAATCAACCTTTTCAACGATGCGGCCGACTGGCGTCTCGGGGCCGACGCGGAGAAATTCGATTCCTGGGTCCGGGTGCATGCCCAGCGGCCGGAAATCGCAGTGCGGCACGGGGTACTGAGCCTGTTGGCCGGCGGGCTGCTCGGTCTCTCCGTACTCTGGTGGCAGCATCAGTGGTGGCTGCTGTGGATCGCGGCCCCGATGCTCGTGCTCGGTTATCTCTACAACGCGGGATCTCGCCCGTTGTCTTACACGCATCTGGGGGAATGGGTCACAGGGCTATGCTACGGCCCAGGTGTCTTTGGCTGCCTGTGGTTGGTCGCCGGGCTGCCGCCGCGCGCCGGGATGCTCGCCGGCATGGTCGCCTTTGCAGCGCTCGCAGCCGCACTGCTGTTGTCGCACCAGCCGCCGCAGATCGCGACCGACCGCGAGGCGGGTAAGCTCTCGTTCGCGGTGCGTTTCGGTGCCGATCGGACGGTCGCTACCGCGCGCTGGCTGGCCAGCGTGTTCCTTGTCGCCATCGCCGGCAGCCTGCTCGTTGTCCGGCCCGGTGTGGTTGGCCTCGTGATGGCGTTGTGCGCGGCAACCCTCGTCTATCGGCTGTGGGCCCGGCCGGTCGACCCCCGCGGCATCCTGCTGCCGGCCAGTGCGTTCGTGACGCTTGGCCTCGTGCTGCAACTGTTGCCGTTACCGGCACCGGCCTGAGCCGTTCGGGTGGCTTGAGTTTGGGGGCGTGGTTGATTAGGGTGTCGCCCGACTGTGTTGCCGGTACTTGTTCATGGCTCCCTGCGGAACGCTGCGGTGGTTGTGTCAAACCATCGTCTGCCCAGCCTCCATTTTTCACACAATGACGAGGGCCGATTCATGCCAAAACCACAGGCGGGCGACACCGTTCGCGTGCATTACACCGGGACGCTGGACGACGGTAGCCAGTTCGATTCGTCGCGCGGCAGTGAGCCGCTCGAGTTCGCAATGGGGCAGGGACAGCTGATTGCCGGCTTCGAGCAGGCGGTGGCCGACCTGGGGCCGGGCGAGCGTTGCACCGTGACGCTGACGCCGGACGAGGCCTATGGGGAGGTCAACGACGCGATGATCCAGGAAGTGCCGCGCCGACTGATGCCGGCGGACGTCGATCTGCAGCCCGGCATGGTGCTCCAGGGTAGCGCGGACGATGGTCGGGTGGATAATTTCACGGTCGTCTCCTTTACCGATGAAACGGTCACGCTGGACGCCAATCACCCGTTGGCCGGCAAGGCGCTGACCTTCGAAATCGAGCTTGTCGCGATCCTCTGAGCAGGCGTCAGTCGCCGGTCACGGCCTTTTCGATCAGCGGGACCAGCGGCTCCGGCAGCTTGATGCCGCCGTTCAGCGCGAATTGCTGGGCACGCTCGGACATCTTCTTCCAGGTCTTGCGGACGATGTCGAGCCACTTCGCCTCGTCGTACTCGGGATGCTTCTGTGCGAAGGCGAGCATGTAGTGCTCGATGAACACCAGGTCGGTCACGTCCTCGAGCAACTGGGTATCCTGGTTGACCTTGAGCGCTCGCTTGCCGACCGCCTTTTTGACCCGGTCGATGACCTCGTCACCGTAACCGGCCTGGGCCAGCAGCGCGCCGGCCGTATCCGCGTGAAACTTGTAGAGTCCGGTGCGCCATTTCAGGTAGCCCTGGCGACCTTCCGGGAAGTCGCTGCGCGACGATTTCCAGCGCTGGATGTGCTGGGCGCGGATTGCGAGCCGCTGTGCGTCGTCGGCTTCCGGTGCGTAGCGCTCCAGCATTTCGGCCATGCGATGCGAATAGAGGAGTTCTTTCGGCCAGGATTTGCCTTCGGCTTCCTCCTGATTCGGATCCTCGCTGTTGGCGGCATCGATCAGCGCGACTGCCATGTTGAAAAGTTGCTGGTCTGACATGCGTTTTCCTGAGTTACTGCTTGAATCGTTGCTGTCCGTGCATTCTAACGGGCAGCCGGGCCCTTTCGCAGCATGCAGTGCATGCGGAAAAACACGGCGCACGACGGGTTGGTGCATCCGGCACCGATAGTGGACAATCTAGGATTGGTCTGCGGAGTCCGTCTCTGGCGCTGGGCTCCCGCTACTTGATCTGGAGTGTCAATGGGCGAGAAGGTGATACTGCTGGTAGACAACGGCTCGCGGCGCGCCGCGGCGACCCTCAGTCTGCGCGCGATTGCGGCTCGCCTGGCGGAGGCCTGCGGGCAGCCCGTCCACGCGGTGTCGTTGCAGCACGCGGACAAGATCCCGCCAGAGGAGCTCGGCGGCGCGCCGGCCCAGGTGCTGCCGGGTTTCCTGCGCACGCAGCTCGCGGCGGGCCGGCGCGAGTTCGTCGTGGTGCCATTGTTCTTCGGCAAGAGCCGGGCGCTGACTTCATTTGTACCAGAGCAGGCCAGGCTGCTCGCGCGCGAATTCGGTGACTTCGAGCTGCGACTGGCCGACGTCCTGTCGCCGTTGCCGCAGGGTGAATCGCGCCTGGCCGATATATTGGCCGACCAGGTCGCCCGGTGCAGCGCGCGTATGGGTGCCGAACCGAACTGCGTCATCGTCGTCGACCATGGCTCTCCGTTGCCGGACGTGACGGCGGTCAGGGCACAGGTCACGATGGCGCTGCGCGACCGACTGGCCGAAGAGATCCTCTTGAGCCAGGCGGTGATGGAGCGACGTCAGGGGCCGGAGTACGACTTCAATGGCCAGTTACTCGGCGATCTGCTGGATGCCTGTGCGGCCAAGCAGGCGCATGCGGTGATCGTGCTGGCGATGATGTTCATCTCGCCCGGTCGGCATGCCGGGCCCGGCGGTGACGTCGATCAGATCTGTCGCGATGCGATGGTCAGAAACCCCGATCTCAAGGTTGGCGTGTCGGACCTGGTCGGTGAGCATCCACTGCTGATCGAAATCCTCGCTGAGCGACTCCAGGCTGTTGTTTGACAGGGCTCAGCGGCCGCCGGGCGGACGGCGACGAGCCGTCCGACGCGCGCTGTGGTTCAGGCGTATTTGTAGTGTTTCACCTCGCGCCGTCCGGACGCCGTCTGGCGGCGGCGCAGATTGCGCTGCATGATGATCCCCTCGACCTTCCAATCGAGCCCGTCGAGTTCGATCGGCGGATAAATGTCATTCAGCGCGACCAGCCGTTCGCCGCTGGCGTCCTTCACGTACTGCCGGAACCAGCGCACGCCTTCGACCAGCGCCATGATATACATGCCGTGCTGACACCAATCCGACGGTTCGATCACGACGATGCACTCGTCGGGGAATTCCGGCTCCATGCTGTCACCGATCACCTGCAGTGCGAACGGCTCGGAACTGCTGCAACTGCCCAAAGGGTCGCTGATTGGAGGCTTTTGCATTGTGCGCACTCTGTTAAGCTGCCGACACCCGTAGATTCGGGAACTGGCTGAATTAAAAGAGAATTCTATCATGGTGTATGGTTCGGGTTCGCAGCCGCAAGTCCACAAGGATCGTCGGGATTGGCACAACCTGAAAGGCATGCTCCCGTTTCTCTGGGAGTTTCGAGGTCGGGCGCTGTTTGCGCTCGGCTGCCTGGTGCTGTCCAAGGTGGCCAACGTCGGGATACCCGTGGTGCTCAAGCACATCGTGGAGCATTTCGAACGTGTCAGGGACGAACCGGCGGTGCTCGCCGCGGTGCTACCCCTGTCGCTGCTGCTCGCCTACGGCCTGCTCAAGCTCGGCGCCTCGATGTTCAACGAACTGCGCGACGTGGTGTTCGCGAAGGTCCGCTATCGCGCGATGCGGCGCTTGTCGACCCGGGTGCTCGAACATCTGCACCGCCTGTCGCTGCGCTTCCACCTCGATCGCAAGACCGGTGCGGTCAGTCGCGACCTCGAGCGCGGCACCCGCTCGGTCAGTCAGATCATGAACTACATGGCATTCAGTGTGCTGCCCATCCTGGTCGAATTCAGCCTGGTCGCCTTCATTCTCCTGCGCGACTATGCGCCGGTGTTCGCGCTCGCGATGTTCGGCTCGGTGGTCGTCTACGTGCTGGTTACGCTGGCGATCACCGAGTGGCGAATGGACTTTCGCCACCATATGAACCGGCTGGATTCGCAGGCCAACAGCCAGGCCTTCGATAGTCTGATCAACTACGAAACCGTGAAGTACTTCGGCAACGAGCGCATGGAACTCCAGCGCTATGACGCGACGCTCGCGGACTGGGAAGACTGGGCCGTAAAGAGCCAGACATCGATGTCGCTGCTGAACCTCGGCCAGGGCGCCGTGATCGCGTTGGGCGTCACGCTGGTGATGTTTCTTGCGATGCGCGGGGTGGCCAGCGGCGAGATGAGTATTGGTGACCTGGTATTGCTCAACGCCTTTTTGCTGCAGCTGTTCATACCGCTCGGTTTCCTCGGCATCGTCTACCGCCAGATCAAGTACTCGCTGGCGGACATGGACCTGATCTTCAAGCTGCTCGAGCGCGAACCCGAGATCACGGACCGGGCCGATGCACCCGACCTCCAGGTGTCCGGCGGCCGCATCCGTTTCGAGGCGGTCGACTTCGGCTATCAGTCGCGGCGGCAGATCCTCCATGGCCTGGACCTCGAGGTGCCGGCCGGGCGCAAGGTCGCGGTGGTCGGCCACAGCGGTGCCGGCAAATCGACCCTGGCCCGCTTGATCTACCGTTTTTATGACGTCAATGCCGGGCGCATAACGATCGATGGGCAGGATCTGCGCCAGGTCACGCAGCACAGCCTGCGTGCGGCCATTGGCATCGTTCCGCAGGACACGGTGCTGTTCAACGAGACCATCTTCTACAACATCGCCTACGGGCGGCCTGGGGCCAGCCGTGAGGAGGTGGAGCGTGCCGCGGCGATGGCACATATCAAGGACTTCGTCGAGGGGCTGCCGGACCGCTGGGACAGCGTGGTCGGCGAGCGTGGCCTGAAACTGTCGGGCGGAGAGAAGCAACGTGTCGCGATCGCCAGGGCGATCCTCAAGGACCCGCAGATCCTGATCTTCGACGAGGCCACCTCATCGCTCGACAGCCGCACCGAGCAGGCGATCCAGGAGACCCTGGCCGAGGTTGCGGCGCATCATACGACGCTTGTGATTGCGCATCGCCTGTCGACGGTGGTGGATGCCGACCAGATCCTCGTGATGTCCGATGGTCGGATCGTCGAACGCGGAACCCATGGCGAGTTGCTCGCCGCAGACGGCGTGTATCGTGGGATGTGGGAGCTGCAGCAGCGCGAGCGCGAGCAGGCCTTGGATACGTTGTCGACGCAACTCAGGCCGGCCTGATACGGCTGCGCGGCAGGCACGAGGGCCCATTGGTGAAGACATATCTGGTCGGTGGTGCGGTGCGTGACGGGCTGCTGGGGTTGCCGGTGACCGAGCGTGACTGGGTCGTGGTCGGCGCGGACGCAGCGGTGATGCAGGCGCGGGGTTTCGTCGCCGCGGACCCGAGCTTCCCGGTGTTTCTGCACCCGGAAACGGGCGAGGAATATGCTTTGGCCCGGCGCGAGGTCAAACGCGGCGAAGGCTACCGTGGGTTTGTCGTCCACGCCGGGCCGGACATCACCCTCGAGGAGGATCTGCGTCGGCGCGACCTCACCATCAATGCGATGGCGCTCGATGCAGCGGGTGCATTGATCGACCCGTTCGGCGGCCGTGAAGACCTCGATGCCGGCCTGCTGCGCCACGTGTCGCCGGCGTTCGCCGAGGACCCGGTGCGTGTGCTCAGGACCGCGCGATTCGCCGCCAAGCTCGGCGCGAACGGCTTCCATGTCGCGCACGCCACCCATCGGCTGATGTGCGAGATGGTCGCGCGCGGCGACATGGCCGGTCTCAAGCGCGAACGCGTTTGGCGCGAGATGGCCGACGCAGTGCAGACCGACCAGCCGTGGCGATTCTTCGAGGTGCTGCAGCGCTGTGGTGCGCTGCGCGAGCTGATACCCGAGGTCGCGATCGCGATGGGCGAATTCGCCGCGCACGGTGGGGGTCCCGACAGTCCGCCGATCGCGGCGCTCAAGCGTATCGTGGCCGGTGGCGGATCGGTTGCGCAGCGCCTCAGCGCGCTGTTCTTCGCATGTGTGGATTCGGTTGCCGACGCCGAATGCCTGCTCACTGCAATCCGCGCCGAACGCGAAACGGCTCAATTACTGCGGCAGGTGATGGCCGGCCGCGCCCTGTGTCGTCGCGCCGGTCGTGGCGATGTCGCCGCGTTGTTCGAGCTAGCCCGCGTGTGGCGAGCGTTCGATGCGGGTGCTGAGGTCGGTGCCCAGGTAGCGGTTTGCGAGGCACAGGCGCCCGAATCCCGACTCCGCCGCCTGCTCCAGGTCGCGCTCCCGGCAGCGCGGGCCGTGTCGGCGACGGACCTGCGGGCGCGCGGCTTGACCGGTCCCGCACTCGGTGAGGCGGTTGCCGCGGCCCGTCGCGACGCAATGTCGGCCGCGCTGCGCGACGCAGGTCTGCTAACGTAGGCGTGGCTGCAGCGGGAAGGACGCATGGCAGAGGCAACGGATCGACAACAGGTCGGCGAGGTCGGGCAACGCATCCGGCGTATCGTGGCCGGTGCGCACCTGCTGGTGCCGCTGGTAGCACTCGGGCTCGGCCTGTTGCTGACGCTGCTGATGTCGCTGGCACTGATCCTGGAAATCGGCGACGCGCGACCCCTGGGCTGGGTGCTGGCACTCGCCTCGTTGGCCGCCCTGGTCGCGCTGGCGGTCTGCCTGCATCGCCTGCGCGGTGGGCTGGTCGAGCCGCTGGCCAGGCTCGAGGACTCGGTGGCGCAGGTCTGCGCCGGCGAGCCGGGTGCGACCCTCGCGATGAGTCAGCCGGGGGTCCTGGGCGCAATGGTCGCCGACCTCGACAGCCTCAATGAGGAGCTGAGTGAGCTGTACGAGGATATGGACAGCCGTGTGTCGCGGCACACCACGCGGCTCGCGCAGAAGACCGCATCGCTGAAGATCCTCTATGACGTAGCGGCCAGCATCAACCAGGCGCAGGACCTCGAAGGTCTGCTGCTGCGTTTCCTGCGCGTGCTCAAGGAAATGGTCAACGGCTTGGCCGGTAGCGTACTGCTGGAACAACCGGACGGCACCCGTCGCGCGGTTGGATCAATCGACCTCAACAACCAGGTGCTGACCGAGCGCGAGATGCTGCCGCTGGCGCTTTGTGCCTGCGGCAAGACCCTGTCTCCGGGCGACGTGTTGTGCGATGTGCCGGCGCGGCACTGTGTACGCGAGCTGAAGCGGGTGATGTTCGGCGACGACGAGATCGAGAGGGTCAGGGTGCCGCTCGACTATCACGGTGAACGCCTCGGCATCTACCAGGTGTTTGTCAAACGGCCGGGCATCTCAGGGCGCGAGGACATCCTAGAATTGCTGCAGACGATCGGCAACCATCTCGGCATGGCGGTGGCCAAGCAGCGTTCGGACCTCGAGGCACGCCGCCTGTCGATCATGGAAGAACGGACCACGCTGGCACACGAGCTGCACGATTCACTAGCCCAGACCCTGGCCAGCCTGCGATTCCAGGTGCGCCTGCTGGAGGACCTGCTGAATCAGGAGAACGGCAGCGCCGCGGCTAGGAAGGATGCGCAGCGAATCCGCGGTGGTCTGGACGAGGCCCACACGGAGTTGCGCGAACTGCTCAACAGTTTCCGGGCGCCGATTGATCAGCGCGGGCTGGTGTCTGCGATGGAGAAGCTCGTCGAACGTTTCGGACGCGAAACCGGTATCCATGTGCTGTTCCAGAATGCGTGTCGCGAACCGGACCTGTCGTCCGCGGAGGAGATCCAGATCCTGCGCGTGGCCCAGGAGTGTCTGGCGAACATTCGCAAACATGCCAAGGCGCACACAGTGCGTGTGCTGTTCAGCTGCCGCAGCGGCGGGCCCTACTGCCTGCTGGTGGAGGATGATGGCGTCGGCTTCGACGACGGGGCCAAGCAAGGGCGTCCCGGCGAGCATATCGGTCTGTCCATCATGGAGGAGCGTGCGCGTCGGCTCGGTGGTACCCTGCGCGTCGAGAGCGAGGTGGGAGAGGGCACGCGGGTGGAACTGAACTATCAACCGAAACCCGGCGATCGGGGATTCGACAAGCGCTGGATCATTTGATGCGGGTGTTGATGATCGATGATCATGCGCTGTTCCGAATGGGACTTGGCGAATTGCTGGAGCGGCGCGGCATAGAGGTGGTTGGCGCGCTCGGCGATTGCGAGCAGGGCATCCAGTGGGTGGAGGAAAAACAGCCGGACGTCGTGCTGCTCGACATGCGCATGCCTGGCATGAATGGACTCGAGGTCCTGCGCGAGCTGCGGCGCCGCGAGGTCGGTATGCCGATAGTCATGTTGACCACGAGCCGTGAAGAGGCGGACGTGATCAACGCGCTGCAGACTGGGGCACGAGGTTATCTGCTCAAGGACATGGAACCGGACGACCTGATCCGGGCGCTGAACGATATCGTCAGCGGTCAGACCGTGGTCGCCCCCGAGCTGACGATCGTCCTGGCCAAAGCGGTGCAGGGTGAGGTGGCCGCCGATGCGCCGATCCATCGCGCGCTCGCCGAGCTCACGCCGCGCGAGCTCGAGATTCTCTGCCACTTGGCCGAAGGGCAGAGCAACAAGGTGATCGCACGCAATCTGGGCATCTCGGACGGCACGGTGAAGCTGCATGTGAAGGCAATCCTGCGCAAACTCGACGTGCATTCACGCGTCGAGGCCGCGGTCATTGCGGTAGAGGAAAACATCTGCGAGCGAGGTGGTCCGTCGGGCTGAATCGCGTTCAGGCAAGGCGGTTTCCGATGACAGCCTGTCCGGGAACTGCGCAGTGACTGCCAGACGGGGCCGGCATCCGCCCGCGCCCTTGAGCGCGAGGTCGCCGTGGTCCGCCGGTGTGTCGCCCGCTGCTACAGCGCAGTGCCGGGCGTGATCGGCGAGGTGGCGCCCTGTTCCGACGTCGTCGGTGCCTCATACCAGGACAGCCTGCCCTGTAGCTGCACCACGTCGCCGACGATGATCAGGGTCGGCGGCTTCGGCTGTTCGCGTTCGACCAGCTCGGGCAGCGAGGCGATGCTGCCGGTAAAGACGCGTTGTTGATGCGTGGTGCCCTGCTGGACGAGTGCCGCTGGCGTGTCGGGGGGCATCCCATGCGCCCGCAGCTCCCGGCTGATTACCGGCAGACCTTTCAGGCCCATATAGAAAACGACCGTCTGGTTCGGCTGCGCGAGTTGGTTCCAGTTAAGGTTCATGCTGTCGTCTTTCAGGTGCCCGGTCACGAAGGTTACCGACTGGGCATAGTCGCGGTGGGTCAACGGGATACCGGCGTAGCTCGCGCAGCCCGAGGCCGCGGTAATCCCCGGGACCACCTGAAACGGGACGCCCTGACTTGCCAGCGTGTCGATCTCCTCGCCGCCGCGCCCGAAGATGAACGGGTCGCCGCCCTTTAAGCGCACCACGCGCTTGCCCTGCTTTGCGAGATCGGCCAACAGCTGATTGATTTCCTCCTGGCGCATCGCATGATTGTCCCGTTCCTTGCCTACATAGATCCGTTCCGCGTCGCTGCGGGTCATGTCCAGCACGGCCTTGGCCACCAGGCGGTCGTACACGACCACGTCCGCCTGTTGCATGAGGCGCAGGGCGCGGAAGGTCAGCAGGTCCGGGTCGCCCGGTCCGCCGCCGACCAGATACACCTCTCCCATGCCCGGCTGCAAGCGGCCGCTGCCGAGCTCCTGCTCGAGCAGTATCTCCGCCTCCTGCATGTGGCCGCTGAACACGCGTTCGGCGACGCCGCTCTGCAACACGCAGTTCCAGAAGCGGCGGCGGTCCGCCGGGTCTTCGAACCTTTGTTTGACGCGCTCGCGG
>CBFCWF010000106.1:0-13887 GCA_965601425.1 uncultured Chromatiaceae bacterium | reverse complement strand
CCACTATTCCTACGCGGTGGTGCGCGGCTGCGATCGTATCGTGCCGGTCGACGTCTATGTGCCCGGCTGCCCGCCGACGGCCGAGGCCTTACTCTGGGGGATCCTGCAATTGCAGAAGAAGATCCGCCAGACCAACACGATAGCCCGTTAAATCCGCTGGAAAGTATTCAATGAGCCCAGAAGACCGCCTGGACGAACTCGAGGAGGCGCTGAGAGAGCACCTCGAGGATTTCGAAGACTGCCGTTCGCAGCGCGCCTCGGGCGAAATCACCCTGACAGTGCCGCGCGAGCGGCTGATTGACGTGATGACGCTCTTGCGCGAGAAACGCGCGCTGGCCTTCGAGGAATGCATCGACGTCTGCGGGGTCGACTATGCCACCTATGGCCAGTCCGAGTGGGTCACGAGCAAGGCGGCGAACGCCGGTTTCGGCCGCGCGGCGGTGCGTGATGTGCCGGAAATGGACCCGAAGAACCGTTTCGCCGCGGTCTACCATCTGCTCTCGATCACGCACAATGTGCGTCTGCGCGTAAAGACCTTCCTGGATGCAGATCGGCCGATCGTCGACTCCGTCGTCGGCATCTGGGCGAGCGCCCTCTGGTTCGAGCGCGAGGCATTCGACCTGTTCGGCATCATGTTCCAGGGCCATCCCGACCTGCGCCGCATCCTGACCGACTACGGTTTCATCGGCCATCCCTTTCGCAAGGACTTTCCACTGATCGGCCAGGTCGAGATGCGCTACGACGCCGAGCAGCAGCGCGTGGTCTATCAGCCGGTGAGTATCGAACCGCGCACTCTGGTGCCGCGCGTCATTCGCGAAGACAGCCGTTACGAGGCGGGGTGGAAACCCGAGCCGCCGGCCGCGGAGGCTGACGAATAGCCATGGCCGAGATACGAAATTACACGCTGAACTTCGGGCCACAGCACCCGGCAGCACATGGTGTGTTGCGCCTGGTCCTGGAAATGGACGGCGAGGTCATCGAGCGCGCGGACCCGCACGTCGGCTTGTTGCACCGTGGCACCGAGAAACTGGCCGAGAGCAAGCCTTACAACCAGTCCATTGGTTACATGGACCGGCTCGACTATGTCTCGATGATGTGCAACGAGCACGGCTATGTGCGCGCCATCGAGAAACTGCTCGGTGTCGAGGCGCCGGAACGTGCGCAATACATCCGGACGATGTTCGACGAGATCACGCGCATCCTGAACCACCTGATGTGGCTCGGCACGCACGCGCTCGACGTCGGCGCGATGACCATGTTCCTGTACTGCTTCCGCGAACGCGAAGACCTGATGGACTGCTACGAGGCCGTGTCCGGCACGCGTATGCACGCGACCTATTACCGCCCGGGCGGCGTCTATCGCGACCTGCCCGACAGGATGCCGCGCTACGACGACGGCCAGTTCGGCAGCTCGGCCGAGGCGAAGCGCCGCAACGCGGCGCGCGAGGGCTCGCTGCTCGATTTCATCGAGGACTTCGTCGATCGTTTTCCGGGGCTTGTCGACGAATACGAAACGCTGCTGACCGACAATCGGATCTGGAAGCAACGAACGGTCGGTATCGGCGTTGTCACACCGGAACGCGCGATGCAGCTGGGTTTCACCGGGCCGATGCTCCGCGGATCGGGCATTGCCTGGGATCTGCGGAAGAAGCAGCCGTATGCGGCTTACGACAAGGTGGATTTCGACATCCCGATTGGAACCAGCGGCGATTGTTACGATCGTTATCTGGTGAGGGTCGAGGAGTTCCGCCAGTCGGCCCGCATCATCAAGCAGTGCATCGGGTGGCTGCGTGAGAACCCGGGCCCGGTGATGATCCAGGATCACAAGATAGCGCCACCGATGCGCGCCGACATGAAAGACGACATGGAAGCGCTGATTCATCACTTCAAGTTGTTCACCGAAGGCTATTGTCCGCCGCCGGGCGAGGTCTACGCGGCAGTCGAGGCACCTAAGGGCGAATTCGGCTGCTACATCGTCTCAGATGGCGCAAACAAGCCCTACCGGCTGAAGATCCGCGCACCGGGGTTCCCGCACATGGCCGCAATGGACGAGATGGCGCGGGGCCACATGCTCGCCGACGTGGTCGCGATCATCGGCACGATGGACGTCGTATTCGGAGAGATCGATCGATGACGATGCGCAGCGAACCCATGGTGCGAGTCAAGAAGCGCGAGGACAAGGCATCGCTGTTCACGCCGGCGGTGCGCGAGCAGATCGATGGCTGGGTTGCCAAGTACCCCGCCGGTTGGCAGCAGTCCGCTTGCATGGCGGCGCTGATGATCGTGCAGGACGAGAACGGCGGCCATCTGACGCGGGAGCTGATGGACCAGGTCGCCGACTACCTCGACATGCCGCCGATCGCGGTCTACGAGGTGGCGAGCTTCTACTCCATGTACGAACAGCGGCCGGTCGGTCGGCACAAGATCTGTTTGTGCACCAACGTCTCCTGCATGATCAACGGCTCGGACAACATCCTCGAACATTTGAGCAACCGACTGGGTATCGGATTCGGCCAGGTCACGCCAGACGGCCGTTTCAGCCTGAAAGAGGTAGAGTGTCTCGGGGCCTGCGGCGGCGCGCCGATGATGCAGATCGGGCACACCTACTACGAGAATCTGACCCCGGAGCTCGTGGATCAGATCCTGGACGGCCTGGAGTAAAAGACGATGACGAACGAAGTCTGCTTTCGGACCCTGCACAAAGATCGTCCCTGGCGGCTCGAAACCTATCAATCGGAAGGCGGCTACGAGGCGTTGAGGCGTATCCTCAGCGAAAAGACCGCTCAGGAAGAGATCATCGAAACGGTCAAGCAGTCGGGCCTTCGCGGGCGCGGCGGCGCCGGCTTCCCGACCGGCCTCAAATGGAGCTTTATCAATCGTACCGCGCCTGGCGAAAAGTACGTTGTGTGCAATTCCGACGAGGGGGAGCCGGGCACCTTCAAGGACCGCGACATCCTGCGCTACAACCCGCATGCGCTCATCGAGGGCATGATCATCTGTGGTTACGCGATCGGCGCGGTCGCCGGCTACAACTATATCCGCGGCGAGTTCTGGGAGCCCTACGAACGCTTCGAAGACGCGCTGGCGGAGGCGCGCGAGGCCGGCCTGCTTGGTGATAACATCCTGGACTCCGGTTTCGACTTCGACATCCATACCCACCTGGGGGCCGGCGCCTACATCTGCGGCGAAGAAACCGCGCTGCTCGAGTCGCTCGAGGGCAAGAAGGGGCAACCGCGCTTCAAGCCCCCTTTCCCTGCGATGTTCGGCCTTTACGGCCGACCGACCGTGATCAACAACACCGAAACCCTCGCCTCGGTGCCGGATATCATCCGCCAGGGGGCCGATTGGTTCCGGGGCATTGGCGTCGAAAACAGCGGCGGTCCCAAACTGTTTTCGGTCTCGGGCAATGTCGCACGGCCCGGCAACTATGAGGTGCCGATGGGCATGCCGTTTGCCGAATTGCTCGAACTCGCCGGCGGCATGCGTGATGGAAGGCCCTGCAAGGCGGTGATCCCGGGCGGCTCGTCCGCGCCGGTGCTGCCTGGCGAGACGATGATGGACTTGACCATGGACTACGACAGTATCGCCAGGGCGGGGTCCATGCTGGGCTCGGGCGCGGTGATCGTGATGGACGATACCAACTGCATGGTCAAGGTGCTGGATCGCATCTCCTATTTCTACTACGAGGAATCCTGCGGCCAGTGCACCCCGTGCCGCGAGGGCACCGGGTGGATGCATCGGGTCGTGAATCGCATCGAGACCGGCAAGGGGCGTCAGGAAGACCTGGATTTGCTCGACGATGTCGCGAAAAAGATCATGGGTCGCACGATCTGTGCGCTCGGTGACGCCGCGGCGATGCCGGTGGCCGGGTTCATCAAGCACTTCCGTGACGAATTCCAGTATCACATCGACAACAAGAAGTGCATGGTGTAGCCGGCATGTCGGAAGATAAATCCATCACGATAGAAGTCGACGGCAAACCGCTCGCTGCTCGGGCCGGTCAGATGCTGATCGAGGTGACGGATGCGGCGGGCATCAGCGTGCCGCGATTCTGCTATCACAAGCATCTCTCGGTGGCCGCGAACTGTCGCATGTGTCTGGTCGAGGTCGAAAAGGCGCCCAAGCCGCTGCCGGCCTGCGCCACGCCGGTCATGGACGGTATGAAGGTCTACACGCGTTCGCCGCTGGCGCGAGAGGCCCAGAAGGGGACGATGGAATTCCTGCTGATCAATCATCCGCTGGATTGTCCGATCTGCGACCAGGGTGGTGAGTGCGAGCTGCAGGATGTCGCGATGGGCTATGGCGGCGATGTTTCGCGGTTCGTCGAGCGCAAGCGAGTGGTGCGTGACGAGGACATCGGCCCACTGATTGCCACTGACATGACGCGCTGCATCCACTGTACGCGTTGCGTGCGCTTCGGGGGTGAGATCGCCGGCCTGCGGGAGCTGGGCGCGACCGGGCGCGGCGAGCACATGCGCATCGGGGTGTATGTCGAGCACAGCGTGATGTCCGAGCTGTCGGGCAACGTGATCGATCTGTGCCCGGTCGGCGCGCTGACGGCGAAGCCCTCGCGCTACAAGGCGCGTGCCTGGGAGCTGACCGAGCACGACGGCATCGCGCCGCATGACGGTGTTGGCAGCAATCTGCGTTTGCATGTTCGGCGCGGCAATGTGATGCGTGTCGTGCCGCGTGAGAACGATGCGGTCAACCAGACCTGGATTTCCGATCGTGATCGCTTCAGCTACCAGGGCCTGTACAGCAGCGATCGTCTGCTGCGGCCCATGCTGCGCGAGAATGGCAAGCTGCGCGAGGTTGAGTGGCAGGATGCGCTGCAGGCCGCCGCCAACGGGTTGAAGGACGCTGCGCCAGAGCGCATCGGGGCGCTGGTGTCACCAAGCGCGACGCTGGAGGAACTCTACCTGGCGGCGAAGCTGCTGCGCGGCCTCGGCAGCCCGAACATCGACCATCGCCTGCGTCAGCAGGATTTTCGCGGCGACCCTGCCGATCCGCCGCTGCCGTGGCTGGGTCAAGGGATCGCCGAACTGGCGGGCAACCAGGCCACGCTGCTGGTTGGTTCCTGGCTGCGCAAGGATCAGCCGATGCTCAATCACCGGGTCCGCCAAGCGGTAATCGCGGGCGGGCAGGCCATGGCGATCAATCCGCTGGCCTGCGACTTCGGCTACGATCTGGATGTCGACATCGTCTGCGCGCCCTCGGCGATGGCGACGGAACTCGCCGGGCTTGCGGCCGCGCTGGGCGCCGATACGCAGGGCATCACGATCGACCCGGACCAGGCCCATCGTGCGATCGCCGATGCGTTGAAGGCGGCGGACCAGGGGATTGTCTTGCTCGGCACCCTGGCGCTGATGCACCCTGACTTCTCGCTTTTGCGGGCGCTGGCCGCCGCTGTGGCCGACGCGGCCAACGTGAAGCTGGGCTTCGTCGGTAGCGGCAGCAACGACTGCGGTGCCTGGCTGGCGGGGGCGGTGCCCCATCGTCTGGCCGCCGGGGGTGCAGCGGACAGGGGTGGTTTGAACGTCGGCGATATGCTGCGCGAGCCGCTCGATCTCTATCTCACGCTCGGCCTCGAGCCCGAGGCCGATGCAGCCGACCCGGCGCGCACGGTGGCCGCCCTCGGCGCGGGCAAGTGGATTGCGCTCAGCGCTTATCTGTCGCCGTCGCTGGAGGCACACGCCGACATCGTGTTGCCCATCGCGGGCTTTGCCGAGACTTCGGGCACCTTCGTGAATGTCGAGGGCGTCGCACAGCACTTCAACGGTGCCGCGGCGCCACCAGGCGAGGCACGACCGGCGTGGAAGGTGTTGCGCGTGCTCGGCAATCTGGTGGACGTCGAGGGTTTCGACTACATCGACGCTGGCGAAATCGGTGCCGAGCTGATGGCGGCGTGCGCCGATGTCAAACCGGACAACCGCCTGGGCCAGTCCGGGGACACGTCACCGCTACTGCAGTCGGCCGCCTGGGAGCGCATCGGGGGCGTGCCGATGTACGCGACCGATGCGCTGGTCCGGCGCGCGCCGGCACTGCAGTCGACGCCGGATGCCTGGGGCGAGGCGCTGCGCATGAATGCCGCGGCGGCGATGGCGCTCGAGGTCGACGAGTCCGCGGTCGTCAGGGTCGTTCAGGGCAAAGGCAGTGCGGAATTCCCGGTGCGACTGGACGAAGCGGTTCCCGACGGCTGTGTCTGGCTGCCGACCGCGATACCCGGCACCGAGTCGCTGGGCCCGGGATTCGGGCCGGTTTCCATGGAGAAGGTTTGACCGATGGCTAGCCTGGCTGAGCTCTGGACCGCGCTGCCGGTGGTGATCCAGATCGTGATCAAGATCGTCGCGATCATGCTGCCGTTGATGATCCTGGTCGCCTATTACACTTACGCCGAGCGCAAGATCATCGGTTACATGCAGGTGCGCATGGGCCCGAACCGGGTCGGCTTTTTCGGTAAGCGCCTGTGGGGTTTGGGTCAGCCGATCGCCGACGCGGTCAAGCTGATGTTCAAAGAGATCATCATTCCGACCGGCGCCAACAAGCTGCTGTTCCTGGTCGCACCCATGCTGTCGATCGGGCCTGCGCTCGCCGCCTGGGCGGTGTTCCCGTTCGATGCCGGCCTGGTGCTCGCGGATGTCAACGCTGGCCTGCTTTACATCCTCGCGATGACCTCGCTCGGGGTATACGGCGTGATCATCGCGGGTTGGGCGTCCAACTCGAAGTACGCGTTTCTCGGCGCGATTCGTTCGGCAGCGCAGATCGTCTCCTACGAGATTGCGATGGGGTTTGCGTTGGTCGGTGTGCTGGTCGCTGCCGGCAGCCTGAACCTCGGCGACATCGTCGCAGCCCAGCAGGGTGGCTTGATGCATTGGTTCTGGCTGCCCCTGCTGCCATTGTTCCTGGTGTATTTCATCTCCGGTGTCGCCGAGACCAACCGTGCGCCGTTCGACGTCGCAGAGGGTGAGTCGGAGATCGTGGCCGGGTTTCACGTGGATTATTCGGGCATGGCCTTCGCGGTGTTCTTCCTCGCCGAATACGCGAACATGATCCTGATTTCAGCGCTGAGTGCACTGATGTTTCTCGGCGGCTGGTTGTCGCCGTTTCCGGAGGCCTGGGGGGAACGCCTGTTCCTGCTGGGCGACGGCTTCCACTGGTTGCTGCTCAAGACCTTCTTTTTCATGTTCCTGTTCCTCTGGTTCCGCGCGACTTTCCCACGATACCGCTACGACCAGATCATGCGTCTGGGATGGAAGGTGTTCATCCCGATCACGATTGTCTGGATCGTCGTGGTCGCCGTGATGCGGGTGAGCGGGATGCCCTGGTGGTTCGACTGAGGCCCGGCGCAATGAAGGCAATTACAAATTACATCCGCAGCCTTTTCCTGTTCGAGTTGCTCAAGGGGTTGAGTGTCACCGGCAGCTATTTCTTCGGCCGCAAGTTCACGCTGCAGTACCCCGAGCAGAAGGCGCCGGTCTCGCCGCGTTTCCGCGGCCTGCACGCGTTGCGCCGCTATCCGAACGGCGAAGAGCGTTGCATTGCGTGCAAGTTGTGCGAAGCGGTATGCCCGGCCCTGGCCATCACGATCGAGGCAGAGCCCCGGGACGACGGTTCCCGCCGGACCACCCGGTATGACATTGATCTGTTCAAGTGCATCTACTGCGGCTTCTGCGAAGAGTCCTGCCCGGTCGATTCGATCGTCGAGACCCGCATCTACGAGTACCACTTTGAGAAGCGCGGTGAGCAAATCATGAACAAGCAGCGGCTGCTCGAGGTCGGTGACAAATACGAACAGCAGCTGGCGGAAGACCGGGCTGCGCAGGCCAACGTGCGCTGACCCTGGGACATCAAGAGCATGAGTTTCGAAAAGTTTCTCTTCTACGTCTTCGCGGCCCTGCTGGTGTTTGCCGCGGTGATGGTGATCACGCGTCGCAACCCGGTGCATTCGGCACTGTTTCTGGTGCTGGCGTTTTTCAACAGCGCTGGCCTGTGGATGCTGGCCGAGGCCGAGTTTCTGGCGATTGCGCTGGTGCTGGTCTACGTCGGCGCGGTCATGGTCCTGTTCCTGTTCGTCGTCATGATGCTCGATATCAACCTCGCAGAGCTGCGGGCGGGCTTCGTGCGCAACGCGCCGCTGGCCATACTGATTGCGGTGCTGATGGTCGTCGAGCTGGTCATGGTGATCGGCCCGAAACGCTTCGGACTCGATGCGGTGGCCGCGCCGGCGGCCAAGCCGGCCGAATACAGCAATACCGAGGAGCTGGGCATCGCGCTGTTCACGCAGCACCTGTATGCGTTCGAGATCGCCGCGGTGATCCTGTTGGTCGGCATCATCGCAGCCATCAGCCTTACCATGCGCAAGCGGCCTGAAACGAAACATCAGGATCCGGGTCGCCAGGTGCTGGTCAAGGCCGCAGACCGGTTGCGCGTCGTCAAGATGGACGCAGAGGAGAAGACCTGATGATCGCGCTCTCGGACTACCTGGTCGTCGGGGCCATCCTGTTTTCGCTCAGCGTCGCGGGGATCTTTCTCAACCGCAAGAACGTGATCCTGCTCCTGATGTGCATCGAACTTATGCTGCTGGCGGTGAACATCAATTTCATCGCCTTCTCGCATTTCCTGGGTGACACCGCGGGGCAGGTCTTCGTGTTCTTTATTCTGACTGTCGCCGCGGCCGAGGCGGCGATCGGCCTGGCGATCCTGGTGGTGCTGTTCCGCAACCGCAGCACGATCAACGTTGCTGATCTGGATACCTTGAAGGGCTAGAGATGGAAGCGATCCTACTCACCGTCGTTCTGGCGCCGCTGGTGGGCGCGATCATCGCCGGTCTGCTGCGTAACCAGGTTGGCCGGGCCGGCGCGCACTGGGTGACGATCATCGGCGTCGGTATTTCCTGCGCATTGTCGCTGTACGTGCTCTGGCTGTTCGCGTTCCGCGATGCGCCGACTTACAACGCGTCAGTCTATACCTGGATGGTCAGCGACGGCCTGCGGATGGAAATCGGTTTTCTGGTTGATCGGCTCACCGCGATGATGATGGCGGTCGTAACCTTCGTCTCGTTGATGGTGCACATCTATACCATTGGCTACATGGCCCATGAAGAGGGTTATCAACGGTTCTTCAGCTATATCGCGCTGTTCACGTTCTCGATGCTGATGCTGGTGATGGCGAACAACTTCCTGCAGTTGTTCTTCGGCTGGGAGGCGGTGGGTCTCGTGTCCTATCTGCTGATCGGCTTCTATTTCAAACGCGAGACGGCGATCTTCGCCAACATGAAGGCCTTCCTGGTCAATCGGGTCGGCGACTTCGGTTTCATCCTTGGCATCGCGGCGGTCGCGATGTACTTCGGTAGCCTCGACTACGTCGAGGTGTTCGCGAATGCGCCGGCATTGGCCGACGCACAGATCAGCATCTGGGGCGACAGCAGTTGGTCGCTGATGACGGTCATCTGCATCCTGCTGTTCATCGGCGCGATGGGCAAGTCGGCGCAGGTGCCGCTGCACGTCTGGCTGCCGGACTCGATGGAGGGCCCGACTCCGATCTCGGCGCTCATCCATGCGGCGACGATGGTCACGGCCGGTATCTTCATGGTGGCGCGGATGTCACCGCTCTACGAGTTGTCGGAGGCCGCGTTGACTTTCGTGCTGGTCATCGGTGCGACCACGGCCTTCTTCATGGGTCTCATCGGCATCGTGCAGAACGACATCAAGCGGGTCGTGGCCTACTCGACGCTGTCGCAGCTCGGCTACATGATCGCTGCGCTGGGAGCATCGGCCTACGCCGCCGGGCTGTTCCACCTGATGACGCATGCCTTTTTCAAGGCCCTGCTGTTCCTCGCCGCCGGGTCGGTGATCATCGGGATGCATCACGAACAGGACATCCGCCGTATGGGGGGTATTCGCAAGTACATGCCGATCACGCATTGGACCGCGTTGCTCGGCTCGCTGGCACTGATCGGGTTCCCCGGATTTTCTGGCTTCTTCTCCAAGGATGAGATCATCGAAGCGGTGCATCATTCACAGATCGCGGGTGCCGGCTACGCCTACGTGCTGCTCGTGCTGGGCGTGTTCGTCACCGCCCTGTACAGCTTCCGCATGTATTTTCTCGTCTTCCGGGGCGAGGGTCCGCGCGACGAGCATGCCAAGGCCCACCTGCACGAGTCTCCCGCCGTGGTGACAGTGCCGCTCATTCTGCTGGCAATACCGTCGGTGTTCATCGGCTACTTCACGGTCGGCCCGATGTTGTTCGGCGACTACTTTGACGGCGTGCTCAGCGTCGCCCCGATTCACGACACGCTCGGGCAGATCCATTTCGACGGCGCCTTCGCGTTCATGCTGCATGGCATCATGGCGCCGCCTTTCTGGCTCGCGATGGCCGGGCTGCTCACTGCCTGGTACGTCTACATGCGGCAACCGGAGATCGCGAGCAATCTCGCGGGCAGGTTCGCTTGGCTGTACCGGATGCTCGATCGCAAGTACGGTTTCGATGAGTTCAACCAGGTTGTGTTCGCCGGCGGCAGCAAGGTCCTCGGCAAGTTTCTCTGGCTGGCCGGCGACCGCGCGCTGATCGACGGCCTGGCCGTAAACGGGTCGGCCCATTCGGTAGGTCGCCTGGCGGCCGTGGTACGCCACTTCCAGACCGGTATGCTGTACCACTACGCGATGGTGATCATCATCGGCCTGTTGGCGCTGCTCGGCTGGTTCGTGCTGCGCGGCTGATCCGTGAATGACAGCAGACCTCCGGCATTGGACTCTAGAGACGACTGAATCATGACTGCAGACTGGCCGATACTCAGTGCGACGATATGGCTGCCGATCCTCGGCGGGGCTTTCGTGCTTGGCAGCGGCGACCGGGCGCCCAACGTCTCGCGCTGGCTGGCGTTGATCTTTGCGGTGCTGACCTTCCTCGTCAGCATTCCGCTGTACACCGGCTTCGATCCCGGTACTGCGCAGATGCAGTTCGTCGAGAAGGCGAGTTGGGTGCCGGCCTTCGACGTCTACTACTACCTCGGGGTCGACGGCATCTCGATGCCGCTGATCCTGCTGACCACCTTCATCTCGGTGCTGGTCATCATCGCCGGATGGGAGGTCATCCAGTACAAACCGTCGCAATACATGGCCGCGTTCCTGATCATGGAGGGTGTGATGGTCGGCGTGTTCGCGGCGCTGGACGCGATGCTGTTCTACGTGTTCTGGGAGGCGATGTTGATACCGATGTTCCTGATCATCGGTGTCTGGGGTGGGCCGAATCGCGTTTATGCGACCATCAAGTTCTTTCTCTACACCTTCCTCGGGTCGGTGTTCATGCTGGTCGCGCTGATCTACATGTACTTCCAGTCGGGGTCGATGGAGATCCTGGCATTTCACGATCTGAAACTGAACCTGACGGAACAGATATTGATCTTCGTGGCCTTCCTGCTCGCGTTTGCGGTCAAGGTCCCGATGTGGCCAGTGCACACATGGCTTCCCGACGCGCACGTCGAGGCACCGACCGGTGGTTCGGTGATCCTCGCCGCGATCATGCTGAAGATCGGTGGATACGGTTTTCTCCGCTTCAGCCTGCCGATCACGCCGGACGCCAGCAATGAACTCGATTGGCTGATCATCGCGATGTCGCTGATCGCGGTCGTTTACATCGGCTTCGTGGCGCTGGTCCAGCAGGACATGAAGAAGCTGATCGCCTATTCGTCGATTGCGCACATGGGATTCGTGACCCTCGGCTTCTTCATCGCCTTTGTCATCATGGGGCGCAGCGACACGACCAGTGGTGTCGCGCTCGGCATGCAGGGCGGTATGGTCCAGATGGTGTCGCACGGCTTCATTTCAGCCGCGATGTTCCTTTGCGTCGGTGTGTTGTACGACCGCCTGCACAGTCGGCAGATTGAAGACTATGGCGGCGTCGTGAACGTGATGCCCTGGTTCGCCGCCTTCATGGTGTTTTTCGCAATGGCGAACGCGGGACTGCCCGGTACGTCGGGTTTCGTCGGGGAATTCATGGTGATCCTGGCCAGTTTCCGCGCCGACTTCTGGTTTGCGTTCCTGGCCGCGACGACGCTGATCATCGGTGCTGCCTATACCCTGTGGATGGTCAAGCGGGTGGTCTACGGTGAGGTAGGCTCCGACAAGGTGGCGGCGCTCGAGGACATCAACAAACGCGAGGCGCTGGTACTGACCTCGCTGGCGGTCGCCGTGCTGATCCTGGGTGTCTGGCCGGCACCCTTGATCGAGGTGATGGACGTGTCGATCGCGAACCTCATCGAGCACATCGCGGTCACGAAACTTTGAGCCACTGCACGCGGAATCGGTAAGCCCGAATGGAATACAACCTCACGACACTGCAACCGGTTCTGCCGGAGATTTTTCTCCTGAGCGCGGCGTGCCTTATTCTAGTGATCGACCTTTTCCTGTCCGAGCGCACGCGCCTGGTAACCTATGGCCTGTCGCTGGCGGCGCTGATCGGTGCGCTCGGCATGATTCACATCGCGGCTGGCCCCGATCGCGAAGTCATCCTCGCCGGCAGTTTCGTCCGCGACCCGATGGCGGATGTGCTCAAGACCGGACTGGTGCTGGTCACGCTGTTCGCCTTCGTCTACGCCAAGGACTACCTGCGCGGGCAGGGTACGCTGCGCGGCGAGTATTACGTACTTGGCCTGTTCGCCGTGCTCGGCATGATGGTGATGATCTCGGCCAACAGTTTCCTCACCGTCTACCTCGGCCTGGAGCTGCTCGCACTCTGCCTCTACGCGCTGGTCGCGTTCCATCGTGACTCGAACACCGGGGCAGAGGCCGCGATGAAGTACTTCGTGCTCGGGGCGTTGTCCTCCGGCATGCTGTTGTACGGTATCTCGATGGTCTATGGTGCGACGGGCGAACTGGTGTTTCCCGAGGTCGCGGCGGCGATCGAGGCCAGTAGCGGGGATTCGATGGTCTTGGTCTTTGGCCTGGTGTTCATCGTGCTCGGTGTGTCGTTCAAGTTCGGCGCGGTGCCTTTCCACATGTGGGTCCCCGACGTCTATCATGGCGCGCCGACCGCGGTGACACTCTTCCTGGGCAGCGCGCCGAAGATCGCCGCGTTCGCCCTCGCGATACGCCTGCTGGTCGACGGTATGGGCGGCCTGGTTGACCAGTGGCAGAATATGCTGATCATCCTTGCCGTGCTATCCATGGCGCTGGGCAATGTCGCCGCGATTGCGCAGACCAACATCAAGCGCATGCTGGCCTATTCGACGATTTCCCACGTGGGCTTCATCTTCCTCGGCCTACTCGCCGGAACGGACAAGGGCTACTCATCGGCGATGTTCTACGCGATCGTCTATGCGCTGACCGCGGCCGGCGCCTTTGGCGTGATCACGATGCTTTCCCGCAGCGGTTTCGATGCCGAAAACCTGCACGATCTGAAGGGGCTCAACGAGCGGAGCCCCTGGCTCGCGTTCATGATGCTGCTGATTCTGTTCTCGATGGCCGGCGTGCCGCCAACCGTGGGTTTCTTTGCCAAGCTGTTCGTACTGGACGCGGTCATCAGCGTCGACCTGGTGTGGCTGGCGGGCGTGGCAGTCTTCTTCTCGATTATCGGCGCCTTCTATTACATCCGGGCCGTCAAGATGATGTACTTCGACCAGCCGATCGATTCGGCGCCGTTGACCGCCTCGATGGACACCCAGGTCGCAATGTCGGTCAATGGCCTCGCGGTGCTGGGCCTGGGCCTGTTCCCCGCGGCATTGCTCGGTGTCTGTCGGAGCGCGTTCGGCGCCTGACACGTGCACCGTATTGAACAAAAAGTCATCCCAGGCGCTTGTGAGATGACGAGGTGCTGTGTAAACTTCAGCTGTCAGTTGCGGGGTGGAGCAGTCTGGCAGCTCGTCGGGCTCATAACCCGAAGGTCGTAGGT
>CBFCWF010000105.1:0-13939 GCA_965601425.1 uncultured Chromatiaceae bacterium | reverse complement strand
CGGAATCCCAATCGAGCTTGCGGGAAGCGGCCTTGATTTCCTCCCAGGTGATTGGAATACCTTCATTCTCAAACGACATTTTGCTCTCCTTCGAGCGTGTGGGTGAAAAACTTTTAATTATAAAAAAAACCAACGGTTTGCACAATATTAGATCAAGATGACCTTTTGTGTTAGCTGATCTGCACCAATGTGATGCCGATCATGACCTGGAATTTCTCATGCCCTCGAAAACGGCTGTGGAACACGGCCGTCGCGGGCCGGCCTCTATGAGGCAGGCGGCCTCAAGGTCAGAATCTTGAATGGCGCAATAGTGCCCGACCGGTCCGGTTCGGTGCAGAAAACGCGACCGCGGTCACAGATTGTCTGTGTGCGGCGCACTGCCTGCGACGAAACAGCGGTCCACGAGATAGGCAATCGACCGATACGGGATTCCGCTGTGGCGCGAAAGACCGATCTCGCAGGTTCGACTGTTGGAAAAGCCCTCTTTGCATCCGTCGGGCAGCTGCTGCCTCAGACGCGACAACGCGGCCGTATTGAGTTCGGGTGTGCTGAAACCCTTGTCGCCGGCGAATCCGCAGCAGCCATCCTCTTCCGGCAGGAACACGCGCTTCGCACACGCACCCGCGACAGCGACGAAGTCGTCTTGCAAACCCATCTTGTGAGCACTGCAGGTCACGTGCAGCGCGACACAGTCTTCCTGGGCGACCCGCTCCATCCGAGGCATCAGGAAATGCCGGATGAAGCCAACGGGTTCGTAAATCGTGATGTCTTTTTCAAACGCTGCCCGCATGCGCGCGGTGCAAGGGCTGGTATCGCACAGCACCGGCAGGCGACCGCCTTCCGAGGCCCGCCACAGAGCGGCCTCCAGTCGCCGGGCCGCGCGCTGTGCGGTGTCGGCAAACCCCTTACTATGGAACGGCATGCCACAGCACTGGCCCTCGACGCCGGGTGGAATGACCACCTCGTAGCCGGCTTTGTCCAGCAGCGAGCGCATGACTCCGGTCAAATCACGCGATTCACTGTCGCAACTTGCCGTCCCCATGCTGCGGCTTACACAGGCGCTGAAATAGACGCAGCGCCGGTCGGCGGACCCATGCGCGGCATCACGGCCCGGGGAGTGGTCCGCATTACCGCCAGCCCTCGGCATCCAGCGGTCCCAGGCCGGTATGCGGCCGCCGCTCAGGCGGCGCACGCCGGCGCTGAGTCTCTCCACCGGGACCGCACCGATCGTCCGGCTCAGTGCATGCACGCCCGCCAACCCACCGCGGGTGGCCGCGGTGACCGCGCCCATATGGCCGTCTACCCAGCGCGCGACTGCGTTGCCCGTCGCCCCTCGCTCACGGCCGCGCAAAGCGCGCACCATCTGACCGGTGTCGATTCCGACCGGGCAGCGCAGGGCGCACAGACCGTCACCGGCGCATGTGTCCTGGACCGCGTACTCCAGCGACCCTAGCGCGGCGAGTCCGGCCGCCCCATCGACGTCCTCGAGACGCGCCCTCTCCCGCAACACAACAATCCGCTGGCGCGGCGTCAGTGTGAGGTCACGCGACGGGCAAACGTGTTCGCAGAAGCCACATTCGATACAACGGTCGACCAGCGGGTCCACCGCCGCCATCGACTTCAGATGCTTGACGTGAATCTCGGGGTCTTCATTAAGGATAACGCCCGGGTTGAGCAGACCCTCGGGGTCGATCAGATCCTTGATCCGCCGCATCAGTGCGTACGCCTCCGCACCCCATTCCAGCGCCACATACGGGGCCATGTTGCGCCCCGTGCTGTGCTCGGCCTTGAGCGACCCGTCATATTTCTCGACCACCATGTGGCAGAGTTCGTCCATGAAGGCGTGATAGCGCCTGACCTCGGCCGGGTCGCCAAAGTCCGGTGTAATCACGAAGTGCAGGTTCCCCTCGAGCGCGTGGCCGAAGATGATCGCGTTATCGTAGCCATGCCGCGCGAACAGTTCCTGTAATTCGACCGTGCCTTCGGCCAGCCTGGGGACCGGAAACGCGATGTCCTCGATCACCACCGTGGTTCCCGCTTCGCGGACTGCCCCGACGGACGGGAACATGCCCTTGCGGATGCTCCACAGGCGCGCAAACTCTTCCGGAATGTCGGTGAACGCGACCTCGCCGAGGGTGTCCACGCCGCCGAGCACGCCTTGGATGCGTCGCACGTTCGCCGCGAGGCCCGCGGCCGACTCGGCGCGTGTCTCGATCAACAGCGCGGCCGCCCGATGCGCCAGCCCCGCCAGCGCCGCCGGCATGCCCGGCCGGTCCTGAACCGACCTTAGCGCGGCACGGTCCATGATTTCGACCGCGTCGACCGGTTCGGACTTCAATTGCGCCACAGCTACGCAGGCCGCCTGCACGTCCGGGAAGAACACCAGTGCGCTGGCCTTGTTCGAATACTCCGGCACGGTGCGATAAGTGATTTCGGCGATGAAGCCGAGGGTGCCCTCGGAGCCGATCATCAGATGCTGCAGCACGTCGATCGGATCCGTGTGATCGACCAGGGCGTTGAGACTGTACCCGGTCGTGTTCTTGATCTTGAATTTGTCTGCGATGCGCTGAGCCAGCGGTGTGTTCGCACGGACCTCTTCGACCAGTTCACGGATACCCTGCAACAGGCGACCGTGCGAAGCGGAAAAGGCGGCGCGGCTCTCCGGGTCACCGGTATCGAGCAGACTGCCATCGGCGAGGACCAGGCGCATCGAGACCAGGGTCTGGTAACTGTTCTGCGCGACGCCGCAACACATCCCAGAGGCATTGTTGGCCGCTATACCGCCGATCTGACAGCTTGCGATCGAGGCCGGGTCCGGCCCTATCTTGCGCTCGAACGGCGCCAAGTACCGGTTCGCCTGGGCGCCGATGATCCCGGGCTGCAGCCGGATCGCACGCCGGTCGTCACTGATCGCGTAATCGCGCCATGCATTGCCCTCGAGCATGACCAGTACGGAATCGCTGATTGCCTGTCCCGAAAGGCTCGTGCCCGCCCCGCGGAACGTCACCGGCGTCCGGTACTCGCGCGCCAGCCGCAGCAGCTTGCCGACCTCGCGCTCGTCGACGACCTTGACCACGAGCTGCGGGACCAGGCGATAGAAACTCGCATCGGTACCATAGGCAAGGCGTCGCAGGGGATCGTCGATCAAGCGATCTGCATCGATGAACGCGGCCAGTGCGGTCTTCAGTCCCGGAATGTCGGGTGCGGTCATGCGTTCAACTCCTCATCCTTTCTGATGCCCGGGTGCGGGCCCCGGGGTGGGAGACCAGCAGCTGCCGGGCCACCCCCGCGCGCAATGCGTTCTTGAAGACGCTCTGCGCGTCACAGCCGGGGCAACCCGGCCATCATCACCCGCGTCATGTGCACCGTATGAGGCGTGAGCGACGTCCCGGCAAAGCCACATCGCGGCGCGGCCCGACGGGCGCGGACCGGGTCCTGACGGACGCAGCGGCGCTATTGGTAAATTGGTAAGGCCAAATAATTCTCGCAGATGGCCGCACCGTGTCAAGTACGCCCGTCACGCATGAACCTCGTGAAGCAGCGTCGGAGTTTGCTTCCGGGGGGACACTTTTCGTGCTGTTTCCAGGGCTGCCGAACCGCGAGCAATCGTCCGCGTGCTACGACCATGCCGGCAAGACCCGCTTGAGTTGAGAACAGGGCCGAACTACACTTCCTATCCGGAATATTGGTAAGACCACTTGGGGAGTGGCATGCAGCGACGCACGCTGTCAGATCAGGTCGCCGAACAGCTCGAGGGCATGATTGCGGACGGGACGCTGCAACCCGGCGAGCGGCTGCCCGCCGAGCGACCGCTTTCGGAACGGCTGGGCATTTCGCGACCGTCGTTACGCGAGGCGATCCAGAAGCTGGCCAGCAAGGGGCTGCTCAGCACCCGCCAGGGCGGCGGCACCTACGTGGCCGAAGCCCTGTCGTCCTGCTTCAGCGACCCGCTGCTGTCCCTGCTGAAGGATCAGCCGAACGCCGAGTTCGATACCCTGGAGGTACGCAAGGAGCTCGAAGGCGTGGCCGCGTTCAAGGCCGCCTCGCGCGCGACTGCGTCGGACCGTGAACGTATCTGGATGCAGTTCGAGCGTATGCAGGAGGTGCAGCGCTCCGCGGCATCCAGCTACGAGAAGTTGCGAGTGGACGGCGACTTCCACCTCGCGATCATCGAGAGCGCACACAATGTTGTGCTGCTGCATTTCATGCGGGCGATCCGGGGCGTGCTCGAGAACAGCATCAATTCGTATCTCGACGCGCTGTATGCAAACCCGAAGTTCGTCGACCTGATCTGCCGCCAGCATCGCGACATCGTCGGCGCGGTGATGGATCGCGACCCGGGGGCGGCTCGGGACAAGGTGCGCCACCACCTCGACTTTGCGTTCCAGTCGTTCAGTGATTTCCGCAAACAGGCCAAGCTGTCGCGCAATGCCGAACTGTACTCCGCGATCTATAGTGAAACTGGCAGGAGCTGAGCATTTGCCGCGGAGGCACGACCCGCGTTGCGGCAGGGAAGGGGGGCCCGCGGCCTGCCGATCGGCGCCCGCACGTGGCATCTGGACGGCGTCCAGGACAACCGCCATCAGGCCACTGTCGACCCTGCCCGCTGCCCGACGCCTAATGGCGGTGTATCGTGCGGTATCGATGCGACCGGGGCATCGCGTGTCGCAGTCGGACGAGCCCGGGCCTGCCACAGGAAGAATTCATTGAGCAAACCGCAGACCGTCTACTTTTTCGCCACCTGCCTGATCGATCTGCTGTACCCCAGGGCCGGTCTCGCCGGGATGCAGCTGATCCGCCGCGAGGGCGTCGAGGTCCTGCTGCCGCGCGATCAGACCTGTTGCGGCCAGCCGGCCTTCAACTCCGGCTACCGCGACGAGGCGCTGGCCGTCGCGCGCACCCAGCTCGCCTGCTTCCCGCGCGATCTGCCCGTCGTCGTACCGTCCGGATCGTGCGGGGGGATGATCCGGGAGCACTGGCCGGAACTGTTCGCAGGGGAGCCGGATGAACCGCAGGCGCTGGCCGTGGCCGAACGTACTTTCGAACTCACCGAGTTCCTGGTGGACGTGCTGCAAATCCGGCTGGTCGACCTCGGTGAGCCGGTCAAGGTCGCCATCCACACCTCTTGCTCGGCCCGGCGCGAAATGGGCGTGGCCGATCGGATCGAGTCGCTGGCCGCCCAGCTCGACAAGGTTGAGGTCTTGGCCCAGGCCCGCAAGGCCGAGTGCTGCGGATTCGGCGGCACCTTCGCCATCAAGCAGGCCGACGTGTCCGGCGCCATGGTCAAGGACAAGACCGACGCGCTACGGGCAACCGGCGCGCAGCGCATCTTAAGCCAGGACTGCGGCTGTTTGATGAACATCGGTGGCGCATTCGAGCGCCAGGGCGCCGGACCGCAGACGCAGCATATCGCCGAGTTCCTTATGGAGAGAACGTCGTGAACCAGACCCGCGCATTCGAGCAGCGCATTGGCCAGGCACTGCGCAACGATCAGCTGCGGCGCAACTTCCGTTCGGCGCTGACCGGCATCCAGGCCAGACGGGAGGAGCAGTTCCCGGACGACGCCCAGCTAAGGGCATTGCGCGAACAAGCGCGGGCGGTGCGCGCCAATGCGCTGGTGAAACAGCCCGAGTTGTTGGAACAACTCGAGGCCAAACTGATCGATAACGGCATCCAGGTTCACTGGGCCGAAACACCCGAGCAGGCGAACGAGATCATCCACGGCATCCTCGAGGCCGCTGGCGCCCGTACGGTGGTCAAGGGCAAGTCGATGGTCTCGGAAGAGACCGAACTCAACCGCTACCTCGAGACTCGCGGCATCGAGGTGATCGAATCCGACCTTGGCGAATTCATCATACAGCTCGCCAAGGAACCACCGTCGCATATCGTTGCACCGGCGATCCACAAGAACCGGCGCGAGGTCGCTGAACTGTTTCGGCAGTTCTACCCTGACATCCCCTACACCGAAGACATCGACGAGCTGACCCAGAGTGCGCGCCTGATCCTGCGCGAAAAGTTTGCCGGCGCCGACGCCGGCGTCTCAGGCGTCAATTTCGCGATCGCGGAAACGGGCACACTCTGCCTGGTAGAGAACGAGGGCAACGGGCGGCTCAGCACCACGGCACCGCGTGTGCACATCGCAATCACCGGCATTGAAAAGGTGGTCGAGAAGTTGTCAGATGTCCCGCCGCTGCTCGAGATACTGACCAAGTCGGCCACCGGACAGCCGATCACGACTTACTTCAACATGATCAGCCGGCCACGCCAGCCCGGTGAACTGGACGGACCCGAAGCGGTGCACCTGGTACTGCTGGACAACGGGCGCTCACGCATTCGGGTCGACGAGGAGCTGCTGGACACCCTGCGCTGCATCCGTTGCGGCACCTGCATCAATTATTGCCCTGTGTATGTTCAACTCGGCGGCCATGCCTACGGGACCGTCTACCCGGGGCCGATCGGCATTGCATTGGAGCCGCAGCGCATCGGTTTGGACAAGGTCGGCGCACTGACCTCGGCCTGCACCCTTTGCGGCGCCTGCGGCGAGGTCTGCCCGGTCGAGATCCCGCTGCCCAGGCTGATCAACCGCCTGCGCGCCGAATCAGTGAACGCGCAACGCAGCACGACGCCGCTGAGCGGGCGGGGCAGCCTGCGCAAACCCGGCGAGGCCGGCGCCTGGCGATTGTGGCAGCAACTGTACAGTCGGCCCCGGCTGTACCGCCTGTTCACGTTCGCGGCCACCCGGCTACGGTGGATGACGCCCGCCAGCCTGGGTGGTTGGACCCGTTACCGCAGCGCACCACGGCCGGCAGCGCACACGCTGCGTGAACTCGCCCAGCGCGAGGGATTCGGTGATGAGTGAGACACGCAATAGGATCCTCGAGCGGCTGCGTGGCAACCGTCCGCGCGGCGTGCCGGAACCCGCGGCCTATCGCAAGCCGCTGGGCTGGAACCGAGAGCGCCGTATCGCGGAGTTCAGCAGGCGCATGCAAGCGGTACGCGGCGAGGTACATCGAATGGCGTGGGAAGACTGGGTCGATTGGGTCAACGCGGAACTACCGCGGCGCGGCATGCGCCGCGCGCTGCTCGGCAGCGGATCGATCGCCAGACAGTTCGCAGAGGCAGCCTCGGACGCGTTTGAACTGAGCCGCTACGACCGGACGATCGACCAGTGGAAAGGCCGGTTGTTCGATAGCGTCGATTTCGCGATCACCGGCAGCCTGGCCGGCCTGGCGGAGTCGGGCAGCTTGGTGCTCTGGCCGAACGCGGAGGAACCGCGCCTGATGTCGCTGGTGCCGCCGCTGCATGTCGCACTGCTGGACGCCGACCAGCTGTTCGAGAACTTCGCCGACCTGATCGCGCGAGGGGATTGGGCACAGCGGATGCCGACCAACGCGCTGCTGATCTCCGGCCCGTCCAAGACCGCCGACATCGAACAGACCCTCGCCTACGGCATCCACGGGCCCAAGGCGCTGATCACACTCCTGCTCGAGTAGTCTGCGGACACGCGTTCAGCGCTCCCCGAGGGCCTGGTGCTTGCTGCGGATGAAGTCGCTGTGCGAGACGTACAACAGGTCTGCCAGGCGGCGGATCAAGGCCTCTTCGTGGTGGTGTATGTGCTGGTCCGCACAGGCCACTTCCCATAAGCCGCGCACCAGTTCGATCTTTTGCCGTGGCGAGAAATTCCGGTTGATCAGGTCTATCTGCTGGTGCAGCGAGACACTGGTCTCCGAGGCGTCCTCGGCGACCGCGACCAGGTCGGCAAGGTCCTTTTCGCCCAGCCCCCAGCTGTTCGCCAACACGGCCTTCATGCGCGCAACCTCGTCTTGATCGAGCGTATGGTCTGATTTTGCGACCTCGATAAGCAGCGCGGCCGCCGCCAGATGCAGCGCTGCCTCGTCTACGTGGTCGTCCGCCGGTTCGGCGGACAGGAAGGCTCGAATCTTGTCCAGCATTGACGTGTCCCCCGCGACCGCGCGGGCCGCGAAACTCCCCAGGGTTTTGACGCATGGGCCGGTGGCGCAGCCAACCATGCGCTGCTTGCATCACGGCCAGGTGTCCAGCCAGGCAGAAAACGACGGGGCCCGGGCCCCGATCGGCTCCGCTCGGCCGAACGATTGCTCGTACTCGTTGTCGAGGGCCCGGGCCGCGATCTCATGATATAGATGGATCATCGTACCGACGATCTCGTCCAACTCGGGGTGCTGCTCCCACAAGGCCAATTCGACAACGTTCTCGGCGCACACCTCCTCGAGAAAGCGCAAATCGAAAAACCCAAGCCGATCGCCACGCTCCACCCTGGCCTTGATATCGAGCGCTCGGGGCAGGCACTGCCTACTCATTCGGTTCAGCAAGACAACAACAACCCCGGCATCATCGACCCCAGCATCGTTCATTCCCTGTCCTCTATCGCCCCGGCTATAGTCTTCAGACCGGCTTATAGATCTCCGCGCCCTGCTTGCGGAATTCCTCCGCCTTCTCCCGCATGCCCTCTTCCACCGCGACCTCGATATCCTGCAGGCTGTGGTTGGCCGCATACTCGCGCACATCCTGGGTGATTTTCATCGAGCAGAAGTGCGGCCCGCACATGGAGCAGAAATGCGCGACCTTCGCCGAATCCTTCGGCAGGGTCTGGTCGTGATACTCGCGCGCCCGATCCGGGTCCAGGCCAAGATTGAATTGATCCTCCCAGCGGAACTCGAAGCGCGCCTTGGAGAGCGCATTGTCGCGTACCTGCGCGCCCGGCAGCCCCTTTGCAAGATCCGCCGCATGCGCTGCCAGCTTATAGGTGATGATGCCCTCGCGTACGTCCGCCTTGTCCGGCAGGCCGAGGTGTTCCTTCGGCGTCACGTAGCAGAGCATCGCGGTGCCGTACCAGCCGATGTTGGCCGCGCCTATGCCCGATGTGATGTGATCGTAGCCTGGGGCGATGTCGGTGGTCAGCGGACCCAGCGTGTAGAACGGCGCTTCGAAACAGTCGGCCAGCTCCTTGTCCATGTTCTCCTTGATCATCTGCAGGGGCACGTGACCAGGGCCCTCGATCATCACCTGCACGTCGTGGCGCCAGGCGGTCTTCGTGAGTTCGCCAAGCGTCTCGAGCTCGCCGAACTGGGCCGCGTCGTTCGCATCCGCGATGGAGCCGGGACGCAGGCCGTCGCCGAGACTGAACGAGACGTCATAGGCCTTCATGATCTCGCAGATCTCTTCGAAATGCGTATACAGAAAGTTTTCCTTGTGGTGGGCGAGACACCACTTGGCCATGATCGATCCGCCGCGCGAAACGATGCCGGTGACGCGGTCGGCGGTCAACGGGACGTAACGCAGCAACACCCCGGCATGGATGGTGAAGTAGTCAACGCCCTGCTCGGCCTGCTCGATCAGCGTGTCGCGGAAGATTTCCCAGGTCAGATCTTCGGCCTTGCCGTTGACCTTCTCGAGCGCCTGGTAGATCGGTACGGTGCCAATCGGCATCGGCGCATTGCGCAGGATCCATTCGCGGGTCTCGTGGATATTCTTGCCGGTCGACAGGTCCATCAGCGTGTCGCCGCCCCAGCGGGCCGACCATGCCATTTTCTCGACTTCCTCCTCGATCGAGGAGGTGACGGCCGAGTTGCCGATGTTGGTGTTGATCTTCACCCGGAAGTTGCGTCCGATGATCATCGGTTCGAGTTCCGGGTGGTTGATGTTGGCCGGAATGATCGCACGCCCAGCGGCGACCTCGTCGCGCACGAACTCCGCGGTTACCCGTTCGGGCAGCCGTGCGCCGAAGCCTTGCCCCGGGTGCTGCCGAAGCAGCCGTCGGTAACGCGGGTCGGCGCGCATCTCGTCGAGCCGCTGGTTCTCACGAATCGCGACGAATTCCATCTCGGGCGTCACGATACCCTGCCTCGCGTAGTGCATCTGGGTCACGTTTCGGCCGGCCAGCGCACGACGCGGCGCACGGATATGCTCGAAACGCAACTGCGCCAGATCCGGGTCGTGTTGACGCGCTCGACCGTAATCCGATGTCGGGCCGTCGAGCACTTCGGTGTCGACACGTTCGTCGATCCAGACCGAACGGACGTCGGGCAGCCCCTCGAGCAGGTCGATCGCGACGTCCGGATCGGTAAACGGGCCCGATGTGTCGTACACGGTGATCGGCGGGTTCTCCTCCTCGCCGAAACTGGCCGCCGTGGGCGACTGCGCGATCTCTCGCATCGGCACGCGAACGTCCGGCCGGGAGCCGGTCAGGTAGATCTTTCGCGCGTTCGGGAAGGGCCGCGTGACCTCCTCAGAGAGTCTGCTGGTCTTCTCAATGAACTGTTCGGGTATCGCGCTCATCGGTCTTGTCTCCGGGGCGAGGAAAACCCGGCCAACGAACGGTTGGCTCAGCTTTCCTACGCCAGCGTTAACTGGTTCAGGTTCCGAGGGTCTCTCTCAGCCCGCCGCGGCAGGCACCCCTAGCTGTACGCTCTGCTCTGTATCGACCGGTCGGTCACAGTGGCCATAGGATCGATAACCTGACTGTACCAGTGCGGTATGTCCGGCACCACCGTGGATTTCCACGGTCTCGCTGCGGCCAAGGGCCACGGCCGGCGCTGCAGGCGCGGCGCAACCCGCCAACGCCGACGGCGATCTGGTCGGGCACGAAAAGCTCCGTCCGTTCATGCGGTTGCCCCACCCGACAACAACATTTACGCTACCGTTCTCGAAACACACGACGCTATCCGTACCGGAGACCGGCATGCTCGCCAATGATCTCGAAACCGCCCGTCTTAATATGGTCGCCCAGCAGATCCGCCCCTGGGAGGTGATCGACGAGCGTGTGCTGCACGTCTACGATGCGGTGCCACGCGTGCGGTTCGTGGGTGACGACTATCGCGGGCTCGCCTATGCCGACGTCGCGGTGCCGCTCGGCGAGGGCGAGCAAATGATGCGACCGATCCAGGAGGCCCGCATGCTGCAGGCGCTGGGCGTCCAACATGGCAACAGCGTGCTCGAAATCGGCACCGGCAGCGGCTTCGTGACTGCATGCCTGGCGCAGCTCGGCGGCACAGTCACCAGCTACGAGATTCACCCCGCACTGAGCGAAGCGGCGGCACGGCGCCTGGATGACCTGGGCGTGGAGAACGTCGAGCTCGTCGCCGGCGATGGCCTGCATGCGAGCCTCGCACCGGGAAGTTTCGACGTCATCGCGGTGACCGGCTCACTGCCGAACTTTCCTTCGTTTCTCGAAGACCTGCTCGCCCTCGGCGGGCGCATGTTCCTGATCGTTGGCGAGGCGCCGGCGATGACGGCCAAGCTGGTCAGTCGCAATGCCGGCGGCGAAGTCTGGCGCGAGGACCTGTTCGAGACCGTCGTGCCTGCGCTGCACAATGCGCCGCAGGCCGAACACTTCGTTTTCTGAGCAGCCGCGTCGTGCGCGATATCAGTCCCGCCGAACTGCGCGACCACCTGGCGAGCAACAACAGCGAACCGCTGCTGCTCGACGTTCGCGAACCCTGGGAGTTTCGCATCTGCAGCATCGAGGGCGCGCAGTTGATCCCGATGGGTCAAATCCCATCTGCGCTCGGCGACCTCGACCCGGCACGCGAGACCGTCGTTATCTGCCACCACGGCATCCGCAGCCGGCAGGTGGCGATGTACCTGGAGTATCAGGGCTTCCGCAGCGTGATCAACCTCGCCGGCGGCGTTGCTGCGTGGGCACGCGACGTCGACCGCCAGATGCCGACCTACTGAGCATGCGACCGGAACTGCTCGCCGGGGCCGCACCGGACTTCGGCGAACCGCTGGGCCTGCTTTCAGCATGTCATCGGCGCATGCTGAGTTTTTGCGAGCTGTTGTCACGCATGCCGCCGCATCTCGCGAAGCGGGGCGTCGACGCGGAGGCGCGCGATGCGGCACGTCGGGTAATCCGTTACTTCGACCTCGCCGCCCCGCTGCATCACCTCGATGAGGAATGCGACCTGTTCCCGCTGCTGACCGGCACACCGCCGCTCGGGCCGTTGATCGACCGACTGCAGGCACAGCATCGGGAACTGGAGCGGAAATGGCTGCGCCTGTCTGACCAACTACGGCGTCTGGACCGCGGGTTGTTCGACGCAGCGGCGTTTCGCGATGCCACCGAGGCATTCTGCCGCAGCTGTCGCGAACACATCGAGACAGAGGAACGACAACTGCTCCCGGCCGCGCGCTCCCGCCTCGAGCCCGATCAACTGCGGCGCCTGGGCCAGGCAATGGCGAAGCGCAGGGGACACGAGACATCCGCTGCCCAGTAGGCGGTGCGGCATGCCCGGCGCACTTGAAAAGCCCCGCACGCAGCGGGGCTCCCGATCACGCCAGCATGGCGCGGGTCAGATCTCGACCCCCAGCGCCTCGAGCGTAGTCAGCGTCAGCCCGCCACGCTCCATGCCATTGGATCGCTGGTAGTCATCCACCGCGCGCATCGTGCGTGCGCCGATCTGGCCATCCGCCGGACCCGGATCGAAACCCGCCGCCTTCAACGCATTCTGCAAGTCGGTCATGATCCGCGGCGTCATGTTGGTCTCGCACAGTACGCTGCGCCATTCGAGGCGTTCGTCGCTGACCTTGACCTTCTTCGGCACGGTCTCGACGATCGCAGGTATCTCGATACGCTGCTCGGTAGCCGGCTTCACCAGCTTGCGGACCTTCACCACCTCGTACTCGGCGGGGATCTCGACCTCCTCGATGCCGGCAGGCGTCTTGACCTTCTGCTGTTCTATCTCGGCCACCTTGGCCGGCGTCTCGCGCAGGCAGATGTTGTTACCGGTCGCTTTACCCTCCGGCTTGTCCTCGTAATCCGGATGCCAGAAGAACTTCTCCTCGGCGACCAATACCCGCTTGCTCAGCGTCTCGTACGTCGGCTCGACCTTCACACGACGCTCCTGGGCCGGCTTCACGAGCTTCTGAACACGCTGCACCTCGTAAACTGCCGGGATCTCGACCTCCTCGGTACTCGCCGGCGTCTTGACCACCTTGCGCGTGACCGTTTCATATTTGGCCGGGACCTCGACCAGACACATGATCTCGCCGGTGCTGTTGTCGATACGCTGTACAGGACCGCGGCCAGGCTTCCACATCGTGGTCGCGGGGGCCACCAACACTTCCTCGGTCACCGTCTCGTACTCTGCCGGGACCTCGACGACCTTCTTGCTCGCCTCCTTGACCAGGACCTGCTCCTCGACCCACTCGTAGGCCGCGGGCTCGACCTCGATCTTGTCGTAGGCGGCGGTCTTTAGCACCCGTACCTCTTCGTCCTTATACTGGGCCGGGACGTAGTACTCGCTCAGGCAACTGCCGACCGGCTGCTCCTCGAGCTTGATGCCGCTGCTGGAGATCGCCGCAAGCAGAGCCGGGCTCGCAGGCAGCGCGCTGCGCTTCTTACCGGCCAGCCATTCCTTTTTCGCCGGCGCAAGTTCGACGACTTCGGTCGCAGTTTCATACTCCGCAGGCACCGGGACGATCTTCTTGGCGGCCTCCTTGACCAGCACCTTCTCCTCGACGACCTCGTACTCAGCCGGGATCGTCTCGAAGCGGACCGACGCCTCGCTGACGGTGACGTCGACGTTCTCGGTATTGTACTCGGCCGGAACGACCACCTTGGCATAGCACTCACCAGGCTTCGCCATGGGCAATGCAGAGGTCGCATCAACCGGTTGGGCCGGACTCTGTGCCGACATCATGGTGATCGCCGCCGCCAGGCAGGACAGTTTGAACATTTTGTATGACTGCATACGTGGCTCCTTCAGGTTAAACAGTCCGCTTGAATTCTATGACGGTGATCCGCGTCTTCGTGGCACGGCTGCGCACCACCGCCGTCCGACATCACACCGACTTCTCCAGCTGCTGAAACGCGGTCCCGGCAGTCGGAGAGCGGTTTATATCACAGCAGGAAGCGCGATCCTCGTCGAATCTCGCAATATCGTCGACCGGTGGCCGTCGC
>CBFCWF010000104.1:0-14025 GCA_965601425.1 uncultured Chromatiaceae bacterium | reverse complement strand
AACTCGTGCATGCCCTCCCAGACGCGAACGACCTTGGGCGGGAACCAGCGGTTGGAGAAGGTGACCACGAAGCGCCCACCCGGCCGCAGCACACGGGCCACCTCGGCGAACACCTCGAATGGCTTCACCAGGTACTCCACCGATAGGCTACAGACGACGGCGTCGAATTCGGCATCGCGGTACGGCAGTGTCGGGTTCAGATTGAGGTCGTGCACCTCGCGGTCGGTGAACAGCGGGTTGGCCGCCAGCTCCTCGCCATTCATGCCCAGCCCGACGATCTCGCCCAGCCCGTGAACGGGCACCAGGTGCGACTCCCAGCTCGCCATCAGGTCCAGTACCCGGCCGCCGGCAGGCAGCAGCCGGCGGTACAGCTGGCCGATCTGATTCGATGCGGCACGGTCGACATGCGACACCATACGGGGCATCGCGTAGAAGCCCGCATCCGCCTCGCCGGCGACGCGCGCGAACGGGATGTCCTGCCAGAAGTCGGTCGCCTGACCACGCCAGCGCGCCTGCATGCCGGGCCCATTCAGCGTCACCATTTCCGCAACATCGTTGCAACTGCCGCCGTGCTCATCGCGAGCCGCCCAGATGTCCAGGATGCGTGCGCTGAGGTCGAGTGTCTTGTCGGCCAGTGGATTGTTGAGGTCGCAGCCGATCATGTCTTCGCTGACATTGCAGACCCGGAAAGGCAAAATCTCCTCGGGGAAGACGCCGCGCGAACCGCCGATGAATGCGCGTGGGTAAAAGCGGCCGCTGCGGGGCTCGACATAAGTGCCTTTACGCAGCTTGCGGTGGAATGCACGCTGGCTTAGGTTGAAGCAAAGGTCGGCCTGGTATGGCACGATCAACTCCCCGGCCGCGAAGCGGTGATGTGCGACATGGCCCACCGGCTTGTCCATCAGCTCCGGTTCGAGTTCGTACGGCAGGATGTCCCGCCAAAGGTTGAGCTTGCGTGCGATGCGCTGATCCGTGTGTCGTGCACTATCGCTTTGCCACGACAGGCTGAACGCCATCGCGCACATCGCGTGGCCGTTTGTACGCTCCAGTGTCTCGACGTCGGCATTGTCCTCGTCGCCGAGCTCGAAGCCGATCAGCGCCTCGGTGATGTCGTTCATCGTCCCGCTCCCCGCATTTCCCTTTGATGGCGGCGAAGTGTGCAACGCTGGCGCGAAAAATTACCTAGGCATATTGCAGGGTGAATCCGCCCGCGGCGAGATAGTCGGCCTCGCGGGCGATTTCCGCTTCGGTCAGCGGATGGTCTGCCAGCCATGCGTCTGGAAACGCCAGATCGATCCTGGTTCGCTCGACGGACACCTGCATCGGTGGCTTCTGGCTGCCACCGCGCCCGCGGTGCATCAGCACCGACAGGCGTAGCAGTACCGCGAGGCGTTTGGCATATTCCACGGTGCCGGGTGGTAGGCCGACGAACGCGTTGTCGCTGAAACTTCGCCGGTGGACGCGTACCAGCGCCGCGAGCACGGCCTGCTGCTGCCGGGTGAAACCGGGCAGGTCTGCGTTCGCGAGTATATAGGCCCCGTGCTTGTGAAAACCGTTGTGCGAGATGACCAGGCCGATCTCGTGCAGGCGGCTGGCCCAGCTGAGCATCAGCGCGCGCTCCGGGTCGCCGAGGTCCCAGGCATCGGTGACCTGCCGCAGCATCGCACGCGCGGTCGTCTCGACTCGCCCGATCTGCTTGCGGTCGATGCCGAAGCGCCGCGTCAGCGCCTGAACCGTGGAGTCGCGGACATCGCTGTGCTGAATGTACCCGACCAACTCGTACAGCAGCCCCTCGCGCAGCGCCAGGTCGGACACCTGCATCTGTTGGATGTCCAGGGCCTTGAAGACCGCGCTCAAGACCGCCACGCCACCGGCCAACACGGGCCGGCGATCGTCGGTCAAACCCTCGAGCTTCAGGTCGTCCACATGGCCGGCGCCGACCAGTGCGCGCCGCAGCTTCTTCAAGGCCGACTTGCTGATGCCCTCGTCGCTCCAGCCGTTGGCGACCGCGACGCGTTCGATCGCCTTGATGGTGCCCGAACTCCCGACGGCGGCGTGCCACTGGCCGCTGTGGAACATGCGCCGCACCGGGCGGAGTTCGACGCGACCGGCCAATACGGCCCTTTCCATCGCCTGGTCGCTGATCTTCCCGCCGGCGAAAAAACGCCCGGTCATGCTCACGCAGCCCATGAACAGGCTTTCCCGCTCACGCGCCTCGAGGCCCCTGCCCAGGATCAGCTCGGTGCTGCCGCCCCCGATGTCCACCACCAGCCGGGTCTCGTCCCCGGTCGCCAGGCCGTGCGCGACGCCCAGGTAGATCAACCTGGCCTCCTCGCGGCCACCGATGATTTCGATCGGGTGGCCGAGGGCGTCCTCGGCGGCCCGGAGGAAGGCCCCGCCGTCGCGGATCTGCCGCATCGTGTTGGTCCCGACCGCACGCACCGCCTGATGCGGCAGTGCGCGCAAACGCTGACCCATCTGGGACAGGCTTTCGAGGGCCCGTTCCCAGGCCTCGTCGCTCAGCGTCTTGTCCGGCAGCAGGCCCCCGCCCAGTCGCACCGCATCCCGCAGGCGATCGACAATGATCAGCTGCTTGTTGTCGAGTTTGCCGACGATCATGTGAAAACTGTTGGAGCCGAGATCCACGGCCGCAACGGTTTCGGGCAGTTTCCGATGGCTCTGTACTTCTTTCATGCCCGGATCGGGGGAGGCTACACAGGTGCGGCAATGCTAACCTGCCTGGCTCGCCGAGGCGAACGCAATCGCTGCGCCAGCGCTGCTCGGATCGGGCCGCGGCGCAGTGCCCGGCGGGGCGGGCTATCCTGATGCGACCAACACTTGCCGGACCGGTCCGTGCTTTTCTCCGTTGTTTCGCCGCGATGTTGCTGGGCGCCTGCTGGTGCGCTGCCTGAGCGGTCACCGAATCCGAAGAGGTCAACCGGATGCGCGCTGCGGCCGGCGAGTTGCGGCGGCTGAGCCCGGACGCGACCCTGACGCTGGTATCATGAGCAAAATGGCTTCGAGCGCTCGATGAAATACTGCAGTGTCTGCGGCGAACAGGTCCGGGTCGGTGTCCCGAGCGGCGACAACCGGCCGCGCCATATTTGCGATGCCTGCGGTACCGTGCACTACCAGAACCCCAAGGTGGTTGCCGGCTGTATCGCGAGCTGGGAAGACCGTGTTTTACTTTGTCGGCGCGCGATCGAACCCCGGCACGGCCTCTGGACCGTACCCGCCGGCTTCATGGAGAACGGTGAGACGACCTACCAGGCCGCGTTGCGCGAGACGCTCGAGGAGGCAAACGCCCGGGTTGCGGTGGACGATCTGTTCGTCACCGTGAACCTGCCGCACATCAACCAGATCTACATGCTCTTCCGTGGCCGCCTGCTGGACACCGCGTTCTCACCCGGGGAGGAGAGTCTCGAAGTCGGTCTGATCACCGAGCACGAGGTCCCTTGGGGACAAATGGCATTCCCCACGGTCAGCGAGGCGCTGAAGCTGTACTTCGCCGATCGGACCCGCGGCGCGTTCGCGGTTCATATGTTGGACATTGTGCGTGAGGCGGACGGGCGCGGCCGCTACAGCGTCCGCGTGATCAGTTGATGGCGCCACCGCGTGCGCGACCTGGACTGCGTGGCCCACCCGGCCGTCAGTTGATCGTTCCGGTGATCGGGCTATCCGCGGCATCGTCGAAGATCTTTCGCAGCCCGGCGCTGTTTGCGGAGCCGTGCACCTCCATCTCGAGATAGCTGCGGCGGTTTTCCTCTGTCTGGAAATAGATCTTGATCGCATGGTCACCCTCACCCTCGATGAGGAAGGGGGCGAACTCGAGATCGGTGACATCTTCGAGGGAGATCGGGTCGAGGGTGGTGACGCGCATGGCTGTCGTGCTCCGGGTTAGTTCCTGAAGTTCCGAAGTATCGGCATGCCTCGCGCGGAGGGAAAATCACGCAACGGCCGGTATTGTCCAGGACGTCATCGCCGGTCCCCGCGACACGGTGTTTGGTTGCTTTGAACGGCGGGCTTCGTCCGCTGATCAGCGGGACAGCTTGGCGGCGAGCCACAACATCGCCGGCTCGTCCGTTTGGCCGAGGTCCTTCTTCAGCACCAGCAGCCCCTTCGGCAATTCCCACTGCAGCACGCTGTCCGCATCGGGAGCTTCTGCGATCGCCTGCGCCACGTTGTCGGGCTGTCCGAGTTCGCCGATGTAGTGGCCCATTATCTGCTTGTGATACGGATCTCGGTAGATCAGCTTCATCGCGCTGACCTGCCCGTTGCGGAAATAGAAGCTGATCAGGCGTGACGGAAAGCCGTTGAAGGTCCCGATCTTCGCCGTGCACAGGCTGTCGCCAAACGGGGTGTCCCTGTCTGCACACTGCCACGCGTTGTCGCTGTAGACGCTTTCGATGTCCTGCCGGGAAAACCCGCTGTCGAGCTGTTCGACGCTGACCTTGATGTCGTCTTCGCCGAGCAGCCAGAGTAGCGCGGTGTCCGAGACCCGCGAGCCCTCGTCCGTGAACAACAACCAGTAGGGTGGCACCAGCACCAGGATCAGCAACAGCAGGGTCTTGTGTAGGTTCGGTTTCTTTTCGGCCATGAAAACTCGATGCGTCAGCGCTTGCTGAGGAACTCATTCAGTGGACAGGGACGCCCGGGATAAAGGTGGTCCGCCATCGCGAGAAACAGCTCCGCCGTCGCGAGGGCGTCGCTGAGTGCATTGTGCGCCTTGTACTGCGGGAGATTGTACCTCGGCCTGAGATTGAACAGGCGCAGGTCGCCGGTCTGGATCAGGTGGTTGCGGCGCTCGAACACCCGTTGCCCGATCTCGAGCGTGTCGATGATCGGGATCACAAACGGTGCGCCGTACAGCCGGCGGCACGCCGCGTCGACAAAGTTCTGTTCGATCGGCGAGTAGTGGACCAGCATCGGCTTGCCGGCGAGCCGGGCAAGCAGTTCGGGCAGCAGCTCCTCTATCGGCTCACCGGCCGCCGACTGGTCGTCGGTGATTTGGTGTATTACCGCCGAGTCGCCGGGGATTGCGCGATCGATGCGCACGATGCTGTGCCAGGCAGTACCCAGTTTCACACCGAAGTGATCGACGTTTACCAGGCCGATGCTGAGAATCAGGTCCTTGCGCGGGTCAAGACCGGTCGTCTCGAGATCGACGGCGACGATCTCGAGCTCGCGGCAGTCGCTCTTGCCGTCCGGAAACGGGGTTGCCAGGTAATCGGCCAGGGGCCCGGGCCTGGCTTTCGCCAGCGCCTTCTTGCGCAGGTAGTCTTTGCCGAGAAAACGGGCGAACACAGGTCTGCCTTATCCCAGCTTGTCCGCACTGAAGCGCTTGCCCATCGTCTCCTGCATGGTCTGGATCACTCGGAAGGCGTGCTTCAGGTGCTCCCGCTCGAGCTCCGACAGCGCGCTCGGCGGGACATAGTTGTCGGGTGGCCTGCCGTCCCTGATCTGGCCGGCCTGGTGCTGTATACGAAGGCTCGCGATGAATTCCAGTGCGTCTTCCAGATTCTCGGCCATCTCCGATGACAGCATGTTCGTGCCGGCACAGGCCTGCAGGCGCTCGACCGTGTTCACCGGCTCCTTGCCCAGTGATAACGCCAGCACCCGGGCGATGTCGGTGATCGGAACGATACCCCGATGCTTCAGGTCCAGGGCGTCATCGTGCTCACCGCCGCGTTCCAGCACGAACTGTCGGAAGAAGCCGAGCGGTGGGCGGTGCTTCAGTGCGTTCGCCATCATGTAGGCCAGAAAAATCTGGTTCTTCTGTGATTTTTCGAGGATGTTCCGCTTCAGCGGGGTGAACAGCTCGGCGTTTCCGGCGACCGGGCGCAGGTCGAAGAAGATGCTGGAGAGCATCACCGACTTCGGTTGCGGATTCTCTATCCAGCGGTCGAAATAGCCTATCCAGACCCGCAGTGGCTTGCGCCATTCTGGATTGGTCGCCATCGCGTCGCCGGGACAATACACGAAACCGCAGGCGTTGAGGCCGTCGCTGACGAACTTGGCCAGCGCCGCGAAATACTCGTCGTGTCGTTTTTCGTCGAATTCGTCGGACAGCAGCAGCGCATTGTCCTGGTCGGAATGCGAACTCTGCTCGTGCCTGGCCTGTGAGCCGCCGGCCATCCAGACGTAGGGCACCGGTGGCGGCCCGAGTTCCGACTCGGCCATCGCCAGCAGGCGGCCGGTGATCGAATCGGTAAGGCAGGAGACGGCCTCACCAATGTGCCGCGCAGTGACACTCGCGTTTGCGAGATGCAGGTGCAGCTTCGGCAGGCGCTGGCTGATCGCGACCAGGTCCTCGACCGACTTGGCCTTGCGCAGGTCGGCGGCCAGGTAGGCCGAATTCGCGCTCTGGTGGTTGGCAAGGTCGGTCGCGGTGACCATGCCGACCAGCGCGCCGTTGCGCGTGACGGGCAGATGGTGAAAACGCATCCGGGTCATGGTCATCAAGGCCTGGGCGGTCAGCGTCCGCGCCTCGATGGTCATCGGTTCCAGCGTCATGATGTGATCGATCGGTTCGGCTCCGGTCAGGCCGATGGCGACACAGCGCTTGCGCAGGTCACGGTCGGTGACCAGGCCGACCAACTCCTGGTCTTGCATGACCATGACCGAGGAGACATCCTTGTTGCTCATCAGCGCCGCGGTCTCGCGGATCGTGATCCCGGAAGGGACGGTGATGGGCGGTTTGCGGATCAGGCTGCCGACCTCGACCATCATCGCTGCGACGGTCGGGTCGCTTGACTCCTGTATGGTCGAGACCGCGGCCTTCAGGCGGTCTTTCACGGTCGCCGAAAAGTGCTCGCTGAATGCCTTCGACTCGCGGCACAGCGCCTTCAGTCGCTCGCAGCGCAGCAGGTAGAGCAGCGTGTCCTCCGCTGCCTGACCCCGGTTGCACTGCGAAAGGTTCACGAGTTGGCAGCTTACGCTGTAGGTGTCGCCCTCGGCGAGCTTTTCGCAGAGTTCGTCATTGTCGTCGAAGATTTTGACCGCCCCGCTGCGCACGATGTAGAGGAATCCGTCGACCGGTGGGAACGCGCTTCCGCGCCGCAGATAGCGGATCTCGATGTCTTTGGGCAACTCATCGAGCAGCTCCGCACTGAGGTAGCTGAAGGGATTGCGTTGTGCCAGAAACTGGCGGATTTCGATCAGTTCGACTTCCATCAGTACGAAACCTGTTGTCTGGGTGTCGCGGTCTGCGCAGCTTAGCAAAAGCCGCGGTTCGGGACCGCTCGACTCGCGGTCGCATGCCGCAGAAAAAAGCCCCGCCTCAACGAGGCGGGGCCAGGCTTACTGCTTGCAAACGGCCGCTTAGTGGTCGGTGGCGGTTCCGGCGCCCTTCGGCACACGAATGTCCTCGACCAGGTGCTGGATGTGCTCCGGCGGCTCCGCAGTGACCTTCGACACCAGGATGGCGACAACGAAGTTCACCAGTGCGCCGACCGCGCCGAACGCGTTCGGCGAGATGCCGAAGAACCAGTTGGGATTCATTTCACCCAGGAACTCGGTCCCCGGGACGAAGAAGATACCCTTGTGCTGGAACACGTACAGCAGCGTGATGCCGATACCCGAGATCATGCCCCAGATCGCACCGGCCCGGTTCACCTTCTTGTTGAAGATACCCATCATCAGCGCCGGGAAGATCGAGCTTGCGGCCAGGCCGAACGCTATCGCGACGGTGCCCGCGGCGAAATCCGGTGGATGCAGCCCGAGGTAGCCGGCCAGGAAGATCGCGCCTGCCATCGAGATGCGCGACGCGAGCAGCTCGCTCTTCTCCGAGATGTTGGGGTTGATCATCCCTTTGATGACGTCGTGTGACACCGCGGAGGCGATGGCCAGCAGCAGGCCGGCAGCGGTCGACAGTGCGGCAGCCAGACCACCGGCAACAACGATCGCGATGACCCAGTTGGGCAGATTCGCGATTTCCGGGTTGGCCAGCACCATGATGTCACGGTCGACCTTGGTCATCTCATTGCCCTGCCAGCCGAAGCCCTCGGCCTTCTTGGCCATCTCCGGGTCCTTGTCGTTGTAGTACTGGATACGACCGTCACCGTTCTTGTCTTCGAACTGCAGCAGACCCGTGTTTTCCCAGTTCTTGAACCAGCGCGGGGCGTTGGCGTATTCGAGGTTCGCGGTCGCCTCGCCGACGGGCCCGGTCTGAATGGTCTGCATCAGGTTGAGGCGGGCCATCGAGCCGACCGCCGGTGCAGTGGTGTAGAGGATCGCGATGAACACCAGTGCCCAACCCGCGGAACTGCGCGCATCCTTGACCTTGGGGACCGTGAAGAAGCGGATGATCACGTGCGGCAGACCCGCGGTTCCGATCATGAGCGACAGCGTGTACACGAACATGTTGAGCTTCGAGCCCATGACCTGTTCGGAATACTTCTGGAAGCCCAGGTCCGTGACCACCTGGTCGAGCTTGGCCATCATGCTCATCCCGGGTTCCTGTACGTACTCGCCGATCAGGCCGAGCTGCGGGATCGGGTTGCCGGTCAGGTTGAGCGAGATGAATACGGCCGGAATGGTGTAGGCGCAGATGAGCACACAGTATTGTGCGATCTGCGTGTAGGTGATGCCCTTCATGCCGCCCAGCACCGCGTAGATGAACACGATACCCATGCCGATGTACAGACCGGCCTCGTAGCTGGTCTCCAGGAAGCGGGAGAATGCGACCCCGATACCCTTCATTTGACCTATGACGTAGGTAACCGACGCCAGGATCAGGCAGATGACGGCAACGGCACGCGCGGTCTGCGAATAAAATCGCTCGCCGATGAACTCCGGGACCGTGAATTTGCCGAACTTCCGCAGATAGGGTGCGAGCAGCAGTGCCAACAGCACGTAGCCGCCGGTCCAGCCCATCAGGAAGACCGATGCGCCATAGCCGTTGAACGCGATCAGGCCGGCCATCGAGATGAAGGATGCGGCAGACATCCAGTCAGCCGCCGTTGCCATGCCGTTGGCGACCGGGTGTATGCCCTTGCCTGCGACGTAGAACTCGCCGGTGGAGCCGGCACGGGCCCAGACGGCGATCCCGATGTACAGCGCGAACGTCAGGCCGACGACGATGTATGTGAGTGTAGAAAGATCCATATTGAGTCAGCCTCTCAGTCTTCGTGCACGTCGAACTCGCGATCAAGCGCGTTCATTCGGGCAGCGTAAAAGAAAATCAGGACGATGAAGACGTAAATCGATCCCTGTTGGGCAAACCAGAAGCCCAGCCCGACGCCGCCGACTCGGATGGCGTTGAGGGGTTCTGCGAGGATGATCCCGAAGCCGTACGAGACGACAAACCAGATCACAAGCAGTGTAACGACAAGGCGAATGTTCGCCCTCCAGTACTGCGCAGCTTTTGTATCCATAGCGCGATCACTCCGCGGTTGTGACAGTGAACTCTTTTTTCGATGCCCCGGATCTGGCGTGCCGCACAGCGCTGGCTTTCCCGCCTTGTCGTCGGATTCCATCCCTTATTTGTCGTGCTGCGGCCCGGGTGTGTCACCTGTGACGGTCACAGGTCGCCAGACGCGCGGATTGTCTCTGCGAGTAGGGTTATTCGTCAAAGGAAAACAGGGACTTAAACGGCGCTGGCAGGCGGCTCGCAGGGCGCCGTTTGAGTGGTTAGGTAACGTTTTCGGGCACAATGTGTTACTAAACGTAACGTACGTGTTTCTGCGGGTAAAGCGGCGAAAAAAGCGCTCGAGCCTCCTACGGGGCATGCCGTGGTGGAGGATTCGAGAAGCCTATGGTCAGGTCAGGGCCTCAGTGCCGCTTTTTCGACCTCGGCAGCCCGAAGCGCTGGCGGCGTTCCCAGAGCGTCTTGCGGCTGATGCCGAGCGCCTGGGCCAGCTCGGTCTCGGTCATCCGGTCCTGGTGTTCGAGCACGAAAACCCGGAAGTACTCCTCGAGCGAGAGCCGGTCGTTGAGGTCGGCCGCCGTGCTGGTGCCGGTGACCCGATGATCGATCGCGAGCAGCTCGGGCGTTATCGACGCGTCCTCGCACAGGATCGCGGCCCGCTCGATCGCGTTTGAGAGTTCCCGCACGTTGCCCGGCCAATGGTAGCGGCGAATCGCGTCCAGCGCCTCGCGACCGAGTGTCAGCGGGCCGCGCCCGAGCTGTTTACACGCCTTGTCGAGCAGGAAGACGGCCAGCTCGATCACGTCGTCGCCGCGTTCGCGCAACGGCGGCAGGCCCAGTTCGACGACCCGCAGTCGGAAATACAGGTCGCTGCGAAACGCGTTTTCCTGCACCAGCTTGCGAATATCGCGGTGCGTCGCGGCCAGTACGCGGACGTTGAGCAGATTGGCCTCACTGTCGTCGCCGCCGTGCTCCCCACCCTGCAACACCCGCAGAAGGCGTGCCTGGGCGGTCAGCGGCAGCTCTCCGATCTCGTCCAGGAACAGCGTGCCCCCCTCTGCACTCTGGATCAGTCCCGGGCGATATCGCTCCGGCTGATTCTGTCCGAACAGCTCCACCTCGATCGAGCGTTCGGGTACCGCGGCGCAGTTGAACGCGACGAACGGTGCCTCGCTGCGCCTGCTGTGTTTATGCAGCGCACGCGCCACCAGTTCCTTGCCGGTGCCGGATTCGCCGGTGATCAATACGGTCGCCTCGGTCGGTGCCACCTTGTGGATGCGCGCGCAGACCTCGCGCATCCCGGCGCTCTTGCCGACCATGCCGGCGACTGGAAAGGCCTGGTCCACGTCGGTCTGGAGCGCGGCGGCACGGCGTTCCTGGCGCTTCTCGCCCAACACCCTGTCCACCAGCATCACCAGCTCGTCATGATCGAAGGGTTTGGCGATGTAGTCCGCCGCCCCGCTCTTCATCGCCTCGACGGCCGAGCTCACGGTAGCGAAGCTGGTCATGATGATCACCGGGACCTCGGGTGCGAGTTTCACGACCTCGTTGCCCTGTCGGCCGGGCAGGCGCAGATCGGTGATGATCAGCTGATAGTCTCCGAGCCGTCCCGCCGCCTGCGCCGCCTCGACCGACTCGGCCTCGGCTACCTGGTGCCCGTGGCGCTCCAACAGGCGCCGCAGCGCGCCCCGGATAACCGGCTCGTCTTCAATGATTAGCAAGCGATTCATATCTTTGCCCGGCCGCGGACAGCGGCAGAGAGACGACGACACGGGTGCCCAGTCCGGCCTGCGAATCGATTGTCAGCTTGCCGCCGTGGTCTTCGATTATCTTGGATGCCAGCGACAGGCCCAGACCGGTGCCCTGACCCGTGGGCTTGGTCGTGTAGAATGGCTCGAAGACCGACTCGCGCAACTCCTCCGGTATCCCCTGGCCCCGATCCATCACCTCGATGATCGCGTCGCCGCCATCGGTCCTCGCCAGCAGGTCTACCCGGTCGCCGGGCTTTGACGCATCCGCGGCGTTGCTCAACAGATTCACCAGGACCTGTGACAGCTCCTGGCGATTGCCGGTCAGTACGATCCCGGTCGGGCAACTGCCCTCGAAGCAGATCCCGTCGTGTTTGTGGGTCAGCCGCAGCAGGTGAATCGCCTCGTCGACCGCGTCCGACAGCGCAAAAGTCTCGCGCTGCTGCAGATGCCGGCTGCCACGGCTGAAGCTCTTCAGCGTGCGCAGGATCCCCGAGATGCGCCGGGTCTGCTCGATGATCTCCTCCACGCTCTCGCTCACGATCGCCGGATCGTTCTCATGCCGCAGGTTCTGCGCCAGCGAGGCGATGCCGGTGACCGGGTTGCCGATCTCGTGGGCGACGCCGGCGGCGAGTCGCCCGACGGAGGCCAGTCGGTCACTGTGCGCCAGCTCGGCCTCGAGGTTGCCAAGATCGGTGAGGTCTTCGATCAGCATCACTACGCCAGGGCGCGTGGGGCCGGCGCCCTCGATCACCGGGTCTGCATAGGCCGCCTTGTGCAGATTGTACCAGCGGGGGCGACCCGCCACCGGCAGTTCCATCCGGTAGCTGTGATCCTCCGCGGTGCGTGCAAAGCCGCTCAACAGCCCATCCCAGGGGCGCGGCAGCTTCTTCAGGCGGGTCCCGATCAGCTGCCGCGCCGGCACCCCGGTCATCGTCTCGAGTGCCAGGTTCCAAAGCACGATCTTGCCCTGGTTGTCGATTGCGCAGACACCCAGCGGGAGGTCCTGCAGGATTTGGCGGTGCAAGCGGCGCAGGTTGTCGAGTTCGATGCTCAGGCCCTGCAACTGCGAGCGTGACGTCTCCAGGCGGTCTTCCACGTAGCGCATCGAGTCGGCCAGTGCGGTCTTGGCCTCGGGATCCAGTTCGAGGCGCCGGTTCACGATGATATGCGCGAGCTGCGGGCCAAGCAGGCCCGACAGGTTGCGTTCGATGCGCTCGCGCAGACGTCGCAATTCGGTGGTGCTGCGTTCGGTCGCGCGCATGCCCAGATCGTGCAGTGCCTGATCCACCTCGCGGTCTGCCATTTCCCTGCCCAGCGTCCCGGCCAGCAGCGTGCGAAACTCGCCCGGCGAGCCGGCGACCACCACGCCGGAAAGCGGGACCAGGGTCTCTGCGCAGCAGGCACGGGCCGCCTCGAGTTCGCCAGGCGACTGCCGGGTGATCAGCGATACCAGCACGAACAGGCCCGCATTGACGGTCAGCGTCGCGAAGGTCGCGAAGCCCCATTTGTTCATCCCGCTCGCCGCCACCAAGTCGGGTACGCCCATGTCGGTGATCAGGATCCCGGACGCGTGCAGTATCGGGGCCAGCAGCAGTGCGGACCAGACCGAAATGCCGCCGAGCAGGCCGGCCATGAAGCCACTGCGGGTCGCGCGCCGCCAGTACAGCAGGCCTACGATGCCGGGCAGAAACTGAGCGACCGCGACGAACGAAATCAGCCCCAGCTCGACCAGGCTCTGGCTCTGCTTCAGGCCGGCATAGAAACCGTAGCCGGCCATGATGATCAGGCCGATGAGCAGGCGCCGTCCCCACAGGATCCATCGATAGAGGTTCATCGCCGGGTCCGGGTAGCTGGCCGGCAGCAGCAGGTGGTTGAGGCTCATCGAGGCCAGCGCAATGCTGGTGACGATGACCATCGCACTGGCGGCCGAGAGTCCGCCGATGAACGCCAATACCGACAGCCAGGACGGGCCATGGGTCAGCGTGATTCCGAGAACGAAATAATCCGGGTCGATCCCTATCTGAAGCCGCTGACCGGCCCAGAGGATCACCGGAATCGAAAGATTCAGCAGCAGCAGAAACGTCGGCACCGCCCAGGTGGCGGTACGCAGCCCGCGCGGGTCCAGATTCTCGGCGAACAGCATGTGGAACTGGCGCGGCAGCAGGAATGCGGCGGCGAAAGAAAGGAACACCAATGCGCCCCAGGGACTTTCATTGACCGGTCGGTACAAGGCCTCGAGTGCCTGTGGGTTGGCCCGTAGCCAGTCGTTGAGCCCGGCCGGGCCGCCGAACAGGCCGAACAGTGCGTATCCCCCGATCAGGAGCAGCGCGATCAGCTTGACCAGCGATTCGAATGCGATCGCGACGACGAGGCCGCGGTGTTTCTCGCGCGGCGAGATGTGGCGGGCCCCGAACAGCACGCCGAACAGGATCAGCGTCGCACAGAAAACCAGTGCGACCGTGTTGGGCGGTATCTCGTTGCTCAGCACGCTCAGGGATTCGGTCACCGCACGTACTTGCAGCGCGATGTAGGGCAGCGTGCCGAGCAGCATGAACAGCGTCACCAGAATGCCCGCCCCCTGGCTCCGGTAGCGAAAGGCCAGCAAGTCGGCCAGCGAGCTGAGCTGGAACTCGCGGCTCAGATGGAGTATCGGGCGCAGGAGCACCGGGCTGAGGACGAAGGTGAGCGTGGCGCCGATGTAGATGGTCAGGAACAGCAGCCCGTTGTGCGCGGCAAACCCGACACTGCCGTAGTAGGTCCAGGAGGTCGCATAGACCCCGATCGACAATGAATAGGTGAGCGGGTGCGATGCCCATGTCGCCGGCAGGTAGCCCCGGTCGGTTGCGTAGGCGACAAGGAACAGCAGGGACAGGTAGACGAAGCCCGCGGTGAACAGGGTCGCCAGTT
>CBFCWF010000103.1:0-14230 GCA_965601425.1 uncultured Chromatiaceae bacterium | reverse complement strand
CGCGGTGCTCGCCGGGATCGCCGTGCTGATGACCGTCGGCGTGTACGGCCTGGTGGCGGGTATCGTCAAGCTGGACGACGCCGGGCTCTGGTTGGCGCGCCGTGAGGGGGAGGGCAGCTGGGCCGCGCTACAGCGATGGCTGGGCCATCGTATCGTCGCGGCTGCGCCATGGCTGATGAAGAGCTTGTCGATTGTCGGTACCGCCGCGATGTTTCTGGTCGGCGGCGGCATTCTGGTGCATGGCCTGCCTCGGCTGCACGAGTTGATCCATGGATTTGCCCACGAGGCCGAGGGTATTCCCGGCGTGGGCGCGATACTGGCGGGCATGACGCCTGCGCTGATGAATGCGCTGACCGGCGTCGTTGCCGGCGCGCTGATCCTGGTCCTTGTCACCACCGGACAGAGGCTATGGCGCCTGGTCGGACCTGCCCAGGCCTAGTGGGCGCTCATTTGTAGAGGTACGTGGGATTGCCGACACCCATCTGGTCCATTGCCTGCGCCCTGCCCAGCAAGCCTTCCTTCTCCGCCTTTTTCGCCAGCTCGATGGCCGTGCCGAAATCACCCGCGTCAGCAGCCTTCTCGGCTGCGTCGATCATCGGACCCGTATCGCGCCATTCGCCGCCGACCGCGGCGGCCTGCCGTTGCGCGACCTTGGCCGCTGTGATGGCCGCCTCCGCGGTGGGCCTGTCGTTCGCCGCAGCGTTGTCGGCGACCACCAACCCTGCAAGCACCGCGGAAAGCAGGGCCATTCTGATCGACATCGTGTTCCTCCGCCCTTCTGAGTTTCCTCTATGATCGCCGCGGTATGCATGCTGCCGCGCACCTGCCCGGCCTTTTGGCGGGGGTTTGGCCAGCCACCGCACGGTTACGGTACCATCCGCCCTCACGCGGTGCATCAGCGGACTGCGGCTGGCCGACCGCGTACGGGTCGCCACAACGGCTTCACAGCAAAAGACAAGCTCTAAGGATCTGTTTGATGTCAGCATTGATATGCGGTTCGATGGCTTTCGACACCATCATGGTGTTTCAGGACCAATTCAAGAACCATATTCTCCCCGAGCAGGTACATATCCTGAACGTATCGTTTCTTGTCCCAGAGTTGCGGCGTAACTTCGGGGGCTGCGCCGGCAATATCGCGTTCAACCTCCGCCTGCTGGGCGGTGACGGCGTGCCGATGGGCACCGTGGGTAGCGATTTCGGCCCATATTACGATTGGTTGGGCAGTCATCAGATCCGGTGTGATGCACTGCGTGAGGTCCCCGGGACGTTCACTGCGCAGGCCTATATCACGACCGACCAGGACGACAATCAGATCACCGCGTTCCACCCGGGCGCGATGAACCATGCGCACCAGAATCGGGTCGAAGAGGTCGACGGGGTCAATGTGGGGATCGTGTCGCCGGATGGTCGTCAGGGCATGATCGAGCATGCGGCGCAGTTTGCCGCGGCGGGTATCCCGTTCATCTTTGACCCGGGTCAGGGCATGCCGATGTTCGATGCGGACGATCTGAACCGCTTTGTTTACCAGGCGACCTGGTTGGCGTTCAACGATTACGAGGCCAAGCTCATGCAGGAGCGCACCGGCAAGTCACCAGCGCAGCTCGCCCGCGAGGTCGAAGCCGTAGTCGTTACGCGTGGCAGTGCCGGCTCGACGATTTACGCGGATGGCGACGCGATCGACATCCCGCTGGCGCCGGCGCAGCATCTGGTCGACCCTACCGGCTGTGGTGATGCCTACCGTGCCGGACTCTTGTTCGGCCTGCAGCATGGGCTCGATTGGGAAATCACCGGGCGGATCGCGTCACTGATGGGCGCGATCAAGATCGAGCACGCGGGCACGCAGAACCATGCGCTGACACGCGCCGATTTCGACGCGAGATTTCGTGAAACCTTCGGTTTTTCGCTGTGACTCCCGGTGTTCGGCGGGGGCGTCAGTCCCGGGAGGTCCCTGTTGTCTGAGCTGAGCTGCACACCGACCCTGGACGGCCTGCTGTCCTACGCGCTGGCCGTCGACCGGATGGTCGAAGCTGCGCAGCCGATCATGGATCAGGAGTCGGTCGACCTGCGCGAGGCGCTCGGTCGCGTACTCGCACAACCCCTGGTCAGCACGATCGATGTGCCGGGCTGGGATTACAGTGCGATGGACGGCTACGTGGTGCGGGCGTCCGAGTGCACGGTGCCTGGCCAGATGCTGCCGGTATCGCAGCGTCTGCCGGCCGGGGTCGCGCCCGAGCCACTCGCGCCGCAGAGCGCCGCGCGTATCTTCACAGGGGCGCCAATCCCGAGCGGCGCCGACGCGGTCGTGATGCAAGAGGTATGCACTGAATCCGCCGGCCGGGTGAAGATCGATGCCGAGGTGGTGCCGGGCGAGAACATTAGACGGCGCGGCGAGGACATCCGTGCAGGCAGCGTGCTGATCGACGCCGGGACGCGCCTGCTGCCGCAACACCTTGGCCTGGCCGCTTCGGTCGGGGTGGGGGCGCTCGCAGTCTGCCGCAGGCCGCGCGTGGCGCTTTTCGCAAGTGGTGATGAGCTGATGATGCCCGGCCAGGACCTGGCGCCCGGCAAGATCTACAACTCCAACCTGTTCACCGCGACCGGGCTGTTGCAGGCGCTCGGTTGCGAGGTTGTGGAGTTGGGAATCGTCGAGGACACGCCGGAGGCGACCAGGGCCGCGTTGGCGCGCGGCGCGGCCGAGGCCGACCTGGTGCTCGCCTCGGGCGGTGTCTCGGTCGGGGAGGAAGACCATGTCAAGCCGGCCGTCGAGGCGCTTGGCTCGCTGGACATGTGGCAGATCGCGATCCGGCCAGGGAAGCCGGTCGCCTTCGGGCGAGTGAACGCGACGCCGTTCATCGGCTCGCCCGGCAATCCCGTGTCGCTGTTCGTGACCTTCCTGCTGTTCGTTCGGCCGTTCCTGCTGCGCCTCCAGGGGCGGTCCGATTGGCGTTTACAGCCCATTTGGGTGGCCGCCGATTTCGACTGGCCGCGGCCGGACAAACGGCGTGAGTTTCAGCGCGCCCGCCTCGAGGTCGATGCGGCAGGCACGACCCGACTGTCGGTCCACCCCAGCCGCTCGTCGGGGGTGCTCAGTTCGGTAACCTGGGCGAACGGCCTGGTGGTGATTCCCGAGGGCCAGCAGATCCGACGCGGTGATCGTGTCGAGTTCCTGCCTTTCAGCGAGATGATGACATGATTCAGGTCCTCTATTTTGCAAGTCTGCGGGAACGTCTCGGCTGCCGGGCAGAGGCATTGTCCGAGGTTCCCCGGAGCGTTTCCGCGCTGCGCGGACAGTTATCCGCGCGCGGTGGCGTCTGGGCCGAGGTGTTCGCCGAGGACCAGCGGGTGCTGGTCGCGGTCAACCAGGAAATGGCCCCGGCCGAACAGGCGTTGAACGATGGCGACGAGGTCGGGTTTTTCCCCCCGGTCACCGGTGGCTGAGGCGGCGGGAGGTCCCAGCACGATGGATGTCGAGATTCGGGTGCAGGAGACGGCGCTGGATGCGCTGAACGAGGTGAAGCCGGTCTACAGCGGTCGGCCGTCGGTCGGCGGCGTGGTCAGTTTCATCGGGCTCATGCGTGACATCAATGCGGGCGAGCAGGTGACCGCAATGACGCTCGAGCACTATCCGGGAATGACTGAAAAGGCCCTGGCGGCGATCGTTGCGGAGGCCGGCAAACGCTGGCAGCTCGAGGGCGTGCGCGTGATCCACCGGGTCGGAGAGGTTCGTCCGCAGGATCCGATCGTGCTGGTGACGGTCGCGAGCAGACACCGCAGCGAGGCATTTCGCGCTTGTGAGTTTATAATCGACTACTTGAAGACTCGTGCGCCGTTCTGGAAACGGGAGCAGACCACCGACGGAAAGGCGCGTTGGGTCGACGCCCGCAGCAGTGACGATGCGGCGGCCAATGGCTGGGGGGAGACCGAAAGCCGTTAAAGGCGTCACCGAACGGTGCCGCCAACCCAGGTGAGTAGGGAGCAGCAGATGGCCTGGATTACCCGTAAACGCGTTTGCCGATCTTGCGGCAGCACGGATATGACGCGTTATCATCGCGTCTACTGGATGCGTCTTTTCAAGGGCAGCCAGCTGCTGCGTTGTCGACAGTGCCGTTCAACCATCCTGCTGCTGCGCGATATGCACCGCAGCGAGCACAGCACGCCCGACCGGACCTGAATCCACCGTCACTGCCGGGGCCGGCCAGTCCACCGCAGCGGCCAGGCGTTCGCCCAGCCCTTGGAGTGGCTCTCCGCTCTCGCCGACCACCGCGACGCTCCCCCAGGCGGTCGGCACTATTCGACCGACAAAGCGTTCCGACCGGACAGGCAGGTCTGCGGTCGACATCTCGCCGGGCATGTAGAACACGGTGATCGGGCCCATCTTCCCGGGCATCACGAGGTGCACGCCGGTACGGTGCCGCATCAGGCACTCGGCGGCGAAATGCACCGGGCCTATGTCTGCGGTCAGCGTGGCGCCAAAGCGCCGGAACACCCACTTGACCCGTGCGCCCGTGACCGGTCGGGCCTCACGCAGATGGCTCGCCTCGTCCTCGATATGATTGAGTACAGCCTGGGCCAATCCGAGGTTGCTGCGCTCCAGCGTGGTGGTCCACAGGCTGACCATGCTGGCACCGATCGCCAGCAGCACGCCGGCCGCAGCCCCGTACCACCAGCGGCGCTGAGCCGCTGCACGGCGTTCGAACCGGGCGGCGAGTTGTATGCGTTCGGCCATGCCCTCCGGCGGTTTTGCGTCGCGCAGCAGGTTACGAAGCCGGATCTCCGTTGCACGCAAATCGCGTGCAAACGCGGCGCAGCCCTGGCAGTCGTCCTCGTGTCCCAGCAGGTCGGCATCTTCGGCCATCGGGTCGGTCATCAGGCGGCGGCGGAAATCGAGGCAGTTCATCGCATTGCTTCCTTTTCCCGGGTCCCGTCGAGCCGCTCGCGCAAGGACTTGCGGGCGCGAAACAGGCGGGTCAGCACGGTATTGGTGTTGAGGCCCAGCATTTCGCCGATCTCTTTGCAGCTGAAGCCGCCGATCACCTGCATCAGCAAGGGATCGCGGTACTCGGCGGAGAGCTGCGCGAGTGCCCGGCGGGTGACGAACGCCTCGGGACTGGTGTCGTAGCCGCGTACAGAAATCTCCGGCAACTCGAAGGGGTCACAGATGTCGGGCCTTTGGCGTTCATAGAGCCGTGCGTGCTCGTTACGCAATATCGTATACAACCAGGCCCGGGCCGCATTGGCGTCACGCAGATCGGCCTGGGCGCGCCAGCCGCGCAGGAATGTCTCCTGCACCAGATCCTCAGCGGTGTCGGGGTTGTGACACAGCCCCATCGCATACCGAAACAGCTCGGGCGAGAGCGCGTTCACCAGGGTGTCGAAATCGCTGCGTAGTTTGGCCATTGGCAAATAGACCGCGAACCGCGACGATTTATTGCGCCCGGCTCAACGGTATGCGCGCTGCAAAAAAGGACCCACGTGCGCGGGCCGGAGCACCATCGCTATACCGTGGCCATGCATCACCACGCGCAGTTCCAGGTTTTCCTTGCCGACCGCATTGATTCGGTGCGCCGCGCGCGCTCGAGCGCCTCGTCGCACCATGGCCACCAGTCGACCGGATTGTCCGCGTGTTGCTGCAGGTAGGGGCTGGTCGATTCTCGCAGTCGATGCTTGGTCATGATGCTGTCCCGAGGCTTTCCCCGATGAACATTATCTGCCGCGAAAGCCGGCGCCAATACGGACGTTGCAGGGGAATTGGGGCCCCGGGCCGGGTAACGGCAGCGCCCCACGGTGTAAGCTGCAGGACTAACAACACACTTGGGACCGACCGGAGGTGAGCGGATGTCCAAACTGCTGATAAACATTAAGCTGATGACTGCCCTGGCGCTCTTGGCAATACAGCCTTCCGCAGCCGGGCAGGCCACGAAAGATGCGGCGGAAGGTCGCGGTCCCTACGAGGGCGTGGCGGGCCTGGACAACTCGGTGTGGGTGGTCGACACGCGCAGCGGCCGCGTGAGCCGTTGTATCCAGGACTTCGCCGAGCAGCCACCAAAGTGCTCCGCTTTCTCGAAAGGCCCGGGCTCGGAGTAACTCAGCCCCGAGCCCTGATGCGGGCCGCGATGCTCGCTCGGTCAGCGACGACCGCTGATCGATCCCAAGATGCCGCGAACGATCTGTCGACCCAGGCTGGTGCCGAAGGAACGGGCGACCGATTTGGCCAGCGCCTCCCCGACGCTCTGGCGGTTCGATGCGCGCCGCCGCGTTTTTCGGGCGAGTTGTTCCGCCTGTTTGGCGCGCGCCGCTGCCGCTGCCGCGAGTTCGCGCTGCCTGGCGAGTTCGGCCTCTCGCGCCTGGAGCAGCTCATACGCGGATTCCCGATCTATCCGTTGGGCGTAGGCGTCCTTCAATGGCGATCGGTCGATCAGTTCGCGCCGGCGTATCGGGTCGATCGGGCCGAACTGGGATCGCGGTGGCGCGATCAGGGTGCGCTGGACCATCGAGGGGACGCCTTTCGCGTCGAGGGTCGATACCAGTGCTTCGCCGACACCAAGGTTGCCGATGGCCTGCTCAGTATCGAACGCCGGATTCTCACGGAAGGTTTTGGCTGCGGCCCTGACCGCCTTGCGGTCGCTCGGTGTGTAGGCGCGCAGCGCATGTTGGATGCGGTTGCCCAGCTGGCCGATGACCGCATCGGGCACGTCTTTGGGATACTGCGTGATGAAGAAGACGCCGACACCCTTGGAGCGTATCAGGCGCACGACCTGGGTGATCTTCTCCAGCAGCGCTTTCGGGGCGCCCTTGAAAAGCAGATGGGCCTCGTCGAAAAAGAATACCAGCAGCGGCCGGTCGGCATCGCCGCGTTCGGGCAGCTCTTCCATCAGCTCCGACAAGAGCCACAACAGGAAGGTCGCGTAGACGCGCGGTGAATGGTAGAGCGTGGTCGCATCGAGGATGCTGATGACGCCGCGCCCCGAGTAGTCGTGCTGCATCATATGCTGAATTCGAAGCGCCGGCTCACCGAACAGCAGCTCGCCACCGCTTGCCTCGAGAACCAACAGGCGGCGCAGGATCGCGGTAACCGAGGCCCGCGAAATCCGTCCGTAATCGCGCTCGATCTCCCGCGCGGTGTCGGCCACCCAATTCAGCATCGCACGCAGGTCTTTGAGGTCGAGCAGCAGCAGTCCCTCATCGTCGGCGACACTGAAGGCGACTTGCATCACGCCTTCCTGTACCTCGTTGAGCTCCAGCAGACTGCTCAGCAGTATCGGGCCCATTTCCGAGATGGTCGTCCGCAACGGATGCCCTTTCTCGCCGTCGACGTCCCAGAAAACGGTCGGGCTCGGCTCGAACGCATGATCCGTGATGCCGATGAACTGCAGGCGCTCGGCGATCTTGGCCCCGTTCTCGCCGGCACCCGCCAGGCCCGACAGGTCGCCCTTGACGTCGGCGGTGAATACCGGAACCCCGAGGCGCGAGAACGACTCCGCCAGCACCTGTAGCGTGACCGTCTTGCCGGTGCCGGTCGCACCCGTGATCAGGCCGTGGCGGTTCGCCATGCCGGCGTTCAGCGTAACCTGCTCATTGCCGGTACCGCCGAGCAGAATGTCGGTGTCAGCCATCGGTGTCTCCGCAAATTTGCGCGCACTTTAACCCGAAAGTCGTTGACGTCGCATGGGAGGTGAAGCCGTTGATCGTGACGCCGTCGCTGGAGGCGGGCCGCTCGACCGGGCGTGCGACGTCCTCCCCTGCCCGGCATCGCGGCGGGCCGCGCAGCCCTGATCACGCGAGTTGCCGTCGGTGCCACGCTGCACCATGATGTGCGAGGATTGCGAAAATTGTCTGCATGCCGCAGCGCGTGCGAACTGGAGGGGGGAGATGCGTTGGAAAGGTAGAAGGCAGAGCAGCAACGTCGAAGACCGGCGCGGCTCCTCGGCCAGTCCGTTCGGTCGTCGTGGCGGAGGCGGGGGCGGGGGTAGTCTGCTCCACCTGTTGCCGCTGGCCCTGAGGATCCTCGGTGTGAAGGGCACCATCTTCGCGCTGCTCGCAGTCGGTGCCGTTAGCTATTTCGCCGGGGGAGGGGGTCTGGGCAGCCTGGTGGGTGGCGGCGTGGACCAACGGCAGGTCAATCAGCAGGGCGAGGTAGGCCAGAGTGCACAGGAGCAGGAACTCGTCGAGTTCGTTTCCGTGGTGCTTGCCGATACCGAAGAGACCTGGAACAACATCTTCACGCAGGCCGGTGAAACCTACAAGGAGCCCCAACTGGTGCTGTTTCGTGGCGCGGTGAACTCTGCGTGCGGCCTGGGCCAGGCGGCGATGGGTCCGTTCTACTGTCCGGCCGACCAGAAGGTCTACCTGGACCTGAGCTTCTTCGACGACCTCAAGCGAAAGCTCGGGGCGCCGGGTGATTTTGCGCAGGCCTACGTGATCGCCCACGAGGTCGGTCACCATGTGCAGACCTTGCTCGGCATTTCAGCCGAGGTGCAAAAGGCCGGCCGGGGCCGTGGCAAGCAATACGCGAACGAATTGTCGGTCAAACAGGAACTGCAGGCCGACTGTTTCGCGGGGGTCTGGGGAAACCATGCCGCGCGCATGCGGCAGCTGCTGGAAAGAGGCGATATCGAGGAAGGGCTGAATGCCGCGAGTGCGATCGGGGACGACCGGATGCAGCGGCAATCGCGCGGCTATGTGTCGCCGGATTCTTTCACCCACGGCAGTTCCGCGCAGCGTGTGCGCTGGTTTCGGACCGGCTTGGAAAAGGGCACGATCGCGGCCTGCAATACCTTTGGCGCCGATGACCTCTGACGGTGCGTGGCTAACGACTACCGGCCGGCCCCGCGGATATGGGTGAGCGCCTCCAGCTGGCGAAGGGACAGGACAGGCGTTTGCGCGGCGGTCACCTCTGGGTCTACTCCAACGAGGTCGACAATCGTGCGACCCCGCTAAAGGGGTTTTCGCCCGGCGAGGTCGTGCAGGTCGAGGACAGTCGCGGCAAATGGCTGGGTCTCGGCTATGTGAATCCGAATTCCCTGATCTGTGCCCGTTTGGTGACCCGTAGCCCGGGCGTCGCACTGGACAGCTCACTGCTGGTGCATCGTGTCAAGGTCGCGCTCGCGATTCGCGAGCGGCTTTACGCCGCGCCTTACTATCGCCTGCTGTTCGGCGAGGCCGACGGCGTCCCTGGCGTGGTCGTCGACCGCTACGGCGACTATCTCGCGATTCAGCTGACCACCGCCGGCATGGAGGCCCAGCGAGAGGCGCTGGTCGATGCGCTGGTCAAGGTGCTGAGGCCGATCGGGATCATGCTGCGCAACGACAGCCCGGTGCGGGAACTGGAAGGGCTCGCACGCTATGTCGAAATCGCGCACGGTCAGGTGCCCGACCGGGTGACGGTCACGGAGGGCGGTTGTCGCTTCGAGGTGTCTCTCGCAAAGGGTCAGAAGACCGGGTGGTTCTACGATCAGGCTGCGAATCGTGACCAGTTCATGCGGTATGTGCGCGGACTGCGCGTGCTCGACGTCTGCAGCTATGTGGGCGCCTGGTCGCTGCGTGCTGCGCACGCAGGAGCGGAGAGGGTGGTTGCGGTCGACTCCTCGACGCATGCACTCGAACAGGCGATGCACAATGCCGAACTCAATGGTCTCGGTGACCGTGTCAGCAGCCTCCAGGGCGATGCGTTCGACACGCTGCGCGAACTCCGCGCGGCGCGCGAACGTTTCGATGCTGTCGTGCTCGATCCGCCGGCGTTCGTAAAGCGCAAGAAGGATCTGAAAAAGGGGATGCTGGCGTACCGTCGTCTGAACGAGGCCGCGCTGGGGCTGCTGGCGCGTGACGGCCTGTTAGTGTCGGCCTCTTGTTCTTTTCATATGCAGCGGGATCAATTGTTGCGGACCGTGCTGCAGTCGGCCCGGCACGGCGACCGCGGTCTTCAATTGCTGCAGCAAGGTCAGCAGGGTCCGGATCATCCGATTCACCCGGCGATTCCGGAAACCGCGTACCTCAAGGCCTTGTACCTGCGCGTCCTGCCCACGCTTTGAAGCTCGCGGCGACTCAGGACGACATCCGACGGCCAGCGAGCATGCGGATCTCGTTGCGCACGCGCTCGCGCTCGCCTTCGCTGAGCGTCATCCAACTTTCCGCAATCTCGCGCGCCTCGTCGGTCAGTGGGGTCGCCTTTTCATCGCCGAACATCAGCCACGCAGGGTTCACGTCCAGCACGGCGGCGATCTCGTCAATCTTCCTTGGCCGAAGGCTCTTGCCGTTTTCGATTTTCTGGATCACCGCCTGGTTGGTCCCCGCCTGCACCGCAAGCTGTTCCTGGGTCCAGCCCATCTGTCGGCGCCGGTAGCGCAAGCGCTCTCCCAGCGTACGCAGATGATGCGGGATTACCTTCGTTCCGTTCATTCCTACGAGCCTCATAGCCAACTCTCGCCTGTAAAGGTTGCTCACTTGTGTTGTGGATTAGCTAACGGCGTTGGGCATCAAAACTTGAGACTGGCGGAAAAGTCGGGAATTAACTGCGGGTGCGCTTCACGGCGTGTTCTGGCTAACGATCGCGGTAGAGTCCACTGGCGTCGATGCGCTGTTCGATCTCGCGCATGACGGCTTGATAAGCGGGGCTGCCGACATGACCAAAGCGTTGCCGGAAGGCGTCGCTATCCAGGTGTTCTGGCAGGTCTGCGGCGGCAGGCATCAGGTCACTGTCGGTGATGCCAACCGCGAGTCGTCGCTGAAGATCGCGGGCCGACCGCGGGGAGCTGCCGGCCAGTTCACCGAACCGTGTGCCCGCACGGTTGGCCGCGATGTCGGTGAAGCTGAAACCCGAGCCACGCCCCGCGTCTGTGATTTCCTTGAACAGGCCCACCGCATTCGACAGGCTACCGTTACTGCGTGCCGCCAGCGCGGCGGAGGCCAGGAAGTGTCGTGCGAAATCCCTGCGGCCCTGCAGTTTGAGCAAGAAGCCGCTCGGCCTTCTTGGGCGGTCCGGCACCAACGCGTCGAGCCCCCTTTGACTCGCCCAGGCGCCGAGCAGCGTGAGCAGCGCGGTGTTTTCCTCAACCGGGTCGCGATCGATCGACCTGGCCTCGGCCGCCCGGAACATCGGTTCCAGCAACGCGACCAGGGCCCCTGTCCGGCCGATCCCGCGGTCCTGCTGCTCAACCAGCAGGTCGTGATAGAAGCGCAAGGCCTCCAGTGTGGTGCCGGTGCTCAACATCCGGGTTCCCGGGGTGCCCGCCGCTGCGTTCGATCGACGGCTCAGGCGCAGGCCGTCGGGGTGGATCTCCAGTTGCCCCAGTGGGTGCTCATTGGCATCTGGATGGTTCGCTCCGAGCCGTTGTTCGATCATCCATCGGGCTAGGCTGTCGGCCGTCTTCGGCGGCACCTGGAGGCTGCCGATGCGCAGTGCCCTGAAGCCGGGCCGCCCGTGCGTCGCGTCCAGCGACGCAACGATATTGAGATTGTTTCGGCGTGGCAGATAAGGGATCGGAATCGTCGCCGCGATATCCAGCCTGTCCCGCGCGAGGCCCACCCGGGCGCTGCCGCCCAGTCGATCCAGCAGGTGACGGACGAGCAGCTCGAGATCGGGCGCATCGATCACGATCACCTCCCGATCGTCCCGGAACGTTCGTCGCGGGTCCTCGCGTTCCAGCAGCGTGTGCGCGCGCGCCGTATCTTGCGGGGAAAGCAATGCATACGGTTCGACCAGCGGGTTGTCCTGCAGCACGAACCAGACTGCCGAGAGGAGCGCGAGAACACCGAGCAGCACCAGAGTGATTAGCAGCTTGAGCAGTGCGCGCATGTCCGACTCCGGGAGGGCGCGACTAGCCTACTCAGCATGCCGGCCACTGTCTATCGTCTTACCGACCGCGCGCCTCGCAACGGGACCGATAGCTGATAAACTCGCGCGCCATGATCTACCCCGATTTCGATCCCGTCGCACTGCAGATAGGACCGCTCGCGATCCGCTGGTACGGGCTGACCTATCTTGTGGGCTTTCTCGCCGGATGGTGGCTTGGTCGCCGACGCGCACGTCGGCCGTACGCGGTCATCAATGCGAATCAGGTCGACGACCTGCTCTTCTATGTCGCGTTGGGCGTGATCCTCGGCGGCCGCATCGGCTACATGCTCTTTTACAGCTTCGATGGCTGGCTGAACGATCCGCTCAGGCTGCTGCGTGTCTGGGAAGGCGGCATGTCCTTCCATGGCGGTTTTCTCGGCGTGTTGGTTGCCGTCTGGTGGTACGGTCGGCGCAACGGCAAGCGATTCTTCGCGCTCACCGACTTTATTGCGCCCCTGGTGCCGCTCGGCCTGCTGGCCGGTCGCATCGGCAATTTCGTAAACGGTGAGCTGTGGGGGGCGCCCGGCGATGTGCCATGGGCGATGCGCGTGAGCTGTGCCACGCACCCCGGGTTGTGTTTTGACAAGCTCCAGCTCGGCGTGCCCGCCGAATGGACGCCGCCGCTGCATCCGACACAGCTTTACGAGGCTTTGCTCGAGGGCGTCGTGCTGTTCCTCGTGCTCTGGTGGTTCAGTGCCAGACCGCGGCCCATGATGGGCGTCTCCGGGCTGTTCCTGATAGGGTACGGACTGTTCCGTTTCCTGGTGGAATTCTGGCGTCTGCCCGATGCCCATATCGGTTATCTGGCATTCGGTTGGGTTACGATGGGACAGCTTCTTTCGCTGCCGATGGTACTCGGCGGCATCGCGCTGCTGACCATCGCATACACTCGGAAGAGCGAGGCATGAAACAGTATCTAGATCTGCTGTACCGGGTTCGTCAATTCGGCGACTTCAAGGGCGACCGCACCGGGACCGGGACCTGGTCACTGTTCGGCCACCAGATGCGCTTCGATCTGCGCGAGGGCTTCCCCCTCGTGACCACCAAGAAGATCCACCTGAAGTCGGTGATACATGAGCTGCTATGGTTCCTCAGGGGCGAGACCAACGTCGGCTATCTTCGGGACAACGGCGTCAGCATCTGGGACGAGTGGGCCGACGAGAACGGAGAACTCGGCCCCGTCTACGGCTATCAATGGCGATCCTGGCCGACACCGGACGGCCGTCGCATCGACCAGGTCCAGCAGGTGCTGCGGCAGATTCGAGAGAACCCGGACTCGCGCAGGATCATCGTGTCGGCATGGAACCCGGTGGACCTGCCGGACGAGAGCCTTTCGCCTCAGCAGAACGTCGCCGCCGGCCGGATGGCCCTGGCGCCCTGTCATGCGTTTTTTCAGTTTTACGTCTGTGACGGCCGCCTTTCTTGCCAGCTCTACCAGCGCAGCGCCGACGTCTTTCTCGGCGTCCCTTTCAACATTGCCAGCTATGCGCTGCTGACGATGATGATTGCCCAGAACTGCGATCTCGAGCCGGGAGAGTTCATTCATACCCTCGGTGATGCGCATCTGTACAGCAATCACCTCGATCAGGCCGATGAGCAGCTGAGCCGAACGCCTTACGATCTGCCGCGCATGCAGCTCGATCCGGACGTCAAAGACCTTTTCGAGTTCCGCTACGAGCATTTTTCGCTGACCGGCTATCAATGCCACCCGCACATCAGGGCGCCGATCGCGGTCTGACCGGTCGGCCGCGCGGCCACGCAGGCATTGCGAAACCCAGGCTGCGCCAGCATGGTGCGGCGCAATAAATGGTTTGATCCGCATCAAGCGCAACGGCGGCATGGGCTTGCAAATTGAACTGATAGCAGAAAATAATAATATACAAATTTAATGATTCTCTGACGAGGTGTTGGTCATGAGTGGCGAGTTGGAACTGGACGGTCGCGAACTTCTTTCGCTGGCGGAAGAGGCGCCGGAGCAAGTCGAGGTGATCCTCGAAATGATGATCGAGGCCGAAGAGGAGCTTTTCCCCGACGAGGAAGAGTAAGCGCAGCGCCCGCGGCCTCAGGCCGCGGGTCGTCCAGGGTATCCGCGGCGCCCACCTGCTAAAATCGCCCGATGAATCCTCTGGTCAACCTCTCGATCATCGCGGCGGTCGCGGACAACGGCGTCATTGGCTGCGGCAACAAACTGCCGTGGCACATGCCCGCAGATCTTGCGCACTTCAAGCGCCTCACGATGGGCAAGCCCATCGTCATGGGGCGATTGACCTGGGAATCCCTGCCCGGACTGCTACCGCACCGCACGCACATCGTCGTCTCACGTGACCCGGCCTTTGAGGCGCCTGGCGGGTTCGTCGTGCATTCATTGCAGGAGGCTATCGATTTTGCCGGTGACGCCGA
>CBFCWF010000102.1:0-14240 GCA_965601425.1 uncultured Chromatiaceae bacterium | reverse complement strand
CTGCAGGACATCACCGCCAATGTCGATTTCAGTGCGCTGGCCAGCGCGGCGTCGGGCACCGGTTTCGGATTGGCCGGCTTCACCACCCAGGCGCACTTCCTGATCGACAGCGGTCTGCAGCGGCTCCTCGCGGCATCCGATCCGTCCCAGGTCCGGCGCCACCTCCGGGAGATGCAGGGGGTAAAGAAGCTGACTTTACCCAGCGAGATGGGTGAGCGCTTCAAGGTCATGGCGCTGACGCGTGATGCCCCGCGCGATCTGTCAGGCTTCCGCTCGAAGGACCTGCGTGGGCGGCTCTAGCCGGCATGTCCGTGTACCCGGCAGACCTGTGCCGAGATGACGCGGGCCCAGTGTCTGATCCTGGCGATTGTCTGCGGCGCGCTGACCGCCTGTCAGTTGCGGCCGGCTGCGGACCAACCGGTCCAGGCGAGTGCGTTCGAGATCGACGCCGTCGCCAAGAGCGACGTGGATATGGTGGCCGAGACCAGTATCGACCAGAGTCTGCGTTACCTGCGTGAACTGGCGCGCAAGCTCTATGTACGCAACCCCGCCCAACTGGAGCGAGGTCGCTACAAGACGCGGGCGGCCGCAATGAACGCCCTGTTCGGCCTGCGCCGCCTCAAGCACCACCCGGGGCTGCAGGGCAGGCGGTCCGCGGCGGCGATCCAGCTGGCCTTCGACGAACACTATGCTGGGGATCGTGTGGCCGCGTTCGTCGAGGGTCTGCGCACGATGCTGCTCGACGGCTACGGGGGGCGCAGCGAATTCTACCTGCACAACAGGTTGGATCCCCAGCGGCTGCACTACCTGGCGCGTAACTACGAGGTGGCATTCTGGAAGCTCGAGCAGAAACGCGACCCGCGAGGCCGGCTGTATCTGCTCAGCAACTCACTCGAGGGCAGCGGCGATCTCAGCTTCGAGCGGCTCGCCGGCAAGTTGATCGCATTGCAGGATTACATGGCCCAGGTCGTGGCGGACAGCAGCAATCGCCAGATCAAGAACGTTATTCAGGGCGTCGCCTCGGCGGTGTTCTTTCCGATATAGCCCACGATGCGCCTGTTGCTTGCTGCAGTGACGCTGTGTTCGCTGAGCGCTTGCAGTTCCGTGGGCTACTATCTGCACACGGCGGCCGGTCAGATGGGGGTGATCACCGCGACGCGGCCCGTCGAGGATGTGTTGCTTGACCCACGGACGACGCCCGCCGAGCGCCGGCGTCTCGAGCGCCTGCCCGAGATCCGGCAGTTCGCCCGCGATGCGCTGGGTCTGCCCGCCAGCGGCAGCTACCGCCTGTATGCGTCGGTCGGGCGCGAGGCGCTGGTCTGGAGCGTGGTGGCGGCGCCCTTTGATTCGCTGCAGCCCCGCAGCTGGTGTTATCCGGTCGTCGGCTGTGCCAGCTATCGCGGCTATTTCAGCCGGGACGCCGCAGCGCGGTTCGCCGAAGGGTTGCGCCGCGACGGCTGGGATGTAGCGGTCGAGCCAGTCCCGGCTTACTCCACCCTCGGCTGGTTCAGCGATCCGCTGCCCAGTACCGTGATCGACTGGCCGCTGCCCAACATCGCCGCGCTGGTGTTCCATGAGCTGGCGCACGAGGCCCTCTACGTGCCCGGCGACAGCGCATTCAACGAGGCCTATGCGAGCCTGGTGGAGCGCGAGGGCACAAGACGCTGGTTGCTGCGCCACGGCAGCGCGGAGGAGCGTCTTCAACATACGCAGTGGGAAGGTCGGCGGCGCGATTTCCTGGAGCTGCTGGGGCGTGCCCGCGGGCGCCTGAACAGGATCTACGCGGCTGGGCTTCCGTCTTCCGCGCTGCAAGAACGCAAGGAACGGGTCTTCGAGGACCTGCGTGCCGAGTATGCGGCGCTCAGGGCGGGCTGGGGCGAACACCCGGGATACGATCGCTGGTTCGATCGTCCGCTGAACAACGCGCACCTGGCGAGCATCGACACCTACACGGCATTGTTGCCCGCATTCGGCGGCCTGCTGCAGCTGCTCGATGGGGACATGCGCGCATTCCATGCCGCCTGTGATGCGATTGCCGCGTTACCTGCCGCCCGGCGGCAGGTCTATCTGGAGCGGCTCGAGAAGCGACCCGTCCCGCGGTTCAGCGCTGGCTGAGTCGGCGCAGTTCGCCGCGCTGCCAGTTTCTGTCGGTTTTGCTGAGCAAGCGTACGCCGGCGTTTTCGAGCGAGGTCGGTATCACCCCGAGGGCGCGCAGCCCGTCTTCGTGACAGACGCTCGCGGTACGCAGGGAAAGGTAGTTGTCTGGGGTGAACGGCTTTCCCGGAACGTGCTGCAGCATCGATGCCTGCAGTCGTGAGAGTTTGTCGGACAGTCGGATGATGCGTTTGTCACGGCCGCTGTGGCGGGCGACGAAACGCACCAGCTGTTCGAGTGTATAGACCTGTGGGCCGCACAATTCGTAGTGCTTTCCGAAGGTCTTGGGGTCATTGAGCGCGTTTGCGAATGCGGCGACGACGTCGCCGACGTAGACCGGCGCGAGCTTGGCATCGGGACAGGCGAGCGGCATTGGACCGGGGATTTTCAACAGCGTGGCGAAGCGGTTGAGAAAGCTGTCATCCGGACCAAAGATCACCGACGGGCGGAAGCTGGTCACTGCAATCGCGGCCTTGCCAAGGATGTGCGCACGATTTTCGCCCTCGCCTTTGGTTCGCAGGTACTGACTGCCGCCGCTTGCCTCGTCGGCGTTCAATGCGCTCATGTGCAACAGCCTGCGGACCCCGACCGCCAGGCAGGCCGTGAGTACGCTTTCGACCAGCTCGACATGGATCCGGCGAAAACTGCGCTCGGCATCGCTGGCGTTCAGGATGCCGACCAGATGGACGACCGCATCGCAACCGTCGAGCGCCGCGGTGAGCTGCCTCTGGTCGAACGGGTCAGCCTCGACGAGTTCGGCAACCGTGGCAAGCTCGCGGTGGCGATGTGCGTGACGCGTGACGACGCGACATGCATATCCGCGGCCATGCAGGTGGCGGCTCAGGTGCCTGCCGACGAAACCCGAACCACCGATCAGCGCAATGCGCGTTATCTTCATGATTGTCTGCTGCTCCGGTGGGGCTCGCCCGGTGCCGCGATGGCTGTGCCGTTCCGCCCATGATCAATTCTGCCTTGCTGCGACGCGCGCCTCAAGCGGCGCAGGCTCAACTGCGGCGGCGCATCAGCAGCACCTTGCCCTGATTGTCGCGAAGTATCATTCGCCCGTCGCGAAACCGGTAGCGATAGTGCGAGGTGGTGTTACCGCCGCGCGGTGTCCACCAGAAGTGCTGCTGATCGTATCCGATGGTGAAGTCCTGGTGGCGTTCTTTGGAGACGTACAGGCGCGCGCGACCCCGCTTGATCACGACGACGCTGCCGTTGCTGAGTTCCCAGACGCCATCGAGGTAGCCACTGCTAGCCGAGTTCGAACTCCGCCCCGACCACCCGCGGTTCATCAAGTCGCCCGGCATGCCGCCCGGGTTCGGAACGGCCGCCCCGGGCCAGCCCCCACCGGGTACCATCGCACTGCCCGGCAGTCCGCCCAGTCCGTTCAGCGTTGACATCCCGGGAAACGCACCCATCGCCGGGTAACCGGGCCAGCCGCCCAGGCCGGCAAATCCGGGGGCCATCGACTGGCCGTACCCCGGCAGGTAGGGGGCGCCAAGCGGCACGTCGTTGCGGTCGATCAAGCCCGCAATCTCCATCATGCGCAGCATGGCCTCGAGGAACGGATTGTCTTCCCCCGTGTAATTGCCATAGGCCGGCACCGATGTGCTGATCGACAGCATGCAGCAGAACAACAGGGTGGCGCATCTTCTCACGGGCGCAATATTCCACAGCGGGCAGCCGCTGTGAACCCCGTCGATACGCGCATGCCCTCGGCGCGGAAACCTGTTGGCGGGTGTCCGCGCGCTACCCGGTTTACGCGGAACTGATTAGGAGTAAACTACGCTTGCCAGAGCACAGTATCGAGTATCGAAGATTCATGACGATGAGCGAACCGCAGAAGAAGGACCGTCGCGAGCGAACGCATGAAATGGTGCGCAAACTGCTCGATGAACGCCAGGAGATGCTTGCGATGTTCTGTCGGGTCGCGGGCCTGGAGCCGTTCGAAAAGAACCCGAGCGTCGATGTCCTGCAGTCGTTCTGCCAGGTCTTGGTTGACTATTCCGCATTCGGTCATTTCGAGATCTACGAACGCATCGTTGCCGGGCGCGAGCGGCGCACTCAGGTGCTCGAGGTTGCGCGCGAGGTCTACCCGCGGATCGCTGAGGCCTCCGAGGTGGCGGTCGATTTCAACGACAAGTACGATGCCTCGGACCACGACCTCGATCTCAGCCAGCTCGACCGCGATCTTTGCAAATTGGGCGAGGAACTGGCCGTTCGTGTCGAAATGGAAGATCGCATCATCCAGGCCCTGACCGCCCGCTGACCGCGACGCCGCGGTCGTGCCTTAACCTTCGAGCGGGCCCCGTGCCCCGACCCGGCCCGCGCTGCGGGGTCGCTTACCGAACCTTCCTCCCGATGAGCCCGGTGGCGGACGCCAACGCTGACACGGAAACCCGGTCAGTTATGGGAAGATCTGCCCGGGCGCCGTTGGGTAGTATTCGCGCTAAAAGAGGAAACGGTATGTCAGAGCAGGACACCCGCGCCACCTTCAGCCCCGACCAGCTGCGAGCGCAGGCGGCGATCCGCAGCGCGGCGAGGGCGGGAAACCCCGAAGCCCAGTTCCGCCTCGGCGTGATGTACGGTAATGCGGATGGTGTCGCATTGGATTACGAACAGGCGCGCGCCTGGTTCGAAAAGGCGGCGGCGCAGCGGCATCAGGGGGCTTTGATCACGCTGGCCTGGATGTTCGCCAATGGCACCGGGGTCGAGATGGACGAGGATCGGGCGCGCGCGCTGTACCTGGAGGCGGCTGAACTCGGCTCGGCCAAGGCTCAGTACGTGGTGGCCACGATGTACCGCTTCGCCCAGTACGGCGCGGAAAAGGATATCCAGGCTGCGGTGGACTGGTACCTGAGGGCGGCCGACCAGGGCATGCCGACCGCGCAGTTCGCGCTGGGAAAGATGCTGATGGAGGGCAGGGGGGTGGTGCGCGACGATGCGGCCGCGCTGCAGTGGCTGTCACTCGCTCATGTCAACGGCAGCAAGCGAGCCGAGGACTACGTGAAGCACCTGATCCAGCGTATGGACCCCGCCGAGGTGCAGGCGGTACGTGCGCGCATGACCGGCCAGGACGGATCAGCCGGCTGACATGCCCTTCTGTTCACCGGCGGTTCGTGCGCTACCGAGGAGGCTGAGATTGGGAGGCACCGGGTGCAGGCGGTCCCGCAGCCGGGTCGGCGTGAGCCCCATGCGCTTTTCGTAAATGACCGTGTAGGCAAGGACCCGGCGCAGGTAGCCACGGGTCTCATGGAACGGCACCAGCTCGATCCATACATCAGCCGGCAGTGTCTGCTTGGGCAGCCAGCGCGTGACGCGATGCGGACCGGCATTGTATGCGGCGGTGGCGAGCACCGCGCTGTCGCCGAGTTCGCCTTTCATCTGCTTTAGGTAGGCGCTGCCGAGCGCGATATTGGTGTCCGGTTCGAACAGTTCCTTGCGACGCGGCGGTTTGCGTTTCAGCACCTTGCGGGCAACGCTGCGCGCGGTCGCGGGCATCAGCTGCATCAGGCCCATGGCCCCCGCATGCGAACGTGCGTCGTCCATGAAGGCACTTTCCTGGCGCATCACCGCAAATATCCATGCGATGTCGATGTCGTGAAGCTTTGCGTTCGCCTCGACCAGCTCCGCATAGGCCATCGGGAAGCGCAGTTCCAGATCGTCCCAGTAACCGGTCTTGGCCAGCGTGAAGATGGCCTGGTCGTGCCAGCCGCGCTGCTCGGCCAGCTTGGCCGCTGCCTTCAATTCATTCGCGCCCATCTCCGCGGTGGCCCAACGCCATTCGCGTCGGGCATCGATCCAGCGTTCCAACGTGAACAACTCCGCGGCGCGGCGCACCGCCGCGATATCGGCGATCTGATTCACGAGCCCCGCAGCAGCGGGCGTCTCGCTGTGCGAGAGTTGATAGTCGCCGCCGATCTGGTCGGCCGCGAGAAAACCGTAATAGCTGCGCTCTCGTGCGGCCTTCTGATATAGCGCCCGGGCCGCGACCGTATCGCCTTCGCCCTCGAGCGCGCGTGCCAGCCAGTAGGTCCAGCGATCGGTGTCGCGCTCTTCCTGCGGCAGTACAGCGATCCATTCGGCCACTTGGTTCCAGTCCTCGCGCAGCAGCGCCGAATGGATGCGTGCCTCGTGCACCTTGAGGTCGCCGTTACTGTCGCCGACCTCGACACCGCGCACGAACGCGTACGCCGCATCACCAGGCGTGCGCGCTAGGTTGCGAACAATGTAGTGCTCGACGCTTCGGGTCTGGTCGGCGGTGAACGGGTAGCGCGGTTCGATTCTCTGCCACAATACGACCGCCTTGAGTCCGTTCCAGCGTGCCAGGCGCCGCACGGCCTGTGCCAGCATTGCCTCGCGGTAAGGGTGGGGCTTGGAGAAGGCCTTCGTGTCGCCGGCCTTCGACGGTTTGCTGTAGAGGCCGATCCAGCGCTCTACCCACAGCTGATCGTCGCGCGTCAGCGGGCGCGCGAGGTATCTTGCGAGGCCCGACTCGCCCAGTGTCATTGCCTTTTCGATACGCTGCCAGATCATGTCGTTCGTGCGGTAGCCCGCCGCGGTCCAGGCCGCAAAAACCGGGTCGCAGGCGCGCGGCCTGGACTTGCCGTAGAGCCAGATGTCGGCCACCTTCGGCAGCGCCTGGTCGGTCTTGCCGGTCTCGATCAGCGCATGTAGCTGATAGCACTGCAGCTCGATGCTGCTGGTCGGGGCGTAGAAAGTGAGGTATTCGGGCCAGCGCTGCCCGCGGGCCAGCCGCCGGAGCCATTGCGCGCGGAGCCGCCCGCTGAGCGGAGTATTCTGGTGTGCCTTCAGAAAGTCCTCGACCTCGCGATTGCCCGCCTGCCCGAGTCGCTTCAGCAACGCCTGATACTCGAGGTAGGGCAGCAGCGGGTAGTCGCGAAGGCGGGCACTGAGGCGCTCGAGGCGTGCCTGGTCGCCGCGTGCGAGCGCCTGCTCGGCTTCGAGGAAGCGTGCCCTTTGTTCGTCGAGCGCGGCGGCCGGGGTTTGCGCCGCCGCCGACACGGCAAAGACGACGAATAAGGCGATGATGACGCGTTTCGGCACGATGTCGAGTCCACCCTGATCTGTCGGCTTGAGCGTAGGCGTTGGGCGGAGGCATGGCAATAGGGAATTCCCCGTTTGGGCCTTTCTTCACCAAACGCCGATAATTCGAGGCTGACGGCAGCTACCTGGCATTCTTTATTAATGATGAACGAGATCGACACAACAGACCTCGCGCTGATTCGGCACGTCGTGAAGGCCGCGGCCACAGAAGAACTCCTCACGCGCTTCGAGCGTGTCAGCGCCGAGACGAAGAAAGACGGTTCACTGATCACCGAGGCGGATCTCGCAATGCAGAATCGGTTGAAGCGCGACCTGGCCGCGCGTTGGCCTGCCTGGGCATTGCTCGGCGAAGAAATGACCGCCGACCAACAGCAGCGCCTGCTGTCGACCCCAGAGCGGCCGCTGTGGTGTGTCGACCCGTTGGACGGTACCAGCAACTACGCGGCCGGCATCCCGTTCTTTGCGGTGTCCGTGGCATTGATCGTCGACGGCGAGACGCGGGCCGCGGTCGTCTACGACCCGTCGCGCGATGAGTGTTTCAGCGCACTGCGAGGCCAGGGTGCCTGGTTGAACGGCAGGCCGCTGACCGCCCCCGCCGGATCGCAGCCATTGGCCGGGTCGATTGCGATGGTAGACCTCAAGCGCCTGCCCGCCGGGCTGATACGCTCTTTGGCGCGCGCGACACCCTACCGCTCCCAGCGCAGTTTCGGCTCTGTCGCGCTGGACTGGTGCTGGATCGCCGCCGGACGGTGCCAGGTGTACCTGCATGGCGCGCAGAAGCTCTGGGACTATGCGGCCGGACAACTGATCCTGGACGAAAGCGGTGCGGTCGGTGGCCTGCTCGGCGACTATGCCGGCGATTGGCTTCGCGGGCTGTCGCTGGCGCCCCGCATTGCGATGGCCGCGACGCACCCGGAGCTACTCGGGCAGTGGCGGTCCTGGGTCGTGGCCGGGCTCGATGGGTGACCGGGCGATCGGCAGGTCAGCCAGCGAGGTCTTCCGCGATCAGGTTCAGCCAGTGCTGCACCGGGATGCCATCCGGCTCATCGAGGTGCATCAGGCAGCCGATGTTCGCGGTGACGATCAGGTCCGGGTGGTCGCCTGTCAGGGCGCGCCGCTTGCGCTCGCGCAGCCGCTGTGACAGGTCCGCCTGCAGGATCGAATAGGTTCCCGCCGAGCCGCAGCACAGGTGGCCGTCGGCGACCGCGGCCAGTCGGTAGCCGAGCCCCTGCAGCAGCAGCTCCGTCTTGCCGTTCAGATGCAGCGCATGCTGCAGCGTGCACGGCGTGTGGACTGCGATTCTGGCTGCGCGTGGTTGCAGCGGCAGCGAGTCGAGCGCCAGTTCATCGAGCAGTTGCAACGGATCGCGCAGCCTCTCGGCCAACTGCGCCGCCTTGTCGGCGTAGTCCGGATCCCCGGCAAGCAGCCGCGGGTAATCCTGCACATGGGCCTCGCAGCCGCTTGCGGTCACGACCAGCGCCTCGGCGCCGCGCTCGATGGCCGGGTACCAGGCATCGATGTTCAGACGGGCCATCGCGCGGGCCCGTTCCATATCGTTCAGATGCTGCGGCAGCGCGCCACAGCAGCCGGCTCCCGGTGTATGCTGCACCGCGACATCGAGGTGCTGCAGAATGCGCTCCAGCGCGGCATTGATCTCGGGTGCCAGCCCGGGCTGCACGCAGCCGTCGAGCAGCAAGACACGTCGCGTCGCGCTCGCCGGTGGGCCGACCTTCGGTACGCGTTTGGCTGGCGGGACATTGCGTTTGAGTCCGCGCGGCAGCAGCGGGCGCACGGTCTGTCCGACGCGCAGCAATGCGTTGAAACGGTTTCGGTAGGCCAGCGTCTCGATCAACAGGCGCCGCAGCAGCCGCTGGCCGACGGACCTGGGGGCCTGCCGTTCCACCTGCTCACGCCCGATGTCGAGCAGGCGGTGGTAGTCGACGCCTGACGGGCAGGTCGTCTCGCAGGCCCGGCACACAAGGCAGCGGTCGAGATGCGTGCGCACGGTTGCATTGGCCGGATCGCCCTCGAGTACCTGCTTGATCTGGTAGATGCGGCCGCGCGGCCCGTCGAGTTCGTCGCCCAGCAACAGGTAGGTAGGGCATGTGGCGGTGCAGAAACCGCAGTGGACACAGGCGCGTAGAATCTGGTCGGCCTCGCGGCCCTCGGGCGTGTCCCGGATGAAGTCGGCAAGCGCTGTCTGCATGATCGTTGGGCGTGTTAAATTGGAGGCGCACAGTGTACCGCGCCTGCCCGGCGCTTTCGTCGCCGGCGTCCCGGCGCAATTCCCCGCTGCTTTGCGGCGTTTAACTGCCTCGCGACGGTGGTGCAATACGATGCGGATGCCCGAGATTCTTCGCCGCAGGCTGTCGCCGGCACGACGTTTCGAATGGTATCCGCCATTTCGGACCTTGCGTGTCCGGGTGATCGCGCTGGACGCGGGTTGGCGGGAGGCGCGCTTGCTACTGCCGCTGCGGCCGAACCGCAACCCGGGCGGCGGCATGTTTGGCGGCGCGATGGCCTGTCTCGCCGACCCCGTCGCGGCGCTTGCCTGCCAGCGGGTGTTTCCGGGCTATCAGATATGGACCCGCGAGCTGCGGCTGGATTTTCATCGCGAGGCGCAGACCGATCTCGAGTTGCGTTTTTCGATCGGTGCGTCACAGGAGCAGGCGATCCGGGATCAGCTGATGATGCGCGGGCGGGCCACGCCATGGTTCGAGTATGCGTTTTACGACAGCGACGGCCGGTCGTGCGCCGGTGTCCGCTGCCGGGTGGCGATTCGCCCGGCCGATTATCGGCCCCGGGGCCGTGCAACGACAGGAGCAGGAAACCGATGAATCAGGATGACGGTCTGGACATGGATCTGAGCAGCGGCATCGCTGCGTTCGAATCCAAGCATTTCACGACGGCGACGCGGCTGCTGGCGCCGCTCGCCGAACAGGGCAATCCCGAGGCGCAATACCGCATGGCGATCATGGCCCAGAACGGACTCGGCATGGTTGAAAACGACCTGATGGCGTATCGGTACATGAAGGCAGCGGCCGAGTCGGGCATGGGGCTCGCCCAGCATGGCCTGGGGTTCATGTACCTACAAGGCGAGTGTGTCGAGCAGAACGGCGAAAAGGCCATCCAGTGGTTCACGAAAGCCGCGGAGCAGGGGCTGCAAGGGGCGATGACCACGATCGGCATGATGTACCGCGAGGGCAACGGCGTCGAACGCGACGAGACCAAGGCCCGGGATTGGTTCCGCCGGGCTGGCTTCGACGATTTCTGAGGCGACGGCCCGCCAGGGACCGCATCTCCCACGTGGTGGCGCGGTGCGGCTGCTACGTCGGTTTGGTGGCACCCGCGCCCAGCATTACCGATTCGGGCTATCCTTCCGCGGCCGTTGCGCGACGTTGTCGGACCGCTTCCGACAACCTGTCCAGGAGCGGCATGCTCTCCGGCCAGCCCAGACAGGCATCGGTTATGCTCTGGCCGTAGATGAGTCCGTCTCCGTTGCCGTTGAGGTCCTGGCGGCCTGCAACCAAATGACTCTCGATCATCACGCCGATGACGTTGCGGTTGCCTCGACGGATCTGCCGGGCCACGTCTTCGCCGACCTCGACCTGCTTGTCGTGCTGCTTGCGGCTGTTCGCGTGGCTGAAATCAATCATCAGATTCGGGGTGACGCCGGCCTGGACCATCTGTTCGACCGCCTCCGCCACTGACTCCGTATCGTAGTTCGGGCGCTTGCCGCCGCGCAGGATCATATGCGTATCCGGGTTGCCGCTGGTGTTGAAGATGGCGGAGCGCCCGGCCTTGGTCAGTGACAGAAAGACGTGCGGCCGCTCCGCGGCGCGCATCGCATCCACCGCGATGCTGACGGTGCCGTCGGTCCCGTTCTTGAATCCGACCGGACAGGACAGGCCGGAGGCGAGTTCCCTGTGCCCCTGGCTCTCGGTAGTCCGCGCGCCGATCGCGCCCCAGCTGATCAGGTCGGCCACGTATTGAGGGCTGATGAGATCGAGGAATTCGGTGCCGGCCGGCAGTCCCATGTCGTTGATCTGCAACAGCAGCTGCCGAGCGAGGTTGAGTCCCTTGTTGATCTGGAAGCTCTCGTCCAGATCCGGATCGTTGATCATGCCTTTCCAGCCCACGGTGGTGCGCGGCTTCTCGAAATAGACGCGCATGACGATCAGCAGTTCTTGCGCGAGACGGTCGCGCACCGGGATCAGTTGCCGAGCGTAGTCGATCGCGGCCCCCGCATCGTGCACCGAACAGGGCCCGACCACGACCAGTAAGCGGTCGTCCTCCCGCGTGAGGATGCGGTGAATCGCATCGCGCGCCTCGAAGACCGTCTGTGCGGCCTTTTCCGTGAGCGGGTGACGCTCGTGGACTACCGCAGGCGGCTCCACCTCATGGATCGCCTGGATGCGTAAGTCGTCTGTTTGCTGCATTATTCTGTATCGATATCAGTCAATCTCGCGGAGTATAACGGGACGCGCCCGTTCGGTGTGCGTCGAAGCGCTAAGAACGACGCTTGGCGCGCCTGGCCAGCCATACCTGCAGCCCCTGCGCGTTCAGTTCGATGTCCGACGCGAAGATCTGCCGCACCTCGCCTTCCGGCAGTTCGCAGTGTGCAGTCCCGGCGCCCACCAGCAGGCGTTCCACCGCCTGCATCAGGCGTCCCTCGCGGCCCTCGGGCGGGTGTTTCTCCTCTTCCAGCGCGATTGCGACATGCGCCTGAATGCTTTCGCGTAGCATGTCCACCCGGCGGGCGGGCTCGTCGATCTTCCCGAAATGGGTTACGCAGCAAGCGCTTGGGTTGAGCGCCATCATGTGGTCCAGACTCTGCATCCAGGCGTCCGGATCGAAGGCCACCGGGGTGGTGGTCGCGACAATCAACGCGCTGTCGCCGGCGCGAAACTCGCTGTAGGCCAGACCGAACGTGTCGCCGGTGTAGAGGTGGCCGCTGGCGTGGTCGAACAGGCATCCGTGATGGTTCGCGTGTCCGGGCGTGTGCAGGAAAAGCAGCTCGCGATCACCCAATGCGAAGGTCTGCAGATCGGCCGCGGCGAGCGTGCGTTCTTCGGGGACCGGCAGCACCTCGCCGAAGTCGCGCTGGAAGGCCTGTTCGCCGTACACGGCGGTTGCGCCGGCCTGTAGCTTGCTCGGATCGATCATGTGTGGCTGACCCTTCGGGTGCACGATCAGCGTTGCCGCGGGACAGGCGCGCATCAGTTGGCCGGCCCCACCCGCGTGGTCCAGGTGCACATGGGTCGGGATCACGTAACGCACCTGCTCCGGCGCAGCCCCGATCGCGGCGATCGCATCGAGCACGCGTGGCAGCGAGTGCTGGGTGCCCGTGTCGATGATCGCCAGCTCTCCGTGGTCCCGGATCAGGTAGCAGCCGGCGTGTCCAGGCCGGTAGAGCCCGGTGTCTATCAGATAGCTGTCGTGCCCGAGTGCTTCTGTCATTATTCCGGTTTCCTCTTTTGATCGGCAGCACCGCAAGTATAGGGATGTCGAAACAGCGCCAGCATTGGTTCGCTACAGTCTTTGTATTACTCGGGCTCACGGTCCTGTGCGGCCTGTTCCTGGTGGCCGATGGTCGGTGGCGGGTCGACAGCGAGCTCCCGGGGCTCTTGGCCGGCTTGGTAATCGTGGTCCTGTTGTGGATCGGCATTGCAAGGCGCTGAGCGGCTTGTAGCCCCCCTTGTTCGGGATATGCGCGCCGAGCCAATGCCCCGCCCGTCGCGCCGTATGACCCTACCGCCCCGGTCGTCCGCGGTGATCAGGGTGTCTGTTCGATCTGGGTCTTGAGCGTCCTGAGTCCCTTGTCGTAGGCGGTACCGATCATGCTGTCGAGCATCAATCCGACGTAGCGACCGAACAGATCCCAGCCGAACTGGGTCCGAAATTGCCAACGCACCCGCGTCGCGTCGCCCTCCGGCTCGAGAACGAAGGCCGCAGTCCCGTCGCCCTTGTCGCCGAACTCGAGCTGCATCTCCACCCTTTCGGTCGGGATGCTGGCAGTGATCTGCTGACTGCCGTGGCCCACCCGTCCGTCGCCGCTCCGCCAGATCATGCGCGAGCCGACGCCCTGGTCCGGTCCGCTGAACTCATAGCGGGTGTCGGGATCCACGTCCGCCCAGGGCGACCAGGCATGAAAGGCGCGCATGCCGTTGAGGTGTGGGAAGATCCGCCCGGCTGGCGCAGCGATTAGGATGCTGCGCTCGACCTGAGAGGCCGAGGGCAGCAGCACGCCGATCAAGACCAGCAGGCCCAGCAGGATCAACAGTGTCCGGAACGCGAGGCGGGCAAAGGCCATACAGGTCTCCGTGCAGTATCGGCGGGGTGCGCGCCTCAGGAAACCGATTCCCGTGCGCGCCTTGACATTCTACAGTGAGGGCCGCCAATTGTGCGCCACCAGACGGGCACCGCGCCGGTCGTGCGCGAGACGCGTGATTGCCGCGTGGTCGACCTCGGTGCGGTACCAATGGGTCGCCGGCAGCCGGGCGACGTGCCCGAGCATGGCCCGGATGACGCCGGCATGGCAGACGACCAGCAGGTGCTCTCCCGCGTAAGCGTCGAGCAGCCGGTCAAAGGTCGCGGCTACGCGCGAACCGAACGCATCGAGCGGTTCGGCGCCGGCGGGGCGATTGCGCACCGGGTCGCGGTAAAAGGCGTCGTACTCGGTGGTGCGCTCGGTGCGCAACCGGTCGCGCTGCATGCCTTCCCAGGCGCCGAACCCGACCTCGCGCAGGTCGGACACTACCTCGAGCGGAATGCCACGCCCGGTGGCCAGCCAGTCGGCAAACTCACGGCAGCGGCGCATCGGTGAACTGATCACCCGCTGCCAGCCGATGATCCCAGCGGTCGTGTCACGCATCTGTTGCCAGCCTTTCTCGGACAGGGGGTCGTCGACACCATTGCCGCGGAATCGGCTGCCGCCGCTTGGCTCGCCGTGGCGCAGGTAATCGAGCTGGGTGCTGCGTGACGCTGTCATTGGAGGTGCGGCCTGGCCGCGGGTT
>CBFCWF010000101.1:0-14333 GCA_965601425.1 uncultured Chromatiaceae bacterium | reverse complement strand
TCGACGCCTTGGCTTGGCGTTGCCGGGCCTCCTCGGCGAACTCGCCCAGCGCCTTCAGCACCTTCGGGTCCGTCAGATCGAACATCTGATCCAGCGACGGTGCCCGATCCAGATCGTCCTGATCCATCTCCCGCGCCACTTGGGACTGCTTGGGTTGTATCATAGCCTTGTTTCCTCAGAATTTTCTCGAACGCCCCGTCGTAGCTTTCGTTGAGCGGGCTGTTCTGGATGACTGCAACCCCGTTCTCGTCCACGGGGGTTGCGGTTGTCAACGCATTCCACAGGTCCTTTTCCGGGAACCACATGATCGCCTGCAGGTCGGCGGGCGTGACGTTGATGCCATTGCGCGCGAGCTTCTCCTGCGCAGAGAGGAACGCTTTCTCGATCTGGATGCGCTGCGTCCCGTTGGCCACCTGATCCGCAGGCGTCGAAAGATCGGCCACGATCCGCTTGGCCGCGCGCGCCCATGTGGGCTGCATGTTGTCGGGGACGCTGTACTTCTTGCCGGTGGCCGGGTTGGTGCCAATCCGCTCACGGATGGCCTTGTACTCGGTATCCCACGCTTTCTTCAGCCGCTTGGCGTAGGCCAACAGGGCGTCCTTGTCGGTCTCGTACCGCTTGTTCCACGGCTCCGGAACGCGCATCCCGGCAAGGTCCGGGGTGACATCCGCCAACTGCCTGAGTTGCGCTTCGATCCCGGCAACATGCGCGTTCTTGGCCTTCTTCGTTGGCCAGTCAGTGCGGGCCTCGGCGGCAGCCAGTGCGGTGCGAAGCGCCCGGCGCTCGCGGAACGCCTGCACCATGACATCACGCTTGCCCGCGTTCTCGAACGACCGTTGTGCGCTCTCCCGCTGGCGGCGTATCTGGTTGGGAAGAGCACTCTCGTTGCCGATGTTTTTCCCCGTCAGACGGCCCCACGTCCGGCGTGCCCACAGGTCGATGGTGATCGGCTCGAAATTCCCGTCAAGGTTCTGCCAGAAGCCGTTGCCGATCTTGGGACCCAAGACCGACGACCCCCACACCTCGGCGGACATCACGGTCTGGCCGGGTTTCGAGAACGGGATGCCCTTGTCCTTGGCAAACGCGACCCACTCCGAGACCGTCCTGCGCTCCCGGAACATTGCCGACATCTGTTTCAGCTTCTCGACCGGGTCTGTCGCAGGCATGGCATCGAACAGCGGACCGAACTTCTCGAAGTTCTTCCCCATGGCCTCCCGCTTGTCGCCCGTGCCCCACTCGGACGACATCTCGTAGCGCCCGTTGCGCGTCCCTTCGACGAACTGGGCAAAGGCGGCGTCAGTCGCCACCGCGTTGGCCATCACGCCGAGGTTCTGCGACGTGACCGCCATGATGTAGGTGAAGGCAAAGCGCGCGTTCTCGGCATCCCCCAGACCAGCTTCGGCGGCAGCCGCATCATCCCGGATTTCAGGGTACTTGAGCGCGATGGTATCGAACGCGCGGACCACGGCGTCGGAGTACCAATCCGCAGCATTGCCCGTCTTGGCCAACGCCAGCTCCGTCTCGGCGGCAATGATCGAGCCAATGGCGTCAATCGTTTCAGGAGGCAGCTCCTCACTGAAGTCGGTGATCGGCACCTCGCCGGTCTCCGCGTACCGCTGCTCCAGAAATCTGGCCGCAGCCGCGTTGTTGGCCAGCCGCTTGGGCGGCACCTCGCCGGTGTAGATCGGACTGACCCGATCCTTGGGGACGTTGTACTTCTCGGTGATCGCGTCCAGCTGCGGGTCCAGTCCCCGCGCGATGGTGGGGAAGGGCGGCGCGCCCTCGCGCAGATTACCCTGCGTGTCGGTGAAGGCGGGCGGCGCATCGTCCGCGTTCTCGACGAACAGCGGCACCGAGGTGTCGATGGTGTCCAGATCGTAGTCGCCCGTGCGGAACGACCCGTCCGGGTTGAACACGGTCGGGTCGTTCAGGTCCGCGAGGTCGGCCCCGTACCGGTCGGCCTGCGCTTGGATTTCGTCCCGCAGCCGCGCGACCGGATCGCCCGCCTCCTCGAAGATTTCCTTCATGGCCTGCCGGGCGGCGGCAGCCATCTTGCCCGCCTCGCCCTGCGGAATGGTGTAGCTGTCGTGATTGGTGGTCACGAAGGTGCCGCCGTTGGCCTCGTAGATCGGCAGCGCGCGGTGCAGCACCGCCGCGTCGAAGCCTTGGATGATCTGGCTGAAGATCGACCGCGCGGTGCCCTTCGCGTCCACGTCGGACGTGGGCGCATCGACGGTCTGCTCGACCTTGTCGTAGCGCCCATCCGCCGCGACCATCTTGAACGACACTTCCTCGGGCCGGACCTTCGCATAGGTCCCGTCGAGGCCGACGCTGAACTCCAGCGTCGGCGGATCGCGCAGCGCGTCGGTGTTCTTCTCCACCTGCGTGATCAGCGATGTCAGCTTGCCGATGGCCCAGTCTTGGAAGCGCATGACGGCGGGAGCCTTCTCCCGCAGTCCGTCATAGGCGGTGTCGGCCATGTAGCTCCACAGCCCGTCCTTCTCGGCCTTCGGGATGTCGGCGAAGAGATCGCCGTACACGTCGAGAAACCGCTCTTGGAAATTGGCCTTGTCGCCCGCGTAGTTGATCGCGATCACGGCGGGTTTGATCTGGTTCCGGGTCCATGGCTGATCCGCGTCGAAGATGCGCTCCTTGATCAGCCGCGCGTTGCGCTGCCGCTTCACGGCGCGCTTGTCGTTCGTGTCGACCGGAGCCTCGACATCCCGCAGCACGGTGTCCCTGAGGTCGTCCATCAGCTGGGTGTAGACGTCCCGCTTCTGGTAGTTCTCGATGAACGCCGGGTCGGCCCCGCCATCAATCGGGCCGAGGTTGAACCACGCGCCTGCCTGCTCGTCCCGCGTCATCAGCGCGGCCATCTGCCAGCCCGACGCCGAGTGGTCGATCATCGGCATGTCTTTGAGCAGCGGCCCGTCCGGGGCACCCATGCGCAGGACCGACTTGACCGCGTCGCCCGTCTGCGGCGTGAACGCCCCGTCGGCGTAGATACGGCCCTTGTCGTCCACCCGGTAGCGATACCCCACCGGGTTGTCTCCGTGGCGCTGTGCGGCACTCTGGAGAGCTGCCAGCTTGCGTCCGGCGCGGAACCGGGCGGTCTTGAGGAACTTCTCTTGGCTCTCACGCTGCGCGGGATCGTCGGACAGGACCATCTCGCCATCCGCGCCGCGCTTGATCAGCGCCTGCCCCAGCGCCTTGTCCGAGATCATGTCATCGGGCGTCAGCGCCTGCACGGCCTGCTGGTCGATGTAGTAGGTGTTGGCCTGCATGATCTGCGCGGACCGGCGCATGCGGTCGAGCGCCTCGGGCGAGAACCGGTTGGTGTCCTCGCGCCGCACCAGCGCGCTGGTGTCGCTCGGGTCGGACATCGGCGCGGTGAACTCGGACGACGCGCCCGGCGAAATCTGCAGGTAGTCGATCAGCGCCTGATTGGGCGTGAAATGCGTGGGCGCGAACCACTGGTTGCCCTTCTTCTGGCGCACCGGGAGGTTCTCGGTCCCGAAGGCCATGCCGTCATCCTGCCCCACGCGGCGCAGCATCTGGTAGGCGGCATTGATCCGCCGCTGCCACTCGGGCGCGACAACCGGCTTGCCGCCTTTCTGCGCGACGAAGCTGATCCCGTCGAGCGTGGCGTCAGGGAACATGACCCGCGCCACCTGCAGCACCACGGTCGAGGCTTCCGAGCCGTTGCCGGTGATGCTCTCGGCGGCGTAGCGCAGACCGCGCTCCATGTTCTCCGGGGTCAGCTCGCCGGACTTGACCGCGCGCGACAGGTCGTTGTCGCCCTTGCGGCCCCTGACCGCCATGCCCGCGTCGTAGAGCGGCTGCACGAGGTCCATCGACCGCTCGGGGTCGCCGGACCGGCCCGCCAGCGGCGGCTGGTCTGCGGCGCGAACGACGTCCAACCCTTGCGCTGGGGTCACGTCAGGGTTACCCTCCGAACCTGCATCAGCGAGAGGATCGGTTATGGAGTTTTGGTCTTGGGATGGCGATCCCGCCGTGGTGGACGGCGACCGCGCGGCGGTGTTCAACGCATCCGGGGTCTGGGTGCCTGTGTTCGGCCCCAAGGTGTCAGCCGACCCCAACTCCCGGATCAGGTCAGAAAGCGACTGGCGTGCCGGGTTCCCATCCGCTGCCGCGAAGTTGGGCGAGGCCGAAGCGGCCATGAGCATCTCGGGCGGCGACAGCTCCAGCGCGGCCTTGTAAAGGTCGCGGCTGGCCGCTTCCGCCCAATTCCGCGTTTCCTGCGGCACTGACGGATCGCGGATAATCTCGTAATAGGCATGCCCCGTGCGAAACGGCAGGTCCGGGATCGACGTCATCGTCGCCGGATTAAGTCCGTCCTTGGCCAAGAACATCGGCAGCACGTTCATCTGCAGCTCGGTGATCATCTGGCTGCCGCGCTCGCGCACCGCCATCTTCCGGTCAGCGTAGAGGCTGCTTGGCTGGATCGCCCAGCCCTCGTCGATCACCTCGTAGCGCGGGTCCTGCGACATCTGCGCGGCGATGTCGTTCGCCTGCTGCATGTCGCTCACCAACATGGTCGAGCGCACAAGGTCCTTGAGAACGCCGGGCGTGCTCTCGTTCCCCTTGTCCCGCAACTTGCGCTGCGCGCTCGCCTCGGTCTTGAGCGGCCCCTCGATATAGGTAGCGCCGTTGCTCTCGGCGATCTCGCGCATGGCGGCGTGGTAGCTGTCGTTGACCCGCTCCGCCTCGGTCATGATGTCCGACAACGTCGGGAACGCCGTGACGGATTGCTGCTTCCACACCGTCTCCAGCGCCGCGACGCGCGCGGGCGTCATGGGCTTGTAGTCGCCGGGGTGGAGGATGTTCAGGTCTTGGACGCCTTGCGCTCGCGCTGGCGTTTGCGGCGCTCCAGTTCCATCTTGGCCCACAGGGCCATCTCCGGGTTGTCCCCCTTGACGACGGCCCGCAGGTGACGACTGGACATCAACATCGGCTCCATCACGAAGGGCGTTGGCTGCGTCGAAGAGGGCGTCGATTTGTTGTCGCTCATTGGCTGTAAACCCTTCCATTGGTTTAATATATTCGATCAAGCCGCGATCCTCGGCGACCTGCATCTGCGTCTCTTGGATGATACGCGCGGCTTGGATCGTCGGCATCTCGTCCGGCAAAAGCTCCTCGGCCATGCGCTGCACGTCACCGGCAACCTGCTGCAGGTCCTTCAGCTTGCTGCCGGGCACGACCCGCGCCGAGGTCACGTATTTCGGAGTGACGGCGGTCACCACCTGCTTGGTGTTGAAGGCCCCCGTAAGGTCAGGCATCGACAGCGGCGTGTCGTAGGGGTGCGTGTGGATGAACTCCACATCGGGTTGGGCGTAGCCGTTCTCCGGCGGGATGACCATGTTGTTGTGCGCGTTGGTGCCCGCGCCCATGATCTCACCGGTCTTGGTGTTCAGGTGCGCGGCGCGCTCGAACTTGTCATCGGCGGTCTTGGCCCGCATGGCGTCGATCAGATCATCGCGGTCGAGACCATCCATTTCGTCGATCTCGTCGCGCCACGACTTCATGCCATGTTGTTGGTGAACCCGCTGAACCGGGAACCCCCGGCGGCGGGGCGAATTGGCCGGGATCGCGGCGGGTGCGGGTGCGGGCGATGCCGCCTCGGTGGCAAGCTGCTCGGCGATGAACCGCGTCACGGCATCGGGGTCGGAGGTGTCGATACCTGCCGCCTCGGCCTGCCGCTCGTAGGTCTCGCGCTGCGCGGGTCGCCGGTACAGCCGCTCGGCCAGCGGCATCTCCTCGGCGATCTGTGCCTCGGTAACGGTGTCTGCGGCGGGTGTGGCGGAGACGGGCGTCGGGGAAGCAGGTGCCCCCGCTTCCCCATCCCGAGTGACCGTCGATCCCGCGTCTGGCGCGGTAACCGTTGCGGCCTGACCGCTCTGGCGCTCGACAGGGGGTGCAACCCCGCCTTGCTGTTGGGCCTCCTCCGTCGCGGCTTGCGCGTCGGTATCCAGTCCAGCGGTTGTATCCTCGCCCCTACCGGATCGCAGTGATCCGATGACAGCCTCTGCTGCGACGTCAGTGCTGCCGATCTTCTCCCGGAGCGCGAGAATATCATCGGTGAGGGCATCATACTCTGCACCGGTGGCGGCGTCACGCGCTTCGTGCAGCCGCGCCAGATCGTTGAGCTGCTGCTCCTTGGTCGGGGTCAGCGGGTTCTTCTTGCGCGTGCGGAGCTGCTCCAGCCGCCGCTCGGCCTTCTCCGGGGCGACGTCGTAACCCTTGGTCTTGGCCTGCTGGCGTGCCTCATCGACCCGCCGGGCGTCGGCGACCTTGGCCTTCTCGCGCTTGCGCAGGTCAGCGGTGGCCTTTTCGACCGGCACGCCGGATGCCTTGCTGATCGCCTCGGCCTTGGTCTCGATCTCGTCCTCGCGCGCCTCGCGGAGCTGGCGTTCGCGCTTCGGCTTGGGGTCCTTGCGGTACCGGCGCTCCGCCTTCTGCCGCGCCTCGGTGGCCGTCTCGACGTCACGCGCGATGGTGTCGAGCGTGTCCCGGTCCAGATCGTTGGTGACCTCGATCCCGCGCTGCTTCAGCTCGGCCTTGCGCTCGGTGACAGCGGCAGCCTCTTCCTGCTTGGCGATCTCGCGCATGGTCGATTGCGTCTTGCCGCCGAACGTGGTGGCCACCGCGTCGGTGGCGGCCTCCAGCTTCTGGGTGGTTGCGTCACGCTCTGCCTGCAGCTCGGCCACGGTCTCCGCCGGGGTGTCCGGGTTGGACAGTGCCTGTTGGAGCGCAGCGTCAGCGGCACGCGCCTGCTGGTCGAGGACCGGGATTTTCTTCACCCCGGACTGCAACGCCTGCGCCTGCTCCTCGGACATCTCCTGCGGGATCGTCGCTCCGGTCGGCTCCACATAGTTCGTCAGCTTCTCGACGGCCTTGTTGGTGCGCGACTGCTGCACCGCCCCGGATGCGCCACCGGCGACACCACCGAGCGCCTTGCCCGCGACGAAGGCGAGCGCGAGATCGCGACCGAACTCTTCCGCGATGTAGGGAGCCAGCTCCTTGCGGTCATCGGACGTGAGCATCCGATAGGCCTTCTCGTCCATCAGGAGCGTGTTCAGCGTCTCCTGTGCAAGCTCGGTGAAGCCTTCCTCGACAGCGTCCTTGCCGCCTTCCTTGAGCGCGGCCTTGGTCATACCGCGCTGCAGCAGTTTCTTGGCCGATCCCGGTGCGATCCGGCGCAGGACCTTGAGCGGGACAAACGCTTCGAGTGCGCCCCCGGCCAAAGCACCTGTGAACATCCGTCCCCTGACCTCGGGGTCGTCGGTGTCCAGTCCCTGCTCCTGAGCGCGCTTGAAGTTCTGGTTGAACATGGCCGACGCGCCGTAGGTGAATGCGCCGATGGTCGCCCCTGCCGCACCACCAATGGCCGTGCCGATGATCGGCACGACGGACCCGAGCGCCGCACCTGCCGCGCTGCCCGCAGCGGCAGCCCCTGCGGCACCGGCGAGACTGCCTGCCGACCCGGCGATGGCGTCCTTGGCGTCGTCCGCGAACATCGCGGCCTTGCGCAGACCGCTGGTGTCCTCGTCCGCGCGCTCCTCTTCGTCGCGCTGAGCCTCTGCGTTCAACCGCGCCTGCGTGGTCTCGCTCGGGGCGAAGGTCTCGTCGATGCTCTGGCCCAGCTCGTCAAAGCCCAAGGCCCGTGCAGCACCGGCCAGCGGGTCGCCGATCATCTGCTGCTTGATGCCGAGGCCGAGGTGATGGAGCGTGCTCAGGTCGCCCAGCTCGTCAACCTCGCTCTCGACCTCCGGGATCGCCGAGAAGCCGAACGCCTCGTTGATCTGATCCTCGGTCAGCCCTTGCGCCCGCATGGCGTTGGCCATGTGGTAGCGGTCGAGCATGGTGGTCGTGCGCGGGTTCTGCTCCTTGGGAGCCAGAGCGTCCAGTCCTGCGGCCATAACGGGTTACACCCCTCCGAGAAGGTCGTCGTTTCCGAGCTTCTTATCCAGCAGCTTCTGCAGCATCGGACGCTGCGGATCGTTGAGCGGCAAGCCGCCATCCTTTGGATCGGCAAGCAGGTCCATCAGGATCAACGTATCCTCGGTGCCACCGGTGAAGATGTCGTACCGGTCTCCGAGGCCGGGCGGTGGCGGCTCGGCGTTGGGGTCGTAGACCAGCTCGCCCGTCTCCGGATCGTAGTCGAAGGCGTAGTTCGACTGCGCCAGCTTCAGGTTGTCGATCATCCGGTTGCGGCCCTTGTCGGCCTGCTCCTGCGTGTACTGCGCCCGGCGCAACTCCAGCGCCTCCTGCTTCATGCGCAGATCGGCTTCCTGCATCTGGCGCTTGAACGCGCGCGCCTCCTCCTCGATCCCCATCTGGCGATCCTGCTCGAAGCCCGCAACGCCGCCCTTGGTGAGGCCCGCGAGCGCCTCCGCCGGATGCGCCGACGCCAGACCCATCCCGGCGTGCATCAGGATGTTGCCGAGCTGGTCGCGCCCGTCGCCGTCCATGCCCAGTTTGTCGGCCATGAACCGCTGCACGAAGTTGGTCGGATCGTCCGCTTGCTCCGCCGGGGTGGGGATGTCGTCGATGGTGCGCGGCGCGGCCATGCCCATCTCCTCATCGCCGTTCGCGATCCGGATCACCGCGTCCTGCGTCGCGGGGTCGTTGCCCAGCTCCTCGTCAACGATCTCGATGTTCTCCATCGGGATGCCACCGGTGCCGCCGCCCTGCGCGAAGCGGCCCATGTCCTGATCCTGATCGAAGGGCACCAGCTCGGGGTCGTCGGGTGTCGAACCGGGGACGCGGCGGCGACTACCCGACCCGGTGGCCGTATCGGAGCCACGGGTGATCATCCGCCAGAACTCGCCCGGCGTGAGATTGGGGCCGACCTTATCGCTGCTGCCGCTGCCGCGCTTGCGGCGCGTTTCTTCCGGACCACTGATGGTCAGACCGGCCTGCGTGATGTCGTTCTCGCCCGCCAGCAGGGTTTCGAGAACCTCCGGGTCGATGTTGCCCGCCAGCGCGCGCATGAAAGCATTGGCCATGTCACAACCCCATGTCGCGGCGCATCATCTGCAGGCCCAGCTGGTGCAGGCCCTGCGCGCCGTCGTCGAACGCCTCTTCGTCCTCAAGGCCCAGCATCTTGATCATCTTGGCGCGTTGATCATCGCCCAGCCCCATCTGCCGCTTTGGCTGGCGCTGCTGCTGCTGCTGACCGCGCAGCATCCCCAGCAGGCCGAGGCTACCATCCTCGCCACCGAGCATCCCGATGCCACCGAGCTTGAGCAGCGGATTGCCACCGCCGCCGTCGCCGCCGAACAAATTCATCATGATCTCAAACTCCCATGCTGTTCTGCATCATCTGCAGGCCGAGTTGATGCAGCGCCCTGCCGCCCTTGCGGAACTTGTCCGGGTTGTCGTCCAGTCCCACCAGCCGCGCGATGGCAGCCTGTCCCTTGCCCAGCGGCTTGGGTTCGTCGGCGATCCCCGCCTTGGGTGCGGGCGTGGTGCCCATGTCCAGCCCCGCCATGGCCGACGACGGGTTCCACATCCCGATGCGCGCGGCGCTGTTGTCCTTGGCCGGGCGCAGGAAGTCCCGCGTGATGGCCTTGACGGCGCTGGCGCGGTCCGGTGCCGCGAAGATGCTCTTGGCCGCGCGTGCTTCGGGTCCGGCCAGCTCGTGCATCATCCAGTCGAGCTGGTTGTCGATGGTGTAGCCGTCCTCGCCGTACTTGTCCTCGAACGCTTTCCGGCGTGATCCGGTCAGCTGGTACAGCCCGCGACCGCCACGACTGCCGGGCACCAGCGGCGCGATCTCGTTGATCGTCGGATCGAGGCCGCTTTCCGCCATGTAGCTGTCCATGAACGCCTGAGCGATGTGCTCCGGCAGACCACGTTCCAGCAGGCCTTGATAGATGCTCCCGCCGCGCGTGTTCATGCCGTTGCCGCCTCCACCTTGCGATCCAGCTCCGCCACCGCCTCGGCGATGGTCGTCATCAGCGCGTAGCTGTCAACGTGCTTGGTGCCGCCGACGCCTTCGGACACCAGATCGGGGTCGGCCTTCTCGACGCGCTGCGCCATGTAGCCGTGGTGCTCGTCGGACCGGTGCCCCTCGCCGGATTTGTAGGCGTAGCGCTCCAGCCCCCCGAGGTTGCGGACGGTGTCCAGCGCACCGGGGCCGGTCTCGTCGAGGCCCTTCTGCCGGACGTCCTTGGTGGTCTCGTCCGACTGCGCGAAGGCCCCTGCGGCGGCGACAGCGGTGCCCAGCGCCTGCTGGAACGGGCTGGCCGTCTCCTGCGTCGTCTCGGTCGCGTTGGCCTTCTGGCCGCGCGTCTTGCCGTAGATGTCGCTGAGCCACGAGTAGGCCTGTTTCCCCGCCGTGCGGGTCTCGTCCATCTGCTGCTGCTGCAGGTTGCGGCTCAGTTCGCCGAACCCGGCCTGCGCCATGCCGCGCTGGTTGCCGAGATCGGCGTACATGCCGCCCATCTTGCCGTAGTCGCTGCCCAGTCCCGAGAGCCTGTCGGCGATGCTGCCCTCGGCCCCCGCGATGTCGAGCAGCCCGCCCGCCTCGCCGTCAGCCAGCCCCCGCAACGCGGCCTGCTCCTCGAAGGACAGGTCCGACAGATCGCCCGCCAGTATGCGGCGCAGGTCGGCTTCCTGCAGGCCGAACTCGGCGGCGGTGTTGAACGCATCACTGCGCAGCCCCGCCTCGGTCTTGGCGCGGTCCATGTTGTGCAGGTTCGTCAGCACCGCGTCGGCCACCGCGCCGCGCGTGTTGGTGGTGCCGCCGACGGCAGCGCCTTCGGCTGCCAGCCGGGCCAGCTCCTGCTGCTGCTTGCGATCCATCCCGGCCAGCGTGGTATCGACCACGTCGTCGGTGAAAGCGTTCTCGTAGCTGGCGCGGATGTCGTCCATCGACATGTCCGTGTCGCCCAGCATCGCGGTGAGCGCATCGCGCGGGATGCCGAGATCGTCGAGCGCTGCGCGACTTTCGTCGTAGCCCTCGGTCAGCGTGTCCTTCGCCTGATCGACCGTGTCGCCCATCCCGGCAAGCTGCCCTTCCGACAGGCCGAGCAGCCGCTCCATCTCGCCCAGCTTCATCTCGCCGGTTTCGATCCCGGCAAGAACGCTGTCGAGGCCTTCCCGTTCCAGCGCGTCCGGGCCGAGGATTTCGCGGGGGTTGTTGATCAGGTCGTTGGCGATGCCGCGTGCTTCGCCGTACAGTTGCTGACCCTGTTCGAAGTCGGTCTGGAACTGTTCCTTGAGCCACTCAGGGACATCCTGCGTGGTCTTTTTCTCGCCCTTCTTGAAGAAATCACCCATGCCGTTCCCTCGTGTGTCGGTTCCGCGCAGCATACGGGATCATCGGCGCTCGCACCATACCGTAGCGCTGTGCCCCGTTGCGCCAGAAGAAAACCGGTTCGCCCGGTCGTGCGATGGCGTCGATCAGTTCGCGCCCCTTGGTGAATTTCGACCGTGGTCCACGGTCCCAGAACTCGACGATCCACAGCCGCCCCGGTCCGGTGCGCCGCCATGTGATCTGGTCCTTGTCGGTGAACGGCTCGGTCGTGCGCGTGATCGTGGCCCACCAGTCGTTGCGAGGCCCTGCCACGAGGCACCCCGCCTGCCGTGCGGCTTCCAGATGCACGCTCACGGCGCGGTCATCAGCGCTTCCATGAACGCTGCATCCTCTTCGCTGCCGTGGTACGGCACCCAGCTTGCGCTGGACAGGCCCGACGCGGTCGGTGACGGCTTGGCCAGTTTCTTCGCTGCTGCCTTGAGACCCGCCTTGGGTCCGGCCCCGATCAGCGGTGCCATGCCCGCGCCCGCCGCCAAGAGGCTCAGCATCGCGCTGGTGCCCTGATCCTGCTTGGCGTAGAGCCACGCGTCCTGCAGGTCGGCACCGGTGCCCCAGACCGGCACGTACTGCCCGGCGACGGTCAGGAACGCTGCATCCTCCGGGTCCATGCCGAAGTCATCGACCAGCCGCTTGTAGACCGGGCCGCGTGTCACGTTGGCGTCGTCGCGCCAATAGGCGTCGATGCCTGCTTGCCGTTCGGCGCGCGCCTCGTCGGTCAGGCCCCTGTTGCGTCTGCGTGATTGGCTGCTCATCGGCTGGCCCCCTCACCCAAGGTTGGTGTCGGTCCCGCGATCCGCAGGAATGTCCGGATGTCGGTGCCGCTGATCCCGTAGACGAGGCCCTTGCCCGACACCCGGATCGGGACGGCACCCTGCCCGACCGGGACCGTCACGGCGTCGTGGGTCTGGTCGGCGTTGGGGATGTCGCTCAGGCCGTAGCCCGTCACATGGAACGTGAGCAGATCGCCCCCGGCCCCGTCGGCGCTGCTGTGGATGTAGGACCAGTGCATGCGCGTCGTCCTGAGCGTCTCGTTGGTCATCGGATCGCCGGTGATCGCGTTGGTGAACAGGTAGAACGAGAACGGATCGACGTCTGCGACGGGCGGGGCTGCGGGCGGCGGCAGTGGATCGGGCAGCGCCACGTTCGGCGGGTACGTGAAGTCGATGCCATAGCCGGTGTTGATGTCATGGCGTTTGACCATGTTGTCCTGCGTGACCGCAAGCGTCTCGACCGTGCCGACCCGCTGCGACCATGCCCCGCGCTGGAACGCCGAGATGCTCCACGCGTTCTCCGCCACGTTGTAGATCAGTTGCCGGTTCGGCTCGTCGTCCCCGGCGATGACGTAGTTGAGGATGATCTCGCTGAACTCGGGGTTGGCGTTCAGGCTGGCCCGCGCGAGGTTGCAGTCGCACATCCGCTCGACGGTGGACATCTTGAGCGGGTTCGGGATCGTCCGGGCCGCGCCGCCGTCATACACCCGCAGGTTCCGCGCGGGATCGAAATACCACAGGCTGCCGTCCATCTCGCACCATGCCTGATTGCTCATCAGCCCGCCCGATCCGTCGATGATCTGCGGGTCGAACACGCTGTTGATGTCGAACGTCTCGGTCAGGATATGCAGGGCGGCGTTGGTGAAGCACGCGACGCCGAACCGGGTCAGCCCGCCGCCGATCAGGCGGCTGCCGCTCTCGTCGCTCAGTTGCAGCTCGCCGCTCTCGTTGATGTCGGTCGGTGTCCAGTCCTCGAAGTTGTTGCGGTCCGACCAGCGCACCGTCAGGTAGCGCTCCGGATCGGGATGGGTGAAGCTCTGCGCCCCGATCAGCACCAGCACCCGGTTCGCGATGGCCAGCCCGACGGCCCCCGGCGGTGCGTTGTTGAGCACCTGCGCCGTGTTGGCGATGTCGCGGTCCCAGTACCACACCGGTTTCGTCGCGTCGTTGGCCTTGATCATCACCACCACGTCCTCTTGCGGCGCGAACGCCACGTTGGGCGGGATGAACACGGCACCGGTGTCAGGATCGGGCAGGTCGTCGCTGGTCGAGAAGTTGGCCGGTGTGATGTCCGCCACCTGATAGCGCCGCCCCGTGGCGGGCAGCGATCCGGGGTCGAAACTGATCACCGCGACCCGGTCGGCGCTGCCGCCCATGATCTGCGCCGCCGACTGGCTCTGGCTGTTGAGCAGGCTGCGATACGGGAACACGCCCGGCAGCTGCAGCGGATCGCCCGCCAACGTGCGGATCGGCCCCGTGAGGCCCACCGTCTCCGGCAGCCCCATGCGGAAGCGGATGTTGACGCCCTGCGCGTAGAACGGCTTGTGGTCGAACCGGGGCTGGTCCGACATGATGCCCGGCGGCGGAACGATGGACGCCATCAGTCGTTGTCCTCTTCAGGCAGGAACTCGACGTCCTCGGCGTTCTGCAGCGCGCCCCAGCGCGGCATGCTGTTCGGCGGCAGCGCGTTGCTGTAGCCGTTGATCGTTTGTGCCTGCTCCAGCGCCGCGACCTTGGCCTTCAGCTCGTCGATCTCCATCGCCGTCAGGAGCGTCACATGGGCCTTCAGGGCGGCTTGTACGTGCTGCAGGTCCTCAAGGCTGATGTCGCCTGTCAGCGCCTGTATGAGCGCCTGACGCCCGATCTGGATCACGTCCTCGGCGTCGGCGACGGCGTTGTCCACAGCCATCTTGATCCGCCGCCCGTGCTGACGCTCGCGCCGCTCCAGCCACCACTGCGACGCCCGCAGGTTTCCACTCGTGACCGCATCCCGGATGTTGACCTCGGCAGCGCCATCGATCACCGTGAGGGTGTCGTCGATGATGGCCTGTGCCTGTGCCGACGCCTTGGACCTTGGCCGACCGCGCCGATTGTGTCTGATCTGTCCCATACCTGACCTTACCGAATTTCAGCGCCCCAATCGAGGCCCCTCACTGGCGTAATGTTACGCCAGTTTACATTACCATCGTGACAGCTTCGACAGTTTACATAATACCGGC
>CBFCWF010000100.1:0-14343 GCA_965601425.1 uncultured Chromatiaceae bacterium | reverse complement strand
GAAACCAAATCGAGACGATCAAGGTCGCCGGCAACTTCCACTATATCCACACGCTTGTCTCGAGCTTCGGCGAATCAGGCGACTTCCAAGGCTTCCGCGAACACACCGACACGCTGCATGTTGATGTCGACATCGAGCATCCGTGGAACACCGAGGTCAGCGGCTACCCGCTCGCAGGCGTCGTCCACATCGGTAACACGACCTTCGTCGGTAGCAACCGGGATGCGCTCGGCTTCAGCACGCTATGGTCGCTGGGTTACGCGTTGCAGCTCGACGTCAGCAAACGGGAGTGGCCGGTGCAGTCGGCTAAGCTCGGCTTCAATTACTTGGTCGGCGATGACGACGTCGAAGGTTACGAAATCGTGCTCGGCTATCGGTTCTGAACTTCGCGCCGTCTGATCTCGGTGTCGGGCCAGATGTACACCGACCCTTCGGCACAAATCACAGCGCGTGTTTCGAACAACATCGGCGACCCGACGTTGCCGTCAGCTTGCCAAAGTCCCGGCTGACAAAGGAATAATCGGGTGCCAATTGCGCTGCAACGGGATGTCCAGGAACCAATATGCCCGCTTCGGGTGATCAATCACGCTTCCCGCAGCTCGTACCCAGCCCCCGGCCGGATGATGAGCTTCCTATCGCGCGTCCCGAAGGCCTGCTCATCGTCGCGATTGTAGGCATGAAGGTGAAGGGTGATTGCGGTCTCTCGCGCCTCGATCGAGAGGAAGTTCTGATAGACGCCCTCGTGCCAGAGCCGCCTGACCTCGCCGAAGTCGCCGTCGGTCTCCAGAAAGTTCAGCGTACCCCCGACGCTCAGAAGGTTCGACACACTGTCCGAAATGGAAATCCGGTTGGTGAGCGCCGAGGACGTCACCTGATAGATGGGCTTCGAGAAGCCGTCCGGTCGTGCGGTGAACGCATTCGAGATGTGTATGTCGCCCGAAAGATTGATGATCTCGATATCCGGCCGGTCGATATGCAGATTCCGCAGGATCCCGATCAACCGGCTCAGCTGCCGCCGGTTGCCGGGCGAATGCCAGCTGTCGCGGATATCATCGCGGATATGCTGGCCAAGCTCGGTCGCCGTCAGTTCCAGTTCGGCCGCCAGCGCCTCGATGATGTCGTTGACGTAGATAAACGGCACGCTGTTGCCGAGAAGCAGATAGCGGACCCCCGGCAGCCCCCGGATGTGGTCGCAATATCGGCTGAAATCCGCGAGTTGCTGTTCCGAGATCACCTCGCCCGGGTTGTGCCAGCGATAAAGCTCGATCAGCTCCTTCTCGACGGCCACCGTCGCTGCTGTGCTTGTCGCAGTGCCGGCCGCCAGGCCAGCCGCCGCCCCCGCAATGCCGCCGAGCAGCCCGCCGGTCACGGCCCCACCAACGGCGCCCAGGATAATCGAGGCGAAAAGCGGGATATCGGGTGGCAGCGGGATATCTTCGCCATAACGCCGGTTGTTCCGGCCATCGAAGACGAAGGCGGCGACCGGCGCGTCGACATAGGCCAGATGATTGTCGATGGTGACGTTCTTGCCCGACTCGCTGCGGGCACGGGTATTCCAAGAGAACAGATATTCCTCGGCCGCCTGACTGGCAATATCCTTCATCGCCTTGTTCTCTTCCGCGAAATCCGCTGATTCGCTGCCGTAGCCGTCGCGGATCTCATGGTCGTCCCACATCGCGATATGCGGGTAGTTTCGCATCAGACCCTGTATCGCTGGGAAGCTCCAATGGTGCCGGTAGCAGAGACGGAAGAGCGACAGGAGGTCCTTGCGCAGGTCCCAGTTGTTGTGCCAACCGGTCTTGTCGTAGACCTGCTTGACGAAATTCAGCGGTCCGATGCCATCGGAATAGCAGGTGTCACCCAGCGCCCAGACGCGGTGCGGATCGAACTTGTCGGCAAAGACATTGAGCCACTTCAGGATATCCTTGCTGTTGCGGTGGATGCCGGGATTGCCGTTCTGCGTCTCGTAGGGCTGATGACAGGACCAGGCGATCATGCGTGAGACCCCCCGGTCCAGCTCCTCCGAGAAGCGGATCCGCCCCTCGAGCGCCGGCCGCGTCCCGAAGATCAGATGCGAGATTGAGCCGTCCGCCTCGGCCGCTGAGGTTAGCGATGCCGCGGGCCGGCCGTCGAGGAAGCCGTCACCCGGCCGCTTCACCGTCTCGCGCAACTCGAAGTCCCCTTCCTCGGTATCTACGAAGGTGGTCTTGACAAGCCGCCAGTCCCACTCGTGATGTATGCGCTGCGCAGGCGGGATGCGGAGCTCCAGCACCTTGGGTGCGCTGTTGAAGTTCGGAAAATGCACTGGCTCGGACAGCACGTCTTCGGATGAGGCGCCCTGCCGGGGGTAGAGAAGGAACAGGAAGCGCCCACCGTACTTCGGGCGCAACATGAAGGTTCGCCGCCACGCGCCTGTCCGACCGACGACCGCGATATCATCCAGCCGGTTCGGGTATTTCACCGGCTCCAGATGTTCCGTCGCACCAACGACGACCCCGTCCTCGGGGGTCGGTGCGACGGTGGCGAGCCCGGCGCCCGCGATGCTCGTCGCGCCGCTCACGACTCGAGGAAGGTTGTCTTGCTCAGCACCGCTTCGAGATGCCGGCCGAGGACCAGCTCGGCATCGTACGCATCGAGCGTCAGTTCCTTGATGTCGTCCTCGCTCATTCGGTCGGTCATTGTCTCGACCTTGCTCCGCTGCAGCCCGATGTACGTCTTGACCTTCGCGAAGAGTTGACGCCAGTTGCTGTCGAGCGTATTGCCCACCGCTTCGAAGAACGCATCTTCCGAGCCTCGATGGATCGGCAGGAAGAATCGCACCGCGACGACGTTCAGGAAATGGAAGGGCGAGAGGCCGTCGGCCGCGAGGTTCTCGGGCTTGGCCGGTTCGGGCTGGATCTGTGCGTGCTCCCAGTCGATGCAGGTCTTGATGATCCCATGGTAATAGGACCAGTTGGCCCCATTCCCAAACATCTGTCGCATCAGCGCGATGAAGGTGTAATCGCGAAGCTCTGCCGGATGGTTGGCGTAGCGCTTGATCAGTTCCTCTTTCTTCAACCGGGCATAGCGTTTGGCCTGCGCCTTGACCGCCGCCCGGCGGGCGGGGTTCAGCTCGGTGACGGTGTTACGATACTCTTTCAACTGCTGGAGGTAGCTCGCGGTATATTTGTACTTGTTGACGGTCACCCGCACCCAGACCCAGCTCGGGTTCCAGCCCCAGGGTTCCTCGTGGACCTTCAGCCGGGTCTTGATCCGTATATGCGAATTCTCCACGTGCTCCAAAATGATGGGGTCGAGGATGTCGTACTGATCCGCGTCAAGCTCGTTCTCGTCCCATTCAGATTCCTGTATCAGCTCGCAACTCACGTCGTTGTCCAGGAAGTAGTCCTGTGAGCGTTCCTGGTTAGACAGCTTGATGGTCACCTCACGCTCGAAACAGGTGTCGTCCTCGATATCGTCACCCGAGATTTTCGGCAACGCGTCCCCTGTCTTGGCCTCGAAACCCTCATAGGTTGGTAGCGGCTCGGCCGGATCCACAATATGGTTTTCGGTGATGTATTCGGCGCGGACCTGCTCCGCGTAGTCCGCGATGGTCTGGCGGAGGATGCCGTAGGGGTTTTTCACGCGCGGGCACCAGACAGCGTCGATGCCGTCGAGGAAGTGGGTCACCTTGACCGGCGAGAAGACCTCGAACGACACCTCGGTCGTGGCGAAATTCGTATCGTTGCCGCGGGTCCTGTATTCACGGGTGCTCGAGGCGGCAGTGGAGGAGGTCGAGATAGTCTGAGAGGCGTTGGCCTCGGAGATCTCGCTCAGCGTCTGCTCGACGATCGTACGCTTCTCTCCCTTGGAGCTGTCCTTCTCGTAGCCCTGTTCGCTCATCGTCTGGCCGAGGTTCGAGCCGAAATCATGCAGCGTCCCGAGCTTTTCCTTTATCTGGTTCGAGATCAGCAGATTACTGCCTGTCGTGCGCGCCGATCGTGAGGCGCTGAGGTCGAGTGTGCGCGCCTCGGCGGTCTGGCTGTCGGTCAGCGTCAACTCGCTGTTGGGTGCGACCGGATTGACCGAAAGGGGCCCGCGAAATCTCGGCGGCTCCAGCAGCAGTTCCACGCGTTCGCGCCGAAGGAACGCCCATTCCCGGCTGTCGACGATGGGGGCGTCGTCGAAGGTCGCGACACCCAGCAGAATGTCGAGCTGCCCGATGAGATCCGTGACCGATGCGCCTATCTTGGAATTGAGGCTGTCATTCGCATTCACGACGTCGTTTAGCTCGGTAAGCGAACGATCGCTCTCAAGCGCAGATTTCACCACCGTCTCGGCAACTTCGTTGGCGAACGGGCTGGGCTGAGTCGTCGTCGGCGGCACCGTGTCGAGGATCGCGGAAAGCCGCCCGTGAGCATCGAGATCGATCAGCTCGTCGCGGATGTCCCCTGCGCTGTCCAGCAGCTTGCCGTCCTTGACCAGCCGGTCGACGACCGGGTTCGGCTCTCTCAGGGAGATAAGGATGTCGCGGTCGCTTTCCGCTTGAAGGTTTTCGCGCAGCACGGAAGCGGGCGTTGTCGCGATGGCTGCATCGGGAGAAAACTCGACCGTAGGGCTCGGCAGACGCCGGACGGTGTCAAGCAGGACGCGCGGGCCGACCGCTATGCGCTCCTCGCGGCTCGGCACGCGAGGGCGCAAGACGGGATCGGGTGTCCGCACGCCGGGGAGCGTGCGGCCGGTAGCGACCATGGTATTGAGTGTCAGCAACGGCAAATCGGGTTTGATCTTCCATGTCGCCTTATAAGCCGCGACAAGATCCAGCAACACCAGCGTCCGGTTGATGTACCAAAGACGCTGCCGAGCGGCCCTTTTGATATAGGCGTAGGACAGCGGCCCGAGGCGGGGGATCAGGGTGTAGGAATCGTACTCGGTGACGATCTTGTTCGGATCGGTCAGCGCTGTCGGGAGCACGTTGTTGGGTATGTTGGTATGGATTGTCGTCATGACTGCCCCCGTTTCCCGGCGCGCCCATCAGGCGAGTCCCTCAGGTCTATTTGAAATGTAGCACTTCCGGCGAGGGGTCGTATTCGCGGACGGGGACGTCTGGGTTGGCCAGGCGATCGTGCATCCGAAAGTTCGTCGGGTAAGCCGTTCCCGTCGTGAACGGTCGAGCGCAATCACAGGAATCTGAACCGTTGGCGTACGGATCAGTGATCTATCCGATAGGGCCTGACGAGTTGGATGCTCAGTGTTGCTCGGGTCATCGAAGCGCCTTGTGGCTTTCGGAAACGCAGTGGCGGTATCGGTAGCTTGACTCAAGGAGATGATCCGATTATTTCTGGGGCGGCAGCGCCGCCGAAAACAAACACAGGACTCGGAACCTCGAACATGAATTTGGATTTCAGCTCCGATTTTCTGCAGCAGAGCCTTTTCGGCAGTACTTTGCTGCAGTGGGGATTGGCCGCGGCGACTTTGCTGATCATATTCGTCGTTCTGAGTCTGGTGCGGCGCATTGCCGGACGTCGTCTGCGGGTGTTCTCTGGAAAAACCGAGACCAAGTGGGACGATCTGCTCGCGAAGGTTATCAACGGGACGGGCGGCCTGACCCTGCTGGTGGTCGCATCTTTCCTGGCGTCGTTGTTTCTGCAGCCACCCGAGCCGGTGCGGGCAGCCATCAAGAGCATCTTCGTCATTGTCCTGCTGGTGCAGGGCGGAATATGGCTGGGGATCGTCACCCGATCGCTTCTGGAAGACTATCGTCATCGGCTGATGACGACGGATCCCGCTGCGGCCACAACCGTCAACGCACTGGGCCTGCTAGCCCGCATCGTCATCTGGTCGGTTGTGGTCCTGTTGGCGCTGGACAATCTCGGCATCGACGTCACCGCGCTGGTCGCTGGCCTTGGGATTGGCGGTGTCGCGGTTGCGCTGGCGGTTCAGAACGTGCTCGGGGATTTGTTCGCATCACTGTCGATCATCCTCGACAAGCCGTTCGTCATCGGCGATTTCCTGGTCATCGACGATTTTCTCGGCTCGGTCGAGCATGTGGGTTTGAAAACGACTCGGGTGCGCAGCCTGTCCGGTGAGCAGCTCATCTTCTCCAATTCCGATCTCCTGAGCAGCCGCATCCGCAACTATGGTCGTATGTTCGAACGCCGCGTGGTCTTCAATATCGGCGTCACGTACGATACGCCACGCGAAAAACTCGAGCGCATTCCCGGCATGATCCGCCGGGCTATCGAGGCACAAGAAAAGACCCGCTTCGACCGCTCGCACTTCAATAAGTATGGTGACTATGCGCTGCAGTTCGAGACCGTGTTCTACGTGCTGACGGCGGACTACAACCGCTACATGGATATACAGCAGGCAGTCAATTTTTCCATCCATCAGGCTTTCGAGGAGCAGCAAATCGAATTCGCCTACCCAAGCCAGACGCTGTTCGTCAGGCAGCTAGCAGCACAGTAACGGACATCTTAGTGCGAATGGCACTTACTTTGGAGCGCAAGCGACAAGTTGACCTGATGATTCCGATCATTTCTTCCGGAAAACGCCGTGAATACGTCCCTGTAGGCTCGACGGCGGCGTCCATGCCGCCGACGTTTTCTCCAGAAACGACCGAAATCAGCGTAAGTAAGTGGCATTGATCTTAGTGCGGGTTCACGGTGCGACTGTTCCGGAAACTCCAGTCTCACTCGGAAGGCTAACGGATCGCCGAATGGGCCACCGGCGATGCACAGTAGTACCGGGGGATCATCGTCCACATCATAGGACAGAAAGCGACCGCCCCGGCAGCTTGCGGGTCGCCAAGAATGCGTCCCAGGGCATTGCAGGCGCGGTGCCCGCTTGCCGCGACCCTGCACCACGTCTACTATCTGATCTGCGAGAGTGCTGGACTGGTTGAACTTGTTAATGTTTTTGTAAAGATTGGTCCGAGCCCGGTGGTCTGCCGAGCCGCAATTTTGTGCAAGCCACTAGCCAATGATGCGCTTTAAGATTAAGAAAGGCCTGAACGTGCCCATTGCCGGGCAGCCCGAGCAGCGCATCCACGAGGCGCCTACTGTGTCTCGTGTGGGCCTCGTCGGGACTGACTACCGCGGCAGGAAACGGCTGCCGACGATGCTCGTTAAGGAAGGCGATCGGGTAAAACTGGGCCAACCCGTCGCTCGGGGAAAAGATCTTACCGACATCGTTGCGACTGCACCTGGCGCCGGCGTTGTTGAGCAGATCAACCGCGGAGAGCGGCGCTACGTCCAGAGTCTCGTAATCCGCCTTGAAGGCGCTGCCGAGGAAACCTTCAACGCCTACGCCCCCGAGGCGCTGGTGCGGCTGAATAGGGGGCAGGTGACCGAGAACCTCATCGCCTCCGGGCTCTGGCTCGCGTTCCGGACTCGGCCATATAGCCTCGCGGCGGATCCCGCTGAGGAGCCTCGCGCAATCTTCGTCACCGCGATCGACACGCACCCCTTGGCGGCGGATCCAGCGGTCATCATCAAGGACGCGCGAGATGATTGGCTCAACGGATTGGGGCTGGTTGCAAAGCTCACGGATGGAAACGTTCAGCTTTGTACCGCGGCCGGATCGGAGATCCCGACCGGCGATCTGGCTGCCGTCTCGGTTGCCGAGTTTGCCGGGCCGCATCCGGCCGGCCTGGTGGGCACCCATATCCATTTGATCTCGCCCGTCAGCGCGACCAAGACCGTTTGGCATCTGGGCTACCAGGACGTCATAGCCATTGGTCGCCTGTTCACATCGGGGCGCCTGCCAACAGAGCGCATCGTCGCGGTCGGGGGCCCCGCAATACGGAATCCTCGGCTGATCCGCACGCGCCTGGGGGCAAAAACAACGGAGCTGGTGGAGAACGACCTGATGGGCAAGGATTGCCGGGTCGTCTCCGGCTCCGTCCTCGCCGGTCGGCGGGCCGTCGCATGGGCGGAGTATCTCGGTCGCTATCACAATCAGATCACGGTCCTTAATGAAGGCCGCAAACGGGTGTTCATGCACTGGGCGAGGCTGGGAACCGACAGGTATTCAGCGATTCCGATATACGTCGGCGCCACCGGCAACAAGCGGCCATTCCCTTTGACGACGTCCGAGAACGGGAGCCCCCGCGCGTTGGTACCTATTGGGAGCTACGAGCGCGTCATGCCCCTGGACATTCTGCCGACCCAGCTGCTGCGTGCGCTCGTCGTGCGCGATACCGACACGGCGCAGCAACTCGGGTGCCTCGAACTCGACGAGGAAGATCTCGCGCTGTGCAGCTTCGTCTGCCCGGGGAAGCATGATTTCGGTCCGATCCTAAGGCAGAATCTCGACCATATTCTGAGAGAAGGCTGATGTCCTGGCTCCGGGATCTTCTCGACCGACTCGAGCCGCACTTCGTCAAGGGCGGGCGCTTCGAGAGGCTCGGTGCAGTCTACGAGGCGGTCGATACGGTTTTCTATAGCCCGTCGAGCGTCACTCGGGGGACTCCGCATGTTCGCGATGCCGTAGACCTCAAGCGCGTCATGATCCTGGTCCTGGTCGCAAGCATGCCCGCGGCCTTGATTGGCATCTATAGCGTCGGGCTCAATGCGAATATCGCGTTGGCAGATCTGGGGCTTGCCGGAGCGGATGGGTGGCGGGGATCCATCCTGTCAGTGGTCGGATACGATCCCGACAATCCCCTGGCCTGCCTCGTACATGGCTTGCTCTACTTCCTGCCGATCTACATCGTCACTTTTGTTGTCGGGATTTTCTGGGAGCTGCTGTTCGCGGCGGTGCGCAACCACGAGGTCAACGAGGGCTTCTTCGTTACCTCCTGGCTCTTTGCATTGACATTGCCGCCGGATGTGCCCCTTTGGCAGGTTGCGCTGGGCATCTCGTTTGGCGTCGTCATTGGCAAGGAGGTCTTCGGCGGTACCGGAAAAAACTTCCTCAACCCAGCGCTCGTGGGACGTGCCTTCTTGTTCTTCGCCTACCCGGCAGAGATGTCCGGCAACGTCTGGGTCCCGGTCGACGGCTACACCGGTGCGACTCCGCTGGCGCTCTCTGCGGAAGGTGGTATGGAGGCCGTAACCGCCGGTGGCGTAACCTGGGCGGAGGCCTTCATCGGCACCATCCCCGGCTCCATCGGAGAGACCTCCGCACTGGGATGCCTGATCGGCGCGGTCATGTTGACCTACATGCGTATCGCCTCGTGGAAGATCATGTTGGGCGTCATCCTCGGGCTGGTCGCGATGACAAGCCTGTTCAATCTGATCGGTAGTGACACCAATCCAATGTTCGCCGTTCCTTGGCACTGGCATCTCGTCGTCGGGAGCGTCGCATTCGGTTTGGTCTTTATGGCCACCGACCCTGTCTCGGCATCGATGACCGAGACCGGCAAATGGATTTACGGCGCCTTGATCGGCGTCATGGTCGCGCTCATTCGGGTGGTCAATCCCGCATATCCGGAAGGGGTCATGTTGGCCATCCTGTTCGGCAATGTCTTTGCCCCCGTCATCGACTGGTTTGTCGTGCAGGCAAACGTGCGCCGGAGGGCCCGCCGCAATGCCCAATGAGAGCCGAGCCCAGACCCTGAAGGTCGCCGCCGTCCTCTGCTTGGTCTGCTCGCTCGCAGTGTCAAGCGCGGCGGTGCTCCTCAAGCCCCTCCAGGAACGCAATCGGGCGCAGGCTTTGCGGGTAGAGATCCTGAAAGCCGCCGGCTTGCTCGAGGCAGATCGGGACGTCAACGAGCTCTTCGAGCAGCGGATAGAGACGCGGCTCGTCGATCTGAGTACCGGCGAATACGTTCAGGGCGTCGACCCGGCCGCCTTCGACCAGCGTGCCGCAGCCCGGGATCCGCAGGCCAGCGTTGCCATAGCCCCGGACCAGGATGTCGCATCGATCAAGCGCCGGGCGAGCCACGCTCAGGTCTACCTCGTGGGCGAAGAAGACCGGCCTGAGCTGGTCATACTTCCGGTCCATGGCTACGGTCTCTGGTCCACGATGTACGCCCTCCTGGCCATGGACCCGCGATCGAGCGAGATCAAGGGCGTCAGCTTCTACGAGCACGGTGAAACAGCCGGATTGGGGGCCGAGGTGGAAAACCCCCGCTGGCAGGCCCAGTGGATTGGAAAACAGGTGCTCGACGAGTCAGGCGACGTACGTTTCGAGCTCGCCAAGGGTGGTGTGGACCCATCGTCGCCGAATGTTATCTATCAAGTCGACGGCCTCTCCGGCGCGACTTTGACCGCCGATGGTGTGACGAAGATGATGCGCTACTGGATGGGTGAACAAGGCTTCGGTCCGTATCTGGCAAGGCTCCGATAGCCGGGAGGGCGAACTGATGAACGCGGATACCCGTAAGGTCCTGGTTGAACCTCTGGTCGACAACAATCCCGTCATTCTTCAGATGCTTGGCGTGTGCTCTGCCCTGGCAGTGACGGCCAAGGTGGCGCCGGCCATTGTCATGTCCATTGCCCTGACGACTGTTCTGGTGCTGTCCAACACCATCATCAGCCTGATCCGTGCGCGGATCCCTTCGAGCATCCGGATCATCGTCCAGATGACGATCATCGCGTCGTTGGTCATCATCGTCGATCAGGTGCTTCAGGCGTATGCCTACGAGCTGAGCAGGCAGCTCTCCGTGTTCATCAGCCTGATCATCACCAACTGTGTGGTCCTCGGCCGGGCGGAGGCATTCGCGATGAAGAACGGTCCCGTCGACAGCCTTTTTGATGGCTTGGGCCATGGACTCGGCTACAGCCTGATCCTGATCATCGTTGCCAGCGTCAGGGAGCTCTTCGGGTCCGGCACCTGGCTCGGTTACGAGGTGCTCAAGACCGTCAGCAATGGCGGCTGGTACGAGCCGAACGGTCTGATGCTGCTGGCGCCAGCGGCCTTCTTTATCATCGGCTTGCTGATCTGGGCGGTACGTACCTGGAAGCCGCAGCAGGTGGAGAAACCCGAGCACCGGATCGAGGTGGTACATCGCACCGAGGTGATGTAGATGGAAGCCTACCTCGCCTTATTCGTCCGTGCGGCATTCGTCGAGAACCTGGCGCTCGGCTTCTTCCTGGGGATGTGTACCTTTCTCGCGGTCTCGAAGAAGGTTGAGACCGCCCTCGGTCTGGGCGCGGCGGTGGTGTTCGTGCAGGCCATCACGGTCCCGACCAACAACCTTATCTTCACCTACCTGCTCAAACCCGGCGCCCTGTCCTGGGCGGGGCTTCCCGACGTGGACCTGAGCTTCCTCGGACTCATCACCTACATTGGCGTGATCGCGGCAATGGTACAGATTCTCGAGATGTTTCTGGACCGCCATGTCCCTGCACTGTACAACGCATTGGGTATCTTCCTGCCGCTGATCACCGTGAACTGCGCCATTCTCGGCGGGTCGCTTTTCATGGTCCAGCGCGCCTACGATCTCGGCGAGAGCGTCATCTACGGACTTGGGAGCGGTGCCGGCTGGGCGCTGGCACTGATCGGTCTGGCCGGCATTCGCGAGAAGCTAAAGTACAGCGACGTCCCGGCCGGACTTCAGGGACTCGGCATCACTTTCATTGCGACCGGCCTGATGGCCATGGCCTTCATGTCATTTTCCGGGATCAAGCTCTAATGATCGAGATCGTGCTCGGCGTTGTGCTTTTTACAGCCATTATCCTGGGGCTGGTCCAGATCATCCTGTTGGCGCGCTCGCGTTTGGTGCCATCAGGTAACGTCAGCATCAACATCAACGACGAGCGGACAATCACGCCCTCGGTCGGCGGTAAGCTACTCAACGTACTCGCGGAGTCGCAGCTCTTCGTGCCCTCGGCATGCGGTGGTGGCGGTAGCTGCGGGCAGTGCCGCGTCAAGGTCTTCGAGGGCGGCGGAAGCATCCTCCCCACGGAGACCTCGTTCATCAACAAGCGCGAGGCGGCGGAGGGGAGCCGATTGTCCTGTCAGGTCGTCGTCAAGCAGGACATGAAGATCGAGTTGCCGCGTGAGGTCTTCGGGGTGCGGCAGTGGGAGTGCCGGGTGCGCTCCAATCGGAATGTCGCAACCTTCATCAAGGAACTCGTACTGGAGCTGCCCGCCGGCGAAGACCTGCAGTTCCGGGCCGGTGGATACATACAGATCGAATGCCCGCCCCACCAGCTCAAGTACCGCGATTTCGACATCGAGGACCGCTTCAGAGACGAGTGGGATCGATACGGGTTATGGGATACGGCGTCTCATGTCACCCATCCCCTTGTGCGCGCATACTCTATGGCAAACTACCCTGGCGAGAAAGGCATCGTGATGCTGAATGTTCGCATCGCCACGCCCCCGCCGAGTGTTCCGGATGCACCGCCGGGGAAAATGTCGTCCTTCATTTTCAACCTGAAGCCCGGGGACAAGGTCGTCGTTTCCGGCCCTTTCGGCGAGTTCTTTGCCAAAGAAACGGACGCCGAGATGGTGTTCATCGGTGGCGGCGCCGGCATGGCGCCGATGCGCTCCCACATTTTCGACCAGCTGGAGCGCCTGGACTCCAAGCGCAAGATCAGCTTCTGGTACGGCGCTAGGAGCCTGCGGGAGACCTTCTACATCGAAGATTTCAACAGGCTCGCGAAGAAGCACGCAAACTTTCGCTGGCATACCGCCTTATCGGATCCTCAGCCGGAGGACCGATGGGAGGGATATACTGGCTTCATTCACGAGGTGGTCCTGGACAACTATCTGCGGGACCATCCCGCGCCAGAGGATTGCGAATACTACATGTGCGGTCCACCCATGATGACGGCTGCGATCATAAAGATGCTGTATGACCTGGGTGTGGAGGAAGACAACATCATGTTGGACGATTTCGGAGGATAGCTTCAGTGATCACCTTATTGCTTGCGGTTATCCTGTTTTTCGCCGCCGTTCTATTGATGTGCCTCGGCGCGCTCCTTGGGGGGCGTCGGATCGAAGGCAGCTGTGGCGGTTTGGAGCGCTTGACGGGAATCGAATCCGACTGTGCGGGTGCATGCTCGGGAAGGCCTTGTCCAGAGAAACGGCGCTCATGCCGAGCGCAAGCCTCCGCCGACAACAGCAGGCCATAGCGTAACAATGAAAAGACCGATGACCGCCAAGGACTACATGTCGGGTGTATGCCTTACGTTCACCAAAGACATGGACGTACTCGAGGCCATCCGTCTGATGCTCCAGAAACAGGTTTCCGGGGCTCCAGTCGTCGACAAGGTTGGCAATCTGGTTGGGATGCTCACCGAAAAGGACTGTATGCAGGTGGCTTTGAACGCTGGATACCACGAAGAGTACGGCGGGCCCGTCTCGCAATTCATGCATGCCGGCGTGGTCACGGTAGAGGCAGAGACCAACATCGTAGAAGTCGCGGAGCTGTTGAGCCAGTGCGCGCACCGGGCTTGTCCGGTGTTGTTTGAGAACCGTCTGGTCGGCCAGATTACACGCCGCGATATCCTCCGGGCAGTCGATACGCTGAGTCGTGAAACGGGTTAAGCTACTGATTTTTATCTCGGATTTTACGGACACATCAGAAACGACCAAGAGTGGATTCCGGGCAGTGTCTTGTCGAGAGCCAGAAGATGCCATCCGGGATGCAAGCGCGACGCTGTCGTGATGACAGAAGCAGCGGGTGCCACGGTCCGGCAAATGGCTGTGGATCTGCGACATCGCGGCGAGTGTCAGCTCCTTGACACAGACCGGGCGCTCGCTCCGGCCCTATCGAGAGACCGAAGTCCGTCGTAGCGGCCACTCGCCGGCCCGTGGCGGCGACGCCTCTCGACATGCGGATCGCCTGGATTTCTCGTGCATCCGCACCCTGGGCGTTCTTCGGCAATCTCTGCGCGGAGAAAGCTCAAGGCTGACCGGGGAGGTCACGTGGGTATTGAAAACGAAAGATCCCAGCAAGACTGGGTTCGCTTCTACACCTTGCTCGGCGTCTCGGTGATCATGGCGACGGTTGGTCTCTACCGGGACTCGGGGGCTGTCGTCATTGCGGCAATGCTCATCGCGCCGTTGATGTCGCCAATTCTCGACATCGCCTCCACGATGGTCATGGGCTGGACAGGAAGGGTCTTGAAACTCCTGCTCGCTGTCGTGGTCGCGAGCGCATTCACGGTACTGCTGTCATTCCTCATACCCTTCCTCGTAGATGCGCCCCGCGGCATGGTGATTCCCGATCAGGTGATGGACCGCACCAATCCAGGCCTCGAGGAGATGATCATTGCGCTCGCCGCGGGAATCGCCGGTGCCTATGTGCAAATGCGCAAACAGGAAGCGGCTCTGTTGCCGGGTGTCGCCATTGGCGTTTCGCTCGTACCCCCGCTATCCGCCGCGGGCCTGCTGCTGTACTTTCATGAGCCGGTGCTCGCCTGGGAGGGGTTGCTGCAGCTGCTCACCGGCGCGACGATTGCCAGA
>CBFCWF010000099.1:0-14502 GCA_965601425.1 uncultured Chromatiaceae bacterium | reverse complement strand
ATCTGCTCATGTGCGTTGATCCTTGACGCGTGTCCCTTGTCCTCACTCAACAGTATGGCCCGTTCCCGATCAGTTGGACATCAGAGCCGGTCTCGCGAGGCGGCGCCGCAAGGATCCGCATCGTCCGCCTGTCCGCAGACGCAAGCGCCGGTTCAGGGTAAACTTGATCGCATTCACCTTTTCCCTGAACGAAGCGCTCGCCGTCAATATGTATCAACTCTCCACGACGGAGCGCTTTCTCGGCCTTTTCACCGACGTCGAGCCAGGCGAAGGCGGCACGGCATTGATGATGTTCGCGAACGTCTTCCTGATCCTGCTCGCCTACTATTTTATCAAGCCGCTGCGCGAGGGCTGGATCGCGATATCGGATATCGAAGGGCTGTCGAAGATGGAGGTCAAGGCCTATTCCAGCTTCGCGCAAAGCCTGATCCTCTTGTTCGTCGTCGGCTGGTACGCACGCCTGTCCGAGCGCTGGGACCGGGTCACGCTGTTCACGCGTGCAACCCTGTTCTGCATTTCCAATATGGTCGTGTTCTGGTTTCTGCAGCCGAATTTCTTTTTCGATCAGCTGCCGGTATCGGGCATCCTCTATTACCTCTGGGTGGGCATGTTCGGTGTGTTCGTGGTCGCCCAGTTCTGGACCTTCTGTGCCGATGTCTACACGGACGAGCGGGGCAAACGCATGATGCCGTTCATCGCAGTCGGTGCGACCGCGGGTGCCGCCGCGGGTTCCTGGATGGTCGACCGGCTGGTCGATTCGGGCATGGTACCGACCGAGGGGTTGCTGCTGTTGGCCACCGCACCGCTCTTTGTCTCGATACTGCTCGTCCGCGCGGTCGACAAGCGGCAGGCGCGTTCGTTCGACGGTACCGATACCGGTGGCATCGACGACGTCGCCGGGGCCGGACGGGAACCGCAACAGGCCAGCATCTGGACCGGCGCCCGGCTCGTGCTGGTCAGTCGTTTCCTGCTGCTGGCAGCATTGGTGACCCTTTTCACGAACTGGGTCAACACGAACGGTGAAAACCTTTTGTTCCGGGTCGTCCAGGAAACACTGGCAGGGCAGGCGCGTGCGCAGGGCGTGATGGATGGAAAGGATCTGCTGGCGTTCATTCGCGACGGTACCACGGCCTTTTACGGCAATTTTTATTTCTGGGTGAACAGTGTCGCGCTGCTGCTGCAGGCCTTCGTCGCCTCGCGACTCCTGAAGTACGGCGGGTTCGGTGCGATCCTGTTGATCCTGCCGGTCATCGCGCTCGCGTCTTACACGGTCATGGCCTTGTTGCCGATCCTGGCGATCGTCAAGACCATGAAAATAGCCGAAAATGCCACCGATTACTCGTTGAACAATACCTCGCGCCATGTCCTTTGGCTGCCCGTCAGTTCGGCGATGAAATTTCACGGCAAGCCCGCGATCGACACCCTCTACGTGCGCCTCGGCGATGGCCTTGCCGCGATCACAGTGCTGGTCGGCGTCCATCTGCTGGTCCTGTCCACCGGACAGTTCTTCGCGTTCAACGTGTTCCTGGTGCTGTGCTGGCTCGTGGCCGGCGTGATGCTCGTGAAGGAGCATCGGCGGGCATCGGACGCCGCGCAGCAACGGTCAAGGGCCTGACGGTCGCTGCAGCCGACGGATCAGCCGGTCCAGCCGCTGCGCGTGCGGCAGGCCGTAGTCGAAGCCATGGAGCGCCCCCTCCCAACTGCCGAACATCGGGTTGGGCAGCAGGATCCACTGCGCCCCCCAGCGTTCCCGATGTGCCTCGACCAGTGCACCGCGTGTCTCGGGATCCGATTTCGCACCGTCGACGAAATCGTTCAGGTCGTCGCCGATCAACAGCAGTACACGATGCCGTTCAGCGACACGGGCGCGCTGCAGCGTCTTGCGTGTCGCGGGCTTGTCGCGCTTGAGCAGCAGATGTCCGGGTCCCGCGAGCGGTAGCCCGAGCGCGCGCAGGTTCCCCGCCGTGCAGTCGCGCAAGGTCTCGTGACGCGCGCTGATATAGAACACCGCGACGCCCAGCCTGACCGCATGCAGGATGAAGTCCCTGGCGCCGGGTATCGCGGGTGCAGGGCTGTCGCGACACCATTCGGCGAAACGCCGCTGCGTATGGCGCTCGCGGTCGCGGATCAGGCCTGCGTTGTAAGGTCCGGTATCGAGCACGGTCTGGTCGAGATCGAGGATGATGGCCGGCGGCAGGTCGTCATCGGCCCCGCCTTGTTCCAGCGCCGCGGTCCAGGCGGGCTCGGCCAGCGCGCGATTCAGGTTCGACGCGGCGAGGCGGTAAGCCTGTCGTGTGGCGCCCCGGTACTCGGCCGAGGTCTGCGTCCACAGGACCGCGAGCAGCGCCTCGCGGCGATCGTCGCCAGGCTCCCGGGTCGCGCAGCCTGAAACCAGCACCGCGAACAGCGGCAGCCAGCACAGCATGCGACGCGACGCTACCGGCAGGCCCCGGCCAGGCCGTGTCGGTGAAAGTCGGCGCCGCAGGTGATTCACCGTCTGTCCGGTGCGGGGTGTTCTGCGAGCATCAGTTCATGAATCGGCTTGATCAATCTGCTCAGCCATTCGCCACCTCTGCGGTCTTCGGCAAGACCCACGACGATGTACTTGAGCCTGCCGGCCTCGACGATGGCACTGTCGCCATGCCATCGTTTCCACGAGCCCGACTTGCGGTAGACGTCCACCTCGCGGTATCCCTCGAGGCCCTTGACGAACTTGTGCCGGATGCCCGGCTCGCCCAACATCGACTTCATTACGACGCCCAGCCTTTCGCCGACCACCCGCCCGGTTTCGAGCAGGTAGTAGAAGCGGGCCACCTGCATCGCGGTGGCCCCGTGCGAAATATTGTGCAGCGGGTCGCGCCGGTAGGCCGCCGACTTGCCGTACTCCTTGCCGACCCACAGCCCGCCGTTGACCTCGGGGTCGTAGAGTGCGAACTCCTCGGACTGGAGTATCTCGAGCAGGCGTTCCCGGCCGATGCGATTGAGCATGCGTGTCGCATCCTGGTTGGACGAATAGCGAATCATCCGGGTCAGCGACTGTCGCGTCTCGGCATCGAGGTCCAGGTTACCCTCCCTCACTTCCACGAAGGCACCGAGCAGGATGGCCAGTTTCGGGATGCTCGCCGCGTACATCATCTGGTTGCCGTTGACTGCCGCGACCCGGGGTTCGTCGAGGACGGTGACATCGACCAGAACAACCGCCAGCTGCTCGCGCCTTGCCGCCCCATCCAGCTTCAGTCCGGCCAGGATGGCATCGAGCTGCTGCTGCAACGCCGGATCATTGCGATCCCACAGGGCAGGGAAGCGCGCGTCATCCGCCGCCTGGCCAGGCGACACCCCGGCCAGTAGCGCGCAGATGCACAGCGCCTGCAACAGGCGACACGGCCGCGTCATCAGGATGCTGGCTGCTCGATCGTTTGCAACGGGTCGGGCGCGGGTTCCGGGTTGGCCTGTTCGATGAGGCGATGGATCCGGGTCCCCATCGTTTGATGATCGACGGCCGAGTTCTCGCGCAACACATTGGAGATCAGGGTCGATAGGTAGAACAGCCGATTGTCGCCGGGCGGATACTCGACGATCGCAATCGAGTTCATGTAATTCCTGACATTGCCTCGGTAGGCGCCGCACTTGAAGTCCGGTTCCTCCTTGCAGCTGTAGAGTGAGCCCGACTTGAAATACACTGCGGCGTCGGCCAGTGCCGGCGACGAGGCATAGCGGATGCGACGCTCGGTCATATACAGCAGACGCTTGATCTGGCGACTGGAGAACTCGTCGATCAGGCGGCCCTGTTCCATGCGCACCAGGAACTTCATCAGTTCGCGCGCGGTACCATAGCTAATGCCCCCGCCGTTGACCTTCCGTTTGCCCGTCCGGGTGAAAAAGCTGCCCTGGCGCAAGTGCTCGAGGTTCAGGCCGTTGCGTGTGATCGGCTCGAAGAAGGTTTGCTGGAACAGTTCGGTCAGCTGCTTGTCGGGAGTTTCGTCGAAGAAGCGCGCAATGTCGGCCTCGGGCAACGGGTAGTCCCTGCCGAAACGCCTCAGCAGCATCGCCTCGCGCATTGTCATCGCCGCGGCCGCATTGGAACTCACCGACAGGGTCCAGTCCAGGTACTCCCATAGGGAACCCTGGTCACCGATCTGCATGGTGCGACGGGTGAGCTTCCTGGACGCCACGTCGAAGATGCGGATCTTGTGATGGTCGCGTTGACTGAATTCGTCGGCGGTAACGACCGTGTCCCGCAATACCTGGCGACGTCTTTCGATATCGTTCGGCCAGGCATCGGCCAGGGCCTGGAACAGCCCGAGCGCGACAATCAGCTTGCCGACGCTGCCCACGTTCTGCCGGTGCTCGCCGCGGTGCTCAGCATAACGCGGCGTTTCCGGATTCGACAGGTCCAGTACCGCGATGCCGTACTGGCTGGCGCGCTGGCCGAGCAGTCCGCGTATCTCCCGGGTGAATGCCGGGTCCGGCGTCGGGAGCTCCAAATCAGGATAATCGAGCAGGCGCAGGTCGACCGCTGCCGTCGGCAGCAGCGCGCCGGGCGGCTGCTTCTTGCCTGGTATTTCGCCGGTCTCGACCAGGCGCACGCCCTCGACCCGCCGGATGCCGGTGTCCCTATACCCGTCGATTGGATAGGCCTGCACCATCGCAGCGGTGCAGGATGCAAAAAGCGCGACGACCATGCCGCGACGGATGAGACTATTCATTGGGTACCCCCTGCATGTCGACCCGCTTGTCCATTGCCGCCTGCAGCGATTTGTCCATATCGCTGAGGTAGGCGCTGCCGCGGGCCTTGCGGCTCTCGAGGAAGGGGCGTAGCTGAAACAGCTGCAGCTCGCCGTCGAGGAAGCCGAATTCGATGTCGGCCGGTGCGGGGTTGCCCTGATCGTCGGTAATCGGCGGGAAGCGATCCGGGAGCTCCCTGGCGAACCGGATCAGCTGCGCGATCTCGTCGGGCTTGAGTACCGCCTCGTCGCCGCTCACCGGCAGCCTGTCGACCCCGCCGCCGGGGGCCGGATTACGTCGCCAGGGGGCCGTGGCCATCGCGAGTACCCGCACCGAACCGTCGCGTGTATCGATGCGCAGCGACTCGCTCGACTGTCCGTCGACCGCGCCGCCGACACCCTCGTTCACGGCCACCGAAATCACATGGCGGTCACCGCTGTCGATGTCCTGGGTCACCATCACACCGGACTTGTCGTTGGGCACCGACTTGAGCAGCAGGACCGCCGGGTAGACGTTTTCCGGCGATTCCATATGAGACTGGCGCCAGGCGAAGGCGCGCGCCGTGAAGGGCGAGGCCCAGACCTTGCTGATGCCGTCGACGACGTTGTCGAAGCCCACGACGTTGGGCAGGGTCAGGTTGAGGCCGGCCCCGGTGAAGCCGGCCAGGTCCTCGACATTGGTGTCGGAGCGGATGAACACGCCCAGCCCGTCGAGCGGGCCGAAGGCACGCTGCATCGCGGCGCGCAGCCGCTCGCGATAGCCGGCATCGAGGCGCACCTGAAGGATGAGGTCATACAGCTCCGTGCGGAACTGTTCGGTGGTATCGCGGCGCTCTGCCGAACCGGCGGGTAGCTGCGCGATGTGGCGGTAGTTTTCCACCATCCAGTCGAATACCGTCTTTTGCGTCTGTCGGTACGGTCGGTCCAGCACCACCTCGCGGAACACGCCGAACGGGATGGCCACACCCGGCGATACCGCCTCCGGGAAATGCTTGCGCAACTCGCCGAGTTTCGCCGCCTTCGGCCCGACCGTGCGTCCCGAGTCGGCGGCGCCGAGCTGGTCGAGGTCGATGAAGTCGCGCACGCTGAGATCGAGTTTTTCGAGGTCGGGCCGGATGACCACCTCCTGGCTGGACATGGCCTGGCCGAACACCGGCTCCCACTGTGCACCGTCCTGCGACAACTCGACCAGACCGGCCGGGCTGACCGCCATGACGACGCGCTGGCCGTCGTGTCCCCGGATGGTCGACAGCAGCCCCTCGTCGACACCGACGTTCGGGATCCCGAGGTTGCGCGCCAGCAACTGCACATGCGACAGCGGGTTGCCTTCCCCGGCGGTCATGATGCCTGCGACCGGCGGCAGGTCGGAAACCGTTTCGGGCAGCAGGTAGATACCGTCTTCGGCAAACCCATCCAACCGCTTCAGGTCAGGCCGCGCGTGTAGGGTGCCGCGCGCGAGCCCCGGGTTCAGTGCGCGAAAGCCGACGCCGATTTCGGTGCCGAACAGCTTGTGGCGAACACCGGCCAGCCGGTTGGCGTCACGCTGCAGGCTGTCGAGTACCTGGGAATAGAAAAGCAGCGGCGAGCCGCGCAACTGATCCTGGATAAAGAGCAGCGCCAGTGGCTCGATGTCCGATAGCTTCTGCATCGACTCGTAGAATTGGAAGCGCAATCCCTGTGTACCCCAGTCAGGCACGCGCCCGAAATACCGGAGCGCCTTCAGGTAGACGCCGAGCGCCAGCGAGTCGTCGCTCAGACTCGCCAGCGACCGTTGCATTTCCCCGCGTCCCCGCCCGTTGATCGCCCCGGTGCCGTAGGCGGCGTCGATCGCTGCCTGCAGCCATGCGATGCGCTGCCGTCGATTCGCCTGCGGCAGGCGCTCGCGCAGCGCCGTACTGGCGCGGAAATTCGCCGCCTCGACGGCCAGGCTCAGGTCCATCACGCTGACCCGGGCCGAGGCACTGCGGATCCGCGACATGTTGTCCCGCAGATCCGCCAGCAGCTTGGCCGTCACCTCGTAGTGATTCTCGCTGCCCGGATCGCGTTCATACGCAGCGGCCGCGTCACGCAGCAGCTTCTGCAGCCAGGGGCCGCCGGCGTAGCGTCTGGCGCTGGACTCCAACAGCTCGGGCAGCGGCCGGGGCGCGTAGACCCGGTCGATCTCGTCGGCCAGCTCGAGGTATTTCGCGTTCAGTGCCGCGTCGGACACACCGGCCGCGTAGTCACGTACCCGCTGCGCATCGCCGGCATCCGGGGTACCGTGGATCTTGCTCCGCAGGTCCGTGAAGGCGGCGTCCTGATCGGACAAGGAGGCCGACAGCTGACGGACCTTCTGCACCGAGGCCGTGTCGTTTCCGTGTGGCAGCAGACGCACCCCGGTGCGCAGCGCCGGAAAGCGCAGGCCGATCCACTCGGGCCTTGCGGCCAGGCCCTGGAGCAGCGCTTGGCCGCCCTCCGCCTCGTCCTCTTCCTGAATCGCGCCGCGATAGAACATTGCACGGCGGAGTATCCATCCGTCGTCCGCGGCCACCAGAAACTTTTCGATCAACAGCTGGTTGTAACTGTCGAGGAAATCCGGCTGCGCGATCAGCGCGGTCGCGTCGACCCCGGCCAGCAGGTTTGCGATCTTGTACCCCTGGCCACGCAATTCCTCGGTCTGCGCGCTCCACTCGCCGTGCTGGTGTCCGCCCCCCTCGCCGCAGGAATAGGGTTTGGGCGGCATCACCCGGCCGTCGGCGCAGAACCAGCGCAGTCTGGAAAACGGTCCCCGCGGTGCGGCTTTCATGTCGACGATCCATTGCCGATAGGTCTCAGAGGGCGCGCCCGCGGTGCTGTCGGCAGATGCCCGCACGCCCGGGGTGCCAAGCGCCGTCACGAGCAGCGCGACAGCCGCCACATCGGGAAGAAGATATCTCATGGGGGGTTTCCTCTGGGCCTTCACGGGAGGCTAGAGTATAACAAGTCGGTATGCCCGCCGGCTGGGTGAAACGGCGTGTAGAGAGGCCGGATTTCTCTTTGTGTGACCGCACCAGGCCTTTTCAACCGAGCCGCAGCGGCCCTGGGGCCAGCGACCTGTGTATCGCATCCCGTACGATAGCGACAAGAGACGAGCTGCATTGACTCAGCCAGACCGCAACAGGGCCCGCCCGATCGGGCAGGGGCCCAGCCTGTCGACGATGATTTTTCTGGGCCTCGGTCTTGGCCTACTCGCCGGCCTGTTCTTCGGCGAGATGGTCGCGTTCCTCGAGGTCATCGGCGAGATCTGGATCAAACTGCTGCAGATGACCGTGCTGCCGTACGTGATGCTGTCGCTCGTCACCGGGCTCGGTCGCCTGGACTATGCGGATGCGTTGTTGTTGGCGCGCAAGGTGGGCCTGGTGCTGCTGCTGCTCTGGGCGATCAGCCTCGCGATCGTGTTCGTTTTCCCGCTGACTTTTCCGCGCTGGGACAGCTCGTCCTTTTTCAGCAGCGCGCTGGTGGATCCGAGGCCGCCGATCGACTTTCTCGGCCTCTACGTGCCCTCGAACCTGTTTCATGCGCTGGCCAACAACCTGGTGCCGGCCGTGGTCGTGTTCAGCATCGCTGTCGGGGTGGCGCTGATCGGGGTCGAAGACAAACACGGCCTGCTCGATGGTATGGAGGTCGCGATGCAGGCACTGATGCGCGTTGCCGATTTCATCGTGCGGCTGACGCCGGTCGGGGTCTTTGCGATCACGGCCGCGGCGGCCGGCACCATGCAACTGGCCGAGATCCAGCGGCTCGGGATCTATGTCTGGTCCTATGTCGGCATCTCACTCTTGACCGCGCTGTGGATCCTGCCAGGCCTGGTTACCACCCTGACACCGCTGAGATATCGACAGGTCATGGGCGTCACACGCGACGCGCTGTTGACTGCGTTCGCAACCGGGAGCCTGTTCGTCGTGTTGCCGATGCTGGTGACGAGGAGCAAGGAACTGCTCGCGCAGCATGTGCCGGACAAAGACCGCGCGGAGGCCAGCGTCGAGGTCATCGTGCCCGTTTCCTTCACCTTTCCCCATGCCGGCAAGCTGTTTGCGTTGACCTTCGTACTGTTCGCCGGCTGGTACTCCGGCTATCCGGTCGAGATCGACGACTTCCCCGCGATGGCGGCGGCCGGCCTGACGAGCCTGTTCGCGAGCGCGACCATCGCGGTCCCTTTCATTATGGAGACGGTCCGGGTGCCGAGCGACCTGTTCGAGCTGTTCCTGGCCACCGGCGTGATCAACAGCCGGTTTGCGACGCTGCTCGCGGCGATGTTTCTCATCACTTTGACGCTGCTGGGCGCGTTCTCGATGCAAGGCCTGATCCGGGTGCGGGCGCCTGGCGCAATCCGTTATGCGCTGATCAGCCTGGCTGCGCTGGGCCTGACGATCATCGGACTGCGCACCCTGTTCACGCTGACGATGGACAATGTGTACGACAAGGACCAGATCATCGCCGGGATGCAGCTGATGGACCGTTCCGTACCCGACAAGGTCTTTCGGTTCATGCCGGTGGATACCCCCGCGTTACCCGACGACGCCGACCGCCTGCAGCTGATCAAGGCCCGCGGGGTCTTGCGCGTCTGCTACGATCCGGATCGGCTGCCGTTTTCCTATTTCAACGGGACAGACGAGCTGGTCGGCTACGACATCGCAGTGATGCACGAGCTCGCGGCCGGCCTGGGTGTCAGCCTGGCGTTCTTCCCGGTGGAGTATCAGCCGGCGATACCGGTACACCTGAACCTCGGTGATTGCGATATCGGTACCGGTCTGTTGGCGTCACCGGACCTGGCCGTCGAGTTGACCTTCTCCGAACCCTATCTGGACCTGGTGGCCGCCTTTCTGGTGTCGGATCACACGCGCAACCGCTTTTACGACCTGGACGCGGTTGCGAAGATGCGCGGGCTGTCGGTCGCGTTGATGGAAACGAATTATTTTCGCAGGCGTGGCGCCATGGCATTGCCTTTTGCGGAGTTTCGGGAGGTGGCTTCTCCACTGCACTTCATCAAGGACCGGGGCAAGACCTTCGATGTCATGGCCATGCCGGCGCAGGAGGCCGCGGCCTGGAGTCTGCTCTACCCGGAGTACTCGGTCGTGGTGCCGGAAGGGGCCGGTGAATTGCCGCTGGCCTTTCCGCTGCCCTACAAGGCCGGGGCCTGGGCGGATTACCTGAATCTGTGGATCGATCTGCACAAGAAGAGCCGTGCGAACGACATTCTCTACGATCGTTGGATCCTCGGCAGACAGGCAGCGGCGACGGCACACCGCTGGTCCGTCATCCGCGATGTGCTGCACTGGGTGGACTAGACCGACAAGCGCCGGGAACGGCGCCGGAGGCCTCGGTCCGGCGTGGCGCTGCATGACCCGGGCGGTGCGACCTGCGACTCGCCGCGGGCCGGCCGGTTTCCCCTGATGATTTTTATTGTTTTTTGCGCCGCGTCAATGGGCGTGAGACGGTTTTCGGGCGCCAGGTCGGGTGCAAAAAATCGACAATTGGAGGTGCCAAGCATCCTGCAATCCGGCTATGATTGCGCGATGCGCCGTAATCACCGATACGGCGTGCAAGAAGAAATTCACTATAAAAGCAATCCAAAAGACCGCTCAATTCAACCCGTTAGGAGGATCGCCACCATGCGAAACAAACGTGCGTTTCTGGTGCCCATCGCACTGGCCGTCGCCACCACTGCGGCGGCAGATGATTACAAGGCGCCCGAAGAGGTACTCACGGAGCTGATCGAGGCCTCCGGTTCACCCTACCTGTCGCAGAGCGAGCAGAACCTGATGATGATGCCCGACAACCCGGCCCAATGGACCGCGGAAGAGGGCGAGGAGCTGTTCAAGGAGAAGCGGGGTCCCAACAATGTTTCGTTGGAAGGCTGCGACTTCGGCAAAGGCCCCGGAGTACTGGAAGGCGCCTACGTGGAGATGCCGCGCTACTTCAAGGACACCGGCAAGGTCATGGACCTGGAGACCCGGCTGGTGCACTGCATGACGACGCTGCAGGGTTTCGCCCCGGACGACCCGGCCGTGAAAAAGCGGCATGGCTCGAACTCGGACATGATGCGCCTGCAGACCTACATCGCGAGCCAGTCGAGCGGTTATGCGTGGAACCCGCCAATGGAGCACCCGCTGGAGATCGCGATGCGTGACGCGGGCAAGGTGATGTTCAATCGCCGCGCCGGGATCATGGACTTCAGTTGCGCGACCTGTCATGGCGAGAGCGGGAAACGCATTCGCGCTTCGGTGCTGCCGAACGTCAATGCGCCGGAAGAGTGGACCAAGGCCATCTCTTGGCCGGCCTACCGTGTAGGCCATCAGAACGTGCGCAGCAGCCAGCACCGCGTGCGTGGTTGCTACTGGCAAATGCGTCAGGGTCGGAGCGTCGCCGGTTCGGATGCATCGATCGCGGTGATCTCCTACTGGACCGATGCGGCGCGCGGCCAGCCCGCGATTCTGCCCGACATGAAACGCTGATCGCGACCTCGCATAGGAGAAAAAAGATGGCTTACAGCAAACAAAAGAAAATGATCCTGGGCAGTACCTTCGGCTTCATCCTGGTCGCCGGGTGTGCCACCGTCGCGGACGACGAGGCCGGCTACACGTCGATGACGCCGGAGGCGCTGGCCGAGTACCTGATCTTTGACGCCGGCGGCTTCAAGCTCGATGCGCCGACCCAGGAGGGCGGTACCGTGCGCGATCGCCAGACGCAGGACGAACTGCAGAAGCTGTGTTCCGGGGGCGGTCGCGCCGCGCTGGACGCCGACAGCTTGGCCAAGGTCACCGAGCTCGCCAGGGCATCGATCGTCAAGCCCGAGGGCGGGATCAAGCTCGGCGACTGGAAGGCCGGCGAGGCGGTTGCGCGCTCCGGCTATGGTTTCCGTGTCGGTCATCGCAACGACGACCACGGCAAGCGTGACCCCGGCGGCAACTGCTATGCCTGCCACCAGATGGATCCGAACGAGAGCACCTACGGGACGCTCGGCCCGACTCTGAAGAACTTCGGTAAGCTCCGCGGCAACAACGAGGCGATTCAGAACTACACGTACGAGGTGATCTACAGTCCGCATACGTACTTCCCGTGCACCCACATGCCGCGCTTCGGGACCAACGGTGTGCTGACTGAGAAACAGATCAGTGACGTGATGGCTTATCTGCTGGATCCGGAATCGCCGGTGAATCAGTAACGCCGCGATCCGCATCCGGCGTCGCCTTGTCGACCCGCCCTCGTGGTCCAACAGCGGGGCTCTGAGTCTTACAGAGGCCCCAGGAATCACGAGGACGGGTCGGTTCCACGTTTGACCTCCGCGTTCGGCTGGTCCGCGGTTGCCGGACCCGGGCCATGCGTTTTCGACCTGTGCCCCGCCTGTTGCAACGCGTCGCGCCCCCGGCCTACAGCGTCAGTGGCCTTCGAACGCCGTCGTTTCCCGCGGTACGACCCCTGATTTCGGCCCCCGGCGGGCCGCACCTCAGAAATAGTACCGGGCGCGCAACTGCAGTTTGTACTTGTTCGGTTTTTCCCCCCACTCGGTCAGCGAATCGCCGACCGGCACGGTAGCGCGCAGACGCAGTTCGAGGTTTTCGAAGCCCGTGTAGCTGATATCGGGTGAGACCGAAAAGCTGTGGTCTTCGAGGTTGTATAGGACCTGCACCCCCGGCGTGACATACAGCAGGTTGCGCGGCTCCTCCCACCAGACCCGAAGGTTCATGTAACGGCGCATCGGGTTGGGTCGGCTGAAAGGGCCCTTGTCCAGGTCCTTGCCGACCGGGAGACCGTCGATCAGGTCCTGATCGTCGCTCTCCCAGGCCCGGTGCACGCAGCGGTAGAACTGCTCCTGGTCTTCCCTGTCGTTGCCCAGGCCGTTCTTGTAATACTCGAGGATCAGCGTGACATCGTCGCTGCTGCGGTAGCGGGTGCCGATCAGGTAGCTGACCTCGTCCTCGATGCGCGGTTTCCCGGTCTTGCACCCAGCCGTCAGGGTAGGGTGCGTGACGTCGTTGATATAGGCGAGTTCGCCGTGGATCTCGAAATTGGGGGCCAGGTTCTTCGAGAAGTCCATGCCGACACGCGAACTGCGGCTGCCGTTGCTCAGAAACATGAAGTCGAAGTCGATGTCACGATACAAAAGGTAGAGCTTGGCCGCGACATTGTCGTAGCCGGACTTGCCGAAATCCTCATTGAGGTCGTCGCGGACCGGCAGCACCAGCGGCGTCAGCGCGAGGGTCTGGAGCGGGCCGCCGAAGCGCTTGACCCAGTCGGCGCCGGCGATCCAGAAGCCCTCGCGTGCGAGGTCCGGGTCACCCGCGTCCTTCGCGCGCTCCACGAAGGCCACCGGGTTCCAGGCATAGCCCTTGCCCCAGCGGTTCGCCTTCTTGCCCAGATCGAGCGCGAGCCCCGCGCTGGGTTGCAGGGTGAAATACCCCTGGTACAGTTCGTGGTCATCACCGTCGTCTAGGTAATCCGAAACCACCTCGGAATGCGTCTGGAAGTGGAGGCTGGCGATGCCTTTGCGCAGATGCCCCTCCAGTTCCAGTGTGCCGGTGAAACTCTCGAGATGCTTTTGCGGGTCGCGGCCGAAGAACTGCAGCTGGTACAGCGCGCCATCCGGGTTCGCGCGCCCATACTCGGGTTCGCCCTCGATATAGCCGGTGAATTCGAACAGTTTGGGCTCGAACGCCTCTGCGTCGAACGTGAATTCCTCCTCCTGTGCGACCGGTGCGGCGCTAAGATTCAGCAGCAGGATCAGCAATGTCCAGGGACGTTGCATGGATCGTCCAGGGTCTATCGGAGTTCCTGGGCCCGGGGCATGTAATTGAGACTGAATACCTCGTCGGGAAAGTCACGCGGCTTGATTTTCGCGAACAGCATGACCGCCTTGTAACCCTGGTACAGCGGGCTGTCGGTCTCCAGTACCGACGGTCGCACCAGCCCATCCCCATAGTCCTTGATCTTCCTGTAGCGCAGCGTCTTGACCAACAGGCCGCTGGCGGCATAGGCCTCGATCACCGTTGGCAACAGGCGTGCGCGGTCGACCCGCATCTTGAGGCGGTCGTAGGCCACCGCGTCGCTTTTGGCCTTCAACTCGAGTACGTACTCGTCCTGCTGTTCTATGGCCTCCTGCACCGCGTACTCGGTGCCGAATTCCAGGCGCATCAGATCGGAGTTGTTGAAGATTCCGCCGACCACGGACTGCAGGCTGGTGATACGCAGCGGTTTGCCCACCTCGGGAATGTACAGCCACATGTTGTCCCCGAGGCGCAGCGTCGTCCGGCCCAGCTCGGTCGGCGGTGCGAGGAACAACGCAAGCATGCTCTCGCGCCCCTTCTTTGCGGTGTAGAGGACGAACTCCTTGCGGCTGCCGTCCGGTTCCTGGTTGATCAGCTTGCGATACATCTCGTACGAATCGGGCGCGAGGTTGCGATCGACCTGGGCCAGGATCGCGTTGCCGTCCAGACTCCAGGCCGGACCGACCGTGCACAGCAGGCAAAGCATCAGGATACGCGGGGCCATGGCTTATTCCCTGAGTTCGTCGACCACGTCCTGCACGGTGCCGATCCGCCGCACGATGCGCACCCCGCTGGCGACCAGCACGTCCTCCATTTTCGGTCCGGGTGTCTTGCGTGCGACCAGCACCGTCACGCCCATCTCCGCGAGCGTGGCCGCGGCGGCCGGTCCGATACCGTATTCCATGTCGAGGTGTGGATTCGGCAGCACCTCGATCAGCTTGCCGCTGCCATCGTAGAGGTGGAAGTAGGGCGCGATGCCGGCGAGCTTCGCGATC
>CBFCWF010000098.1:0-14542 GCA_965601425.1 uncultured Chromatiaceae bacterium | reverse complement strand
ATCATGAGCAGCACGCATGCGGAACAGATCGTCGAGGCCGCGGACCTGCTGCACCGCACGCTGCGCAAGCTCATCATCTCCGAACATGGCGCCCACGCCGAGACCCTCGTAGCCGCCGGCGGCAGGATGGCCGGCACGATGCTGTTCCATTCGTTCTCTTTTGAACCCGATCGCCTACGGCCGGGCACGGTGTTTCTGTCGGATGAGGCCGACGAACAGGGCCCCGGCCTGCTCCGCCTGATGTTCGCGACCCTGGGTCAGTTGGGACACCAGGGGCTCGATGCGCAGGTAGCCGTCGGGCGCGCCGAGCGCAGCGCCCTGTCGCGGCTGTCGCTGGCCGAGACGCAGCAGCTCCTCGAACCCTGGTACCGCAAGGTCCAGGCCCTGTGCGGCCTGTCCTTGCGTGAAATCGCCGATGCCGCGGCGATCGCGACGGCGATGGTGATCCATGACTGCCGGTCCGCGCTGGCGGTTGAGGCGGGCTGCGCCGTCGCGGTCGATGGTATCGTCGAGTCGGTCAAGACGGTGCCGCAGCGGGTCGCTGCGGCATCCTGAGGCGAACAGCCGCGCCCCAACGCTGCCCGGCCGCATCCGGCGACTACACTTGTCCTGCGTGCCGTGCGATTCTGCTGTGGGGCGGCCATTGCGGCAGACCGCCGCCGAACCGCTTGTCGGCAGTCAATAAACTGTCGGATTTCGCTTTCGGACCTGGCGGTAAAACCCGAAGCTTGCAGGTGGCGGGGGTAGTGTCTGGCCGCCGGAGGCACACAAGGTTGTGGCCGTGCGGGTCGCAGCCGCTCCATGAAAAAAAGAGGAGGGTCCTATGAGCAAAATCTGGGTCGTTGCGGCGGATGCCAGCAGGGCGCGGTTCTTTACCGCGGACAAACCGGCCAGTTCACTGTGCGAGATCGAGACCCTGAGCAACCCCGAGGCACGCCTGCACGAGGGTGACCTGGTCAGCGATCGCGGTGGGCGCGGAGGCAATGGCGGTGCGGCGCACAACTACAGTACCGGCAACGAGGCCAAGCAAGAGGCGGCCAACCGCTTTGCCGCGGAAGTCTGCAAGCACCTGGAAAAGGGACGCAACGACCATGCCTTCGGCAAGCTCTACGTGATGGCAGCCCCGCATTTCCTCGGATTGATGCGCAAGCATCAATCCGGTGCGCTGCGCGGGCTGGTCAGCGATGAGATCGCGAGCGATCTGACCACGCAATCGCCGGAACGGATCCGGGCAAGACTACCGGAGTATCTTTGACCAGAGATCCGGTGCTTGATGCACGCGCTGCCGGGACCCCACTGGTCGCGCTGTGCGCCGATCAGCTGATCCATGCCTGTGACCTGGCGGCGCTGGATTTCAGCGACACCTCGCAGCTTCCACCACAGGACGATCCGGTCGGTCAGGATCGCGTGCTGCGCGCGATCCAGTTTGGCACCGGGATCGACCGCCAGGGCTACAACCTCTATCTGATGGGTTCACCGGGTGTCGGGAAACACCACCTTCTGACACGCGTGCTGGCCACCCGGGCCGCTGAGGAGGCGAGGCCGGCAGACTGCTGCTATGTTGCCGATTTCGCCCGACCGGAGCGCCCGAATGCGCTGACCCTGCCGTCCGGACGCGGTGGCGAGCTGCGGCGCGATCTGCAACAGCTGGTCGAGGACCTGCTGTCGGCGCTGCCGGCCGCGTTCCAGAGTGAGGAATACCGCCGTCGCTCACAGGAGATCCACGACGAGTTCAAACGGCGCGAGGACGACGTCGCCAGCAGGCTCGGACGGCATGCGAGCGAGCGCAGCATCTCCCTGATTTCGACGCCTTCCGGTTTCAGCCTGATGCCGATGAAGGACGGCAAGGCGCTCAACCCGAGCGAGTTCCAGGCCCTGGAAGAGGCGGAACAGACGCGTCTGCAGGCCGCGCTCGATGAACTCAAGGAAGAGCTGCGCCGCACGCTGGGCCGTGTCCCGCTCTGGAAGCGCGAGTTGCGCCAGCGCCTTCGCGCGCTGGATGCGGAAGTGACTCAACTGACTGTCGACCAGTTGCTGGCGGAACTACAGGAGCGCTATGCCGACCTGCCCGAGGTGCTCGATTACCTGGGCGCGCTGGGCGCCGACGTCGTGGAGCATGGGGCACTGTTTCTGCCCGACGAGCGCAGTGATGGCCCGTCTCCGGACGATCCGCGCTTCACCCGTTACCGGGTGAACCTGCTGGTGGGCAACGGCAGCGGCGAGGGTGCGCCGGTGGTCTACGAGGACAACCCCACTTACCAGAACCTCGTCGGGCGGATCGAGCACGTCGCGCAGATGGGCACCCTGACCACCGACTTCACGCTGATCCGGCCCGGCGCGCTGCATCGCGCCAACGGCGGCTACCTGGTGCTCGACGCGGACAAGCTGTTGCAGCAGCCGTTTGCGTGGAATGCGCTGAAGCGCGCATTGAATGGCGAGGAGATCCGCATCGAGCCGGTCGGGCGCCTGTTCGGCCTGGTCGAGACCGTGTCGCTCGAGCCCGAGCCGATTGCGTTGCGGCTCAAGGTCGCACTGGTTGGGGAACGCCACCTGTACTATCTGCTGAAGGCCTACGACCCGGATTTCGGACCCTTGTTCAGCGTCGTTGCCGATTTCAACGAGGATATGCCGCGCGGCAACGGGCGCGAAACGGCCTATGCGCATCTGATCGCGACGTTGTTGGCGCGTGACGCGCTCAAACGGATGAGCCGCGACGGTGTCGCACGCGTGATCGACTGGGCGTCACGCCGTGCCGGCGACGGCGAGAAGCTGTCGCTGCACCTGGGCAGCCTTAGCCGCCTCCTGCAGGAGGCGGACTATTTCGCCCGCCAGGACGGCGACAAGGAAATCATCGATGCCGCGCACATACAGCAGGCGGTGGACGCACAGCTGGGCCGTGCGGACCAACTGCGGCGCCGGTTGCAGGACGCGATCCTGCGCGGCACGCTGCTGATCGATACGCAGGGGCGGCAGCTCGGTCAGGTCAACGGCCTGGCAGTGATCCAGACGGGCGAGCAGGCCTTTGCCAGTCCGACGCGGATCAGCGCGACGGCCAGGATCGGCAGTGGGGAGCTGGTCGATATCGAAAGCCAGGCCGACCTGGCCGGTGCGATCCACAGCAAGGGCGTGATGATCCTGTCGGCCTACCTGGCCAATCGCTATGCGCGTCATCAGCCGCTGTCGCTGTCCGCGAGCCTGGTGTTCGAACAGTCTTACGGCATGATCGAGGGTGACAGCGCCTCGCTCGGCGAGCTGTGCGCACTCCTGTCCGCGATCGGTGACCTGTCGCTCGACCAGTCGCTGGCCGTGACCGGTTCGGTCAATCAGCATGGCCAGGTGCAGGCGGTTGGCGGGGTCAACGAAAAGGTCGAGGGCTTTTTCGATATCTGCGCGGCGCGCGGCCTGACCGGCCACCAGGGGGTCGTGATTCCGGCCGCCAATGCGCGCGACCTGATGTTGCGTGCGGATGTCAGGCAGGCGGCCGGACGCGGTGAGTTCCATGTCTACGCCGCGGCACACGCGGATCAGGTGATGGCATTGCTGACCGGCATGCCGGCGGGGAGTCCGGACGCCGACGGCATCTATCCGCAGGACAGCTGCAATGGCCGGGTGCAGACGCGTCTGATCGAATGGACCGCGATGCGCCAGCGTTATTCGGCGGTGGCGAACGGACGGCTCGCCGATTGACGCGGTTCAGTGCTCGGCGCGGACGGCGCGCAGCAATTGCTCGCAGACATCGGGAAACGCGTCTTGGACCCGGTTCCAGTTGGGGATGAAAGGTGACTCCATCGGGTTGCTCAGGAAGGTCTCGCCGGCCGCCATGATGCTCTGCGCGAACACCTCGATATTGCTTTCCTCCTGGTGACGGTCGTACCGCAGGCCGTTGATCTTGGCATCGAAGAAATACTGCTCGGTCGCGTCCAGTGCGATGCGGTAATAGCTGGCCTTGATGGAACGAAAGTCTTCGGTCGACAGCGTGACGCCCTCGGTCGCGAGCTTCCGGTAGAGCGACTTGGCGATCTCCACGCTCATGCGCACCAGCCCGCTGCTCGCGTCGGCTTCCGACAGCTCCTGGTGTTTGTGGTCGTACTGGTCGGCGATGTCGACCTGGCATACGTTGCTGCGCGCCAGCGTCCGGTAGACCTCGGATAGCACGCCGATCTCGAGGCCCCAGTCACCCGGGATGCGCAGTGTCTTGACGAAGCCGCGGCTCAGCGAGAATTCGCCGGACAGCGGGTACCGGAAGCTGTCCATGAAATCCAGGTAGTCCATTGGACCCACGACCTTTTTCAATGCCCGCAGCAGCGGGGTCACGAACAGCCGCGTCGCGCGGCCACTCAGCCGCTTGCCGTCGATGCGCGCATAGTAGCCTTTGCAGAAGTCGAAGCTGAACGCCGGGTTGGCCACTGGATAGAACAGGCGTGCGGGCAGGCTGCGATCGTAGGTCAGGATGTCACAATCGTGCAGCGCAATCGCCTCGCAGTGTTCGAGCGCCAGTGCATAGCCAAGGCAGTACCATGCATTGCGGCCCTTGCCGGCCTGGGTCGGCGCGAGATTCTGCGACTGCAGTTCGGCATCGATTTCGCGCAGCCAGGGACCGTCGTTCCACAAGATGTGCACCTTCTGTGGCAGTGTGGAAAAGAAGCGCCGCGCATGGTCGAACTGCCGCTCGTCGGCCTGGTCGAGGCCGACGATGATGTCACCGATATAGCTTGCCTGCCGGAGTTCATCGACGATCTTCGGCAGCGCCGGGCCTTCGAGCTCCGAGTAGAGGCTTGGCAGGATCAGCGCCATCGGGCGTTCGGCCGAGAAACCCTTCAGTTCCGCCTCCATTTCCTCGATCGGGCGGCGGCACAGCATGTGCAGCGTCGTGATGGCGCCGTTCTGAAAGAAGTCCAATTGCCGATCCCCCCTCAGGTCTCCGCTGGGCCAATGCCGGTTTCATGCAGAATCTGCAGTACCGCGGCGTTCCAGCCGGCGGGCCCCGGCTGCTCGGTGAACAGGGTCTGCCGGATGCCGTGCACGGCGAGGTGTGTCCCGTCCGGCCGCCGGATCACGACGGCGATGTCGGCATTCTGCAGCATTTCCGTGTCGTTTTCGCTATCGCCAAGCGCGATGACGAGCGGTGCCTGCGCCGTGTCGGCGGCGAGCAGCGCGCGCATCCTGCGCATGCCCTCGGCCTTGCTGGTCTGCCCCATCAGGTGGTGGAAGCGCCCGCCCCGGGTGATCCGAAGCCGCGCCGCCGACGCCTCGTCGCGCAGTCGTTCGTATCGGGCCCTGTCGTCCAGCCACAGGAACGGCTCGGCACACAGACGTTGCCGCGCGCGCGCCGCCGCCGCAAGGTCGAGCCCGGTCAGCTCGGCCACCTCGGATGCCGTCATGTCGCCGAAGCCGCGCAGTTGCCAGCGATGCGCGGATCTTTGCCGCTGGATGAAATCGCGCACCACGCCATAGGGCGCCGCGAGGCGCACGACGGCATAGCCGTCGATGACCTCGTGGTCCGGCGGCAGGAACGGAGAGGCATGCGCCAGCGGGAAACACAGCGCACCACCGTTCTCGACGATCGCCGGCCGCGGATTTTCGAGCGCCTGATTGATTTCTGCGATTTCGGCCAGGGTCTTGCTGGTGGTCAGGATCAGCGGTATGTCGGCGGCACGCACGGCGGCCAGGGCCGGTGCCGCCGCGTCGAAGCGATAGTCCTCGTGGTCCAGCAGGGTACCGTCGAGGTCGCTGAAGATGATCGCGGCAGGGGTTTTCATGGCGTCGGGGTGTTGCGCGTGCGGGAACCGCTGCGGTTCATTCACGCCGACTAAACCAGAATACCGCGTAGGGTGCCAGTGTCAGTGACCCAGCGGCGATCCTGGGCGTCTGGATCTCCAGCAGATCGCCGCGTTGCGGCAAGTCGGCCGGCAGCCGCGCGAGCGAGAGTCCGACGGTGCGACACGACAGATTGGCGACGACCAGGATGCGCTGGACGTCATCACGCGCGATGCGCTCGAAACAGAATACGCTGTCGTCGATGGCCAGCAGTTGCTGGGCCGCATCCGGGTGAAATGCCGGCTGCCGGCGGCGCAGCGCGAGCAGGCGTCGGTACTGAGCGAACACCCTCCCGGTCTCTGTCGCCGGGTCGTTCAGCAAGCGCTCGAGTTCCGCCCTGTCCCATTTGCGCCGGTTGACCGAACGCGTCATGCCGGTGCGCTCGACCCCGAGCGTATCGTTCGGGGTCGCGGTCAGGCAATGCAGGTAGACTGCCGGGATGCCCTTGAACGACAGGGCCACGATCTGTGAGACCATGAACATCGGGATATGCCAACGGTTGTCCCCCTCGCTGTCGCGGAATGCGTCGAAATAGCTGATATTGAGTTCGTAGGGACTCTCCGTGCCGTCACTGTTCGACTTCGTCGAGATATACCCGCCGCGCCGGCGCATCGTCTCGAGCAGTGCGTCGACCTCCGTCGCTGGCACCAGGCCCTCGAGCGGTCGCAGGCCGACGCCGTCGTGCGATGCAGTGAAGTTCAGATAGGTGCATCCGGGTGGCGTCTCGAAGGCCTCGAGCCCGGCTGCCCAGGCGTTAAGGTACTCGGCGTTGCCGGCGTGCAACGCGTGTAGCAGCAGCGGCGGGAGACTGAACTGGTAAATCACGTGGGCCTCGTCGCCCGCGCCGAAATAGCTCATGTTTTCCGCGTGCGGCACGTTGGTCTCGGTCATGATCAGTGCGCCGGGTTCGACCAGTTCGAGCACGTCGCGGAACAGCTTGACCACCTGGTGGGTCTGCGGCAGGTGGATGCAGCGGGTGCCGATCGTTTTCCACAGATAGGCCACCGCATCGAGTCGGATCATGCGTGCGCCGCGTCGGATGTAGTACAGCAAGATGTCGATGAACTCGATCAGCACGTCCGGATTGGCGTAGTTGAAGTCGATCTGGTCGTTGCTGAACGTCGCCCAGACGTGGCGCATCCCGGTCTGGGTGCGCACGCCGCTGAGCAGCGGGGTGGGGCGGGGGCGTGTCACCATCGACACATTGGTCGCTGGGTCGACCTCGATGAAATACCGGCAGCCGGGTTGCTCGCTGAAGATGTAGTCAACGAACCACAGGTTCTCGCGAGAGCAGTGGTTCAGTACGAGATCGATCGCGAGGTCGAAGTCCTCGGATATCCGGCGCAGGTCATGCCAGCTGCCGAGTTCCGGCTTGACCGAGCGAAAGTCCGTGACCGAAAAGCCGTCGTCGGAACTCCAAGGGAAGAAAGGCAGGATGTGAATCATGCTGAACGCATCCTGCAGGTGCTGTTTAAGGAACGCGTGCAACGTCGGCAGCGGCGGCTGGGCCGTCGACTGGACGCTGTCGCCATAGGTGATCAGCACCGTGTCTTCTTGTGACCAGAGTGGCCCCTCGACGACGCGGCGGCGCAGTTGGCGATGGGTATTGAGCAGCCGCGCGATGCGCCGGGCGACCTGCGCCGACCGGTCACTTCCGTAGAGATACGCGAGACGCGCCTCGATGCGCCTCTCGGCCGGAAGTTGCGTTGAGATGACGGGCCCCTGTTGTTCCGTCTCTGCGTATTTCATTGCTCCCTTGGGCCCCTTTGTCGCCGGACCATGTGACGCCTTTAAGCAATTTATGCACCATTGAGCGCTGTCGCCTGACCTGGCTGCCGGCCCAGACGACGTCTGCGCGCGGTGCCTGTTGGTGCGCGCCTCACGCATTGCGCACCGCAACGGGACACGGGGTCGTTCCTTTGCGAAAGCGGCATTGTGCAGCCGTCGCGGCGCTGCAGTGCGTGCCCCGAGGGGGCCTCTGCTTGCTTTATCGCAAGCGCGCAAACCTGAACAAGGGGCTATACTAGGCTCAACCTGGGAAAACCCTAATTTTTACGTTTGTTAACGTCCTGTGAGGAGGTCGAAATGAAAACCCGGATCATTCATCTAGCAGTACTGATGGCGGCCATGGCCGGCGGCTCGCAGGTATTCGCAGACGAAGGTTATTGGTTCAACTCCAGTGGTGAGGTCTGGCGCAACTCCGCCGGCGAATGCGTGCACACGAACTACTGGGCGATAGAGCAGGCGATCGTCGGCTGTGACGGCAAGGAGGCCGAGGTGGCCGAAGAAGAACCCGCCCCGGTTGCCCCGGTCGCGATCGCGCCGGCCGAGGGAAAGGTGAACTTCGCATTTGACAGCTCCGATCTGGATGCGGGCGCGACGTCGGCGATTGACGCGCTGGTCAGCGACGCGAAGTCGAAGGGTAACATCCAGTCGGTGCGCGTGACCGGACATACCGACCGCGTCGGCACCGAAGACTACAACATGGCGCTGTCGCAGCGGCGTGCGGGCGCGGTGAACGACTATCTGGTCGAGAATGCCGGGATCGACCCACAGATGATCGAATTGGTCGGCAAGGGAGAATCCGAGCCGCTCGAGCTGTGTGAGGGCCTGCGCGGCCAAACAGCCCTCGACTGTCTCGCGCCGAACCGTCGCGCCGAGATCGTGTTCGACCTCTTCTGAGCCGCAGCAACTGCGGCCCGTTTCGAGGCGCGAGCCGCCTCGAACACACGGCCGGTACCGGGCGCCGCCCGGTGCCGGCCTTTTTCGTGCCCGGTCGTTTGCCGCTAAGATAGGCGGCCCAGGAGCGGCTGGCCGCAAGCCCCGCGCCGGCCGAGCCGGTCACCCGGCAGGGGACAGTACCTTGGTCGATCCGGAACTCGTACGTCTGCGCTACTTGCCCGACAGCCGGGCTTACTATGCAGCACTGCGTGAGCTGCCGTGGCCGGTCTGGCTGGACAGCGGTTTTCCCGAATCCGGCGGTGCCTACCATGACGTCCTGGCGGCCGATCCCTACCTGACGCTGAGCAGCCGCGACGGCGTCACCCTGCTCGACCGGTCCGGCCAGGGGCCGCAGCGTGCGCCAGACGATCCCTGGACTGTGCTGCGCAGGGCGCTGGGCGAACCGGCGGCGACGGGTGCGGACCTGCCGTTCGCCGGTGGCGCGATCGGGTTCCTCGGTTACGACCTGGCCCGCACGTCCGGCATGCTGGCGTCGCGTCCGGGCCTGCCGGGTTGGCCCGATATGGCGGTCGGTCTCTACGACTGGGCGGTGGTGGTCGATCATGCGCGCCGCCGCAGCTGGTTCGTGTACCAGGGCCGCGACCCACGCGGCCGGCAGCGCCGGCAATCGGTGTTGCGACGCCTGCTCGCCGTCGATTCGCCGATGCCGACACCACCCGGTGGGGCCCGCTGGGGCAGCGTGTGCGAGCGCGGCATGGGCAGCGATGCGTATGCCCGCAGCTTCGACCGCATCAAACACTACATTCGCGAAGGTGACTGCTACCAGGTGAACCTCGCCCAGCGCTTCCGGGCGCGCACACCGCACGATGCATGGACACTCTATCAGCGTTTGCGTCTCGACAATCCGGCCCCCTACGGTGCGCTGCTCGAGTATCCCTTCGGTGAGATCTTGAGTTCTTCGCCGGAGCAGTTTCTGAGCGTTCGTGACCGGGTGGTGCAGACGCGCCCGATCAAGGGCACGCGGCCGCGCGGACACACCGCAGAGCATGATGCGGCGCTGCGCGCGGCGTTGCTGAGCAGCCCGAAAGACCGTGCCGAGAATCTAATGATCGTCGATCTTTTGCGCAACGATCTCGGCAAGGTCTGCGAACCCGGCTCGATCGCGGTCCCCGGTTTGTTTCAGGTCGAGTCCTTTGCCACCGTGCATCACCTGGTCAGCACGGTCAGCGGGCGTCTGCGTGCCGACCGGGACGCGATCGATCTGTTGCGCGCCGGTTTTCCCGGCGGTTCGATCACCGGCGCGCCAAAGCGGCGCGCGATGCAGATTATCGACGAACTGGAGCCGGTGCGGCGCGAGGCCTATTGCGGCAGCGTGATAAGGCTCGGTTTCGACGGCAACCTGGACAGCAGCATCACCATCCGCACCCTGCTCAAGCGGGGCCGTGACCTCTATTACTGGGCCGGTGGTGGCATCGTGGCCGATTCGGACTGTGCGGCCGAGTATCAGGAGAGCCTGGACAAGGCGGCCGCATTCCTGCGTCTGTTTCCCGACTGAGACCCGGACGGCGCACCGTCGGGCAGAGGCACTATCCCTGCTGTTCGTGTTCCTTCCAGCGTTCGTAAAAGTAGTTGGTGGCCGAGACGAAGCCATCGACACTGCCGCAGTCGAACCGGCGCCCCTTGAAACGATAGGCCAGTACCATGTTCTTGCGCGCCTGGATCTGCAGCGCATCCGTGATTTGGATCTCGCCGTTGCGCCCGGGCGGTGTTTCTCGGATGACGTCGAAAATGTCCGGCGTCAGGATGTAGCGACCGATGATCGCGAGGTCGGTCGGTGCGTCCTCGGGCGATGGCTTCTCGACCATGTCTGAGACGACATAGACGCCTTCCTCCAGTTCGGAGCCCGCGATCACCCCGTATTTGTGTACCTCCTCATGCGGCACCTCCTCGATCGCGACGATGCTGCACCGGTACTTCGCGTAGATTTTTGCCATCTGGGCGAGCACGCCCTCACCGTCGCCGACGCACAGATCATCGGCCAGGATGACCCCGAAAGGCTCGCGGCCGATCAGGGTTTCTCCGGTCAGGATCGCGTGACCGAGGCCCTTCATCTCTGACTGCCGGGTGTAGGAAAAGGTGCAGTCATCGAGGACCTTGCGGATGTCCTTCAACAGGCCCTCTTTGGAGGAGCCGCTGATCTGGTGTTCGAGTTCATAACTGACGTCGAAGTGGTCGGCCAGCGCCCGCTTGCCCCGGCCGGTAACGATCCCGATATTGCACATGCCGGCCTGCATCGCCTCTTCCACCCCGTACTGGATGAGCGGCTTGTCGACCACCGGCAGCATCTCCTTGGGCATGGATTTGGTTGCCGGCAGGAACCTCGTGCCATAGCCGGCGGCGGGGAACAAACACTTCTTGATCATGGGTGAGTCCGTCTTCTCGTTCATTGTTGATGTCGCAGTTGGCCGGTCAGGCGTTGTTGTTCGTTGATGATACCCCGCTCGAGCAGCCAGGTCCGCGCATCGTCGGCGTCTTGCTCGAACCAGGCCCGGGCAGAGCCGAGGCGGAAGCTGTATCCCCAGGCATCCATGTCCGCGAACAGTCGGCCGCGGTCATAGGCCCGGATACGATCGGCCATCAGTCCCTGCAAATAGCACACTGCATTTTCCTCCGCGACGTCGCCGCCGGCATCGGTGTGCAGCTGGCGCCGCCGCCGTTCGTCCATGCAGATGAAATGACAGGCCTCGTGCAGCGCCGAGTGCAGCGGCGTGTCGCCGCGCAGGAACAGACGGTCGCCGACCAGCCCCGCCTCACTCCCGCCCCAGAAGGACCCCGGGATCGGGGCATCCGCGGCGACGTGCCCGATCTGCATGCCATAGCGGCCAAGCAGCGTGTTCAGTGAATCGATGTGTTCCGGTGTGCACCGGGTGACTTCGGATGCCATGCGGGACTTTCAGCGTGTAACACTCGCGCGCAGCCTAACATGCCCCCCGTCGCCCGGTCAGCACTGCTCCCACGGTAGGCCGTGGAATCGCCAGCCTCCGACATTGCCACGCTGGTGGTGGTCATCCAGATCACCCTCGAAGCCCTCGTCGATGTGGTAGACACCCTTCAACCCGGCCTCCAGCAGGACCTTGCCGGCCTCCGCCGAGCGCTTTCCGCTGCGACAGATCAGGATCACCGGGGCGCAGCCCTCGAGAGTGTCGCATACCGCGCCGCCGAGCAGCAGTTTACGGATCTCTGGTACGAAATGCGGGTTGATGTCCCAGTCCGGTTCGTCTATCCAGGCCACGTGTACCGCGCCGGTCGGATGGCCGACAAACAGGAACTCCATGGTCGAGCGGATATCGACCAGCACGGCGCGCGGGTCATCCTGCAACATCTGGTGGGCCCGTTTGGGCGATAATTCCGAAGGTTCCGCCTTGCTCATGCGCCGTCTCCTGGTCTAGGTGCAAAATAGTTTTTATAGACGAACAAGCGATGTCTGCCCCAAAAGAATCTTCAATGATCGGCGCGTGGCCCGATGCGTGACTGGCTGTTGGCACGCTTGATCCGGCTGCCCGGGCTGCTGCCCTTTCACTGGGCGGGTCTGCTGGGTGCGGCCGTGGGCCGGCTGCTCTACCGCAGGGGCGGGCGCGAGGTGCGCTATGCGCGTACCAATCTCGCGATGTGTTTCCCGGAAAAGGACGAGCGGCAGCGCGAGCAGCTGGTGCGGGACAACCTGATCGAGACCGGTCGGAGCTTCGCGCACATGTTACGGATCTGGACCGGTCGTCCGCGTGATTGGGGGGAGACCGTCGACGACAACGGCTTTCTCGAGTTCGGGCGCGAACTGAGCAGGCGCGGGCGTGGACTGATCTTCACGATGCCGCACCTGGGCAACTGGGAGTTGATCGCCTACCTGGCGACCCGGATTTCGCCGGCGACGGCGCTTTACCGGCCGCCAAGACTGGTAGTGCTGGACGATCTGATGCGGCGGGGTAGGGCGCGTTCGGGGATCACGCCGGTGCCGACCGATCGGCAGGGCCTCAAGGCGCTGCACGCGACACTGCAGCGCGGCGAGATCGTCGGGATACTGCCGGACCAGGTCCCCAAGACGGCGGGGGCGTCCGGGGTCGTCGCCCCGTTCTTCGGCCATCCGGCACTGACGATGACGCTGATCAGCCGCCTGGCGCGGCGTCATGGGTCGGCGGTGCTGTTCTGTTGCGCAGTCTACGATCCAGCGCGGCGCCGCTACCGGGCACACTATTTCGAGGGCGACCCGGCGATCTCGGACCCTTCACCCGAGCTCGCCGCAGCGGCGCTCAATCGCGATGTCGAACGTCTCGTGCGCGAGTTCCCGGCACATTACCAGTGGACCTACCGGCGCTTCGAAATGCCCGGTCAGCGTCGCAAGGGTCCCTACCACAGCGGTTAAAGGGCCTCGTCGCCCGGCCGTTACCCGGTCGAGGAATACCTTTCTCGTCGGGGGAGGCGAAATGCCCGTGTCAGCGGTGCGTGTTGGCGCAATCCGGTGCTTGTTTTCGGTGCTCGTTGCGCTGTGCCTCGACGTTGGGCCGGTCGCGGCAGACGGCGGTTCCGACGTGCGTGTGTTGATCGATATCTCCGGCAGCATGCGCCAGAATGACCCCGACAACCTGCGTCGCCCCGCATTGCGCATGCTCGCCGGCCTGCTGCAGCCCGGCACCCGCGCCGGGGTCTGGACCTTTGCCCGCTGGGTCGACAACCTGGTGCCCGTGGCCGACGTCGACAAGGCCTGGAAAGCACGCGTTCAGTCGCTGTCCAAACAGATTGGCTCACCGGGGCAGTTCACCAATATCGAAACGGTGCTGGACGAGGCCTCGCGCGACTGGATCGGCACGCCGGGCACGCGGGCGCGGCACCTGGTGCTACTGACCGACGGCATGGTCGATGTCTCGAAACGGGCCGACGACAACGCGAAGTCGCGCAGCCGGATTCTGGGCGAGTTGCTGCCGCGCCTGCAGGACGCCGGGGTCAAGATACACACGATCGCGCTGTCCGGGCGCGCCGATCACGAGTTGATGGAGCGCCTCGCGGGCGACAGTGGCGGCTGGTACCAGCAGGTTGCTGTGGCCGATGAACTGCAGCGCGCCTTCCTGCGCATGTTCGAAACCGTCGGCGCGCCGGACGCGGTGCCTTTGCAGGACAACCGCTTCACCGTCGACGGCAGCATCAGCGAGGCGACGGTGCTGGTATTCAGCCGGCCCGACTCGGCGCCGGTCGTGCTGCACGCCCCGTCCGGCGACGCGTTTACAGACAGTGATCTGCCTGCCGGGGTGGCCTGGTACCGTGATCAGGGCTACGACCTGATCACCCTCGCCACGCCCGAGCCGGGCGAATGGCGCCTGCAGGCCGACCTGGACCCGGACAACCGCGTCATGGTCGTCACCGACCTGAAGCTGCAGGTCTCCGAGGTGCCCAGCCATCTCGCGGTCGGTGAGGAAATCGCTGTCAAGGCCCATTTGAGCAACCACGGTGAGTTGGTGAGTCGACCGGCCTTCCTGCGCCTGCTCGAGCTGCGTGCGGCCGCGACTGCGGATGGCGAGGCGCGGGACCTCAGCGTCGACGAGGGCCCGGGCGCGGATGCGCAGGCCCGTGCCGGCCGCTTCCACATACGATACGGCGACTCGGTCGCGCGGCCCTCGGTCGAACTGCTGGTCGCGGTCGAGAGCCCCACCTTCATGCGTGAGAAACGCCTTCGTCTCGCGATACGCGAGCCCTTCGATGTGCGCATCGAGCAGACCGCGAAAGGCCCGGTACTGAAAGTCACGGCCGATTCCGCGGTCTTGCGACCCGATGTGCGTATCGAGGCCTGGCAACAGAACCCGCAGGCGCAGCGCAAGGTGCTCGAGGGGGTCGCGGACACGAACGGCGAATGGACCGCGGCCCTCGGGGATCCCGGTGCGCCGGTCTATCTCGAGGCCTCTGCAACGACGCGCCTGGGCAAGCCGGTCGACCGTCGGCTCGGGCCCCTGATGGCGCCGGGCGTCGAGCCGCCCGCGCCTGTTCCACAGGCGCCGGT
>CBFCWF010000097.1:0-14601 GCA_965601425.1 uncultured Chromatiaceae bacterium | reverse complement strand
CGGTCAGCCGATCATCGAGAGCCGATTCGGCCTCTTCATAGCGATCGGCGGTCTGGCTGCAGGCTTCCTCGTCGGAAGCATCCCCAGTTACCGGGCTTACCGGCTATCGCTCGCCGACGGTCTGTCGGTGCGGGTGTAAGGGGTCAATCATGCGCCATCGCTCGTGTTTCGCTCGCTTGGATTGGCAACGGCTAGTCCGACGCTCGCGAGCCTTGCCGATGATGCTTGTGGGTCGGCTGAGGGTTACTGAACCTATCAAGCAGCCCACTGGCACCACGCCGCAACCGCAACCAGTACAGATGGCTTTGGCCGGCAAATGCGCTGATTCTCCGAACACGGTCCTTCATTGGGAGGAAGTGCTGGATTTTTTCGGCGGTTTCCAACGAATTGGCCGCATTCGGCTCCGCGAGCTGCAAGTCACGATGAGCCTGTGGAGGCTGTTGTCTTTCACGTGGCAATCAGTGCGGGGAGCCTTGATTTGACGAGGATCCCCGGCGTGAACCAGCGTGGGCTAAGAGGTTTCGGCCCCCTGCTCAACAACGGAGGAGAGCGCCTCCTGCATGCGTTTTTCCTCTTCGGCATCGATGACGGCGCGTTCGACCGCCTCTTCGATATAGGTCTCCTGGGAGAACCCGACATAAAGCGAATAGACGCTGATCAGCAGGACGACAGCGAAGGGAAGTCCGGTGGATACCGATGCCGTTTGCAGTGTGGTCAGGCCGCCACCGATCAGCAAAACGGCAGCCACTACGCCCTCCATGACGGCCCAGAACACGCGCTGGGGTGTTGGAGAGTCCAGTTTGCCGCCTGAGGTCAGATGATCCACGACCAGGGAACCGGAGTCGGAGGAAGTGATAAAGAATATCGTCACCAATATGACTGCCACCAGAGACAACACCTCAGAGAATGGGAAGTTGCTCAGCATCACAAACATTGCGGTGGCAACATCGTCTTTCACTGCGGCGACGATGTCGGTGGCTCCCTGAACCTGCAGGAATATCGCCGAACCGCCGAAGACCGACATCCAGACAAAGGACAACAAAGTCGGAATCAGGATCACACCCAGAACAAACTCCTTTACTGTCCGGCCTTTGCTGATGCGCGCGATGAACATGCCGACGAAGGGCGACCAGGAGATCCACCAGGCCCAGTAGAACACTGTCCACGAACCCTGCCAGTTGCTATCACGGAAGGTCTCGGTCCACAGGCTGAGTTCGGGAAAGATCGTGGCGTAGTAACCGAGGTTTTGGGTAAATCCACTGAGGATAAAAACGGTCGGGCCGACCAGCAGTAGGAACAGCACGAATACCGCGGCGAGGATCATGTTTCCCTGGCTCAGGCGTTTAACGCCGGCATCAAGCCCCGCCATGACCGACATCGTCGCGAAGCCCGTGATGACTGCAATCAGCGTCACCTGGGTTGCGGTACTGATCTCGACACCGAACAGGTGGTTGAGTCCGGCATTGATCTGCTGCACCCCGAGACCCAGTGAGGTCGCGAGCCCGACCAGGGTGGCCAGTACCGAAAGCACGTCGATCAGGTTGCCCCAGAAGCCGTAGATCTTGTCGCCGAGCAGGGGGTAAAACACCGAGCGGATCGTGAGCGGCAGCCCTCGGTTGTAGGCAAAAAACGCCAAACCCAATCCGACGATCGCGTAGATCGCCCAGGGATGAAGTCCCCAATGGAAGTAGGTTACACCCATCGCGGCCTGTGCCGCCTCCGGTGTCTGCGCCTCCAAATTGTTGAACATCGGCGACGGAGAGGCATAGTGATACATGGGTTCACCGACACTCCAGAACATCAGGCCGATGCCCATGCCGGCGCTCAACAACATGGCGTACCAGGCCACCGTCGAGAACTCCGGCTTGGCGTCGCGGCCACCGATGCGGATCCGGCCGAACCTGCTGAACGCAAAATAGATGGCCGCCAGGATGAAGATGTTCGATACGAGGATCAGAAACCAGCCGGTGGTGCTGGTGATACCGCCCATGGCGCTGGTGAAAAAGGCGCTGGCGTCCTCTTTGAACATCAACGTCAGCAGGATGAAAACAATCAGTGTGAAGGCCGATACAAAGGTGACGTGGGGGTGGATGTCAAAACCGAAGCCGGCCCAGTTGTTGTCGCCCGGCCGGCGGCCACCCGAGTCGTTCTCGAACGATGCCGTGGGTGCAATCTGCAGCCCCCTGAACAAGTGGCGGTCTCGAATCGCTCTGCGCCGGGCCTCGTTCTCGACCTGCTTGATCTTTTTTGCGAACTCGCGCTTTGCGCGTGCCTCTTCGTCGACGGGATATTCACTCATGAGTCACCTTGTCAGAAGCCGCAGGCGGGCAGATCGCCTAAACTCTGGGCAATTGAATACGGATGAACAACCGCAAGAACGGGCGGGGTCCGCAAGGCAGCGACAGGGCAGACGCCCCGAAGCGCGCTCAACGGAGGCATTACATCGCTGGACCAGCAGTATAATGCAGACGGGTGCCGATTTCAGTGGCGCAAGCTGGATCAGTGCCAACGGTGCAGGCAACAGCCAGCGAAACGGTCAACAGGGAGCGTGTGGTCGGCAGAGAAAACCGTGGCCTCATCCATCGTGCGCTGGGGACGTCCGGACACCACTCACGGGATCGGCGGACAGGTTGAATCGATGCAACAGATGCGCGGTGTGTGGCTGACCGGCCATGGAGACTTCGACAGACTCGAGGTGCGAACCGATATCCCCCGGCCGCAGCCGGGTCCGGGCGAGGTACTCATCCGGGTCGCGGCGGCCGGCATCAACAACACGGATATCAATACCCGGCTGGGCTGGTACTCGAAGAGTGAAGGCGGCAGCGACGACGCCAGTTGGGCCGGTGATCCCATCCGGTTTCCGCGCATCCAGGGGATCGACGTGTGCGGTCGGGTCGCCGTGGTCGGTGAGGGCGTCAGTGTCGGGCGTATCGGTGAGCGGGTGCTGATCGAGCCCTGTCTCCGTGAGGCGGGCGGGCGAGCGCTCGAGCGGCCCTGGTTCCTCGGTTCGGAGTGTGACGGCGGATTCGCGGAGTATGTCGTCGTTGCGTCCCGGCATGCCTACCGGGTCCAGAGCGATTTGGACGATGTCGCCCTCGCGTCATTCCCTTGTGCCTATTCGACCGCCGAGAACCTGTTGCAGCGGGCACAGGTGAGATCCGGGGAACGGGTACTGATCACCGGGGCGTCCGGTGGGGTCGGTTCGGCGGCGATCCAACTGGCGGCCATGCGTGGTGCGGACGTCATCGCCTTGACCAGCCCGTCGAAGGCCGTGCAATTGCGGCGCCTCGGTGCCCAGAAGACGCTTGTACGCGATGACAGTCCTGCCGATGCCCTCGGCAGGGATAGCGTCGATGCCGTGATCGATCTGGTGGCAGGGCCGCAGTTTGCAGGACTGCTGGATGTATTGCGACCGGGGGGCCGCTATGCGGTTTCCGGCGCGATCGGGGGCCCATTGGTCGAACTCGATGTGAGGACCCTGTACCTCAAGGATCTGAGTCTGTTCGGTTGTACGGTACTGGATCCCAGCGTGTTTCCGGCGCTTGTCGGCTACATCGAACAGGGGCGCATCCGGCCACTGGTCGCCCGGACATTCCCCCTCGAACAGATCGTCGAGGCGCAGCGGGTCTTCCTGTCGAAACGCCACGTCGGCAAGCTTGTGCTCACCGTCGGCGCACGGGACTGATTGGCAGGCCAGTCCCGCGCCGTCCGGTGGACTATTTTGCCGCCTTCATCGCCTCGGCGATCCAGCCATCGAACTTCGCCTGATTCGCCCGAATCCAGGCGTCGGCATGGCGCTCGATGTCCTTGGCACTGGCCTCGCCGTCACGCATCCGCAGGTTCTGTGCACTGATGTCATTGTTGCTCACGCGCATGATCGCGAAAAGCTTGGCGGCATCGGGGTGGGCATCAGCAAATGCCCTGTTGGCGACGATGCGCTGCTTGTTGGCCTGGAAACCGTAGTTGGAGCCGTCGGGCAGCGTCGTGTCGACGTCCCTGCGCTCACCGGGCAGGGCGCTGAACGGTACCTGCAGCCAGACGACATCCCTGCCGGGGACGAGCACGCCGCTAACCCAATAGGGCGTCCAGGTGTAATAGAAAACCGCTTCGCCTTGATTGTAACGCGCGATCGTGTCGGCGATGATCGCCGAGTAGGCGCCCTGGTTGTGGGTCACGGTGTCGCGCAGACCGTAGGCATCCAGGTGGTGCTCGATCACCTTTTCGCAACCCCAGCCTGGCGTACAACCGCTCAGGTCGGCCTTGCCGTCCCCATTGGCATCGAACAGCTTTGCGATTTCCGGGTCTTTGAATTGACCGACGTTCTCGATGCCGTGCTGATCGGCGGTCTTTTTGTCGATCAGGTAGCCCTGCAGGCCGCGTGATGAATAGGTGCCTTCGCGATAGAGTTGTTCCTCGCCGCCGGCCTTGGTGAAGAAGTCGATATGCAGCGGATCCCAGTGGTCGGCGAGGAAAGTCGCATCGCCGTTCGCGATGGCGATATGCCCGGCCGCGTACTCGATCTCCTTTATCGGCTTTACGTCGTAACCGAGGCGCTCCAACGCCTTCATTACGAGCAGCGTCTGGAAGGTCTCTTCGGCGATCGAACTCTTGAGCGGCTGCACGCTGACCCCTTCGCCAGGCAGTGACGCGGCACCCGCATCGAGCGCGAACATGAGTGTGCAGGCGGCAACGCCTGCCTTGACTATGGTAGATAGTGTTCCGAATCGCATGAGTCTGTCTCCTGGCGTTTAGCCGGTCGAAAACGAAGGGTTGATGTCAGGGGGATGTCCTGGAGTTGCTGGCAGCTGGGCCGCGGCCCAGCAGGCGCAGGATCAGGCCGGCGGGCCCGCTCTCGTACCAATGGCGTGTCGGCTTGTCGCGCCTTGCCTGGCCGACCGCCTGGGTCATGCGGTCGAGGATGATGGCGAGGATCACGATACCGACGCCGCCGATCGTTGCGAGCCCCATGTCGAGCCGGCCGATGCCGCGCAATACCATCTGGCCGAGGCCGCCGACCGCGATCATCGACGCGATCACCACCATCGATAGTGCTAGCATCAGGGTCTGGTTGACGCCGGCCATGATGGTTGGCATCGCCAGCGGTAGCTGGACCTTGAACAATAGCTGGCGGCGTGACGCGCCAAACGAACGTGCGGCCTCGACCAGGTCCTCCGGTACTTGCCGAATGCCCAGGCTGGTGAGCCGGATTAGTGGGGGCAACGCGAAGATGATCGTGACGACGACGCCGGGCACATTGCCGATCCCGAACAGCATGACCACGGGCACCAGGTAGACGAAGGCCGGTGTCGTCTGCATCGCGTCCAGGATAGGCCGCACCACCATGGTCGCTCGTTCACTGCGTGCCAGCCAGATACCGGTCGGCAGACCGATGACGAGACAGAAGAAGACCGAGGTAATCACCAGCGACAAGGTAACCATGGCTTCCGACCAGGCGCCAATGAGGCCGACGATGGCCATCGATATCACCGATCCGATTGCCAGCCGGCGACCAGATGCCTGCCAAGACAACAGCCCGATGACCAGTAGCATCAGGACATCCGGCACGGCCAGCAGGGCCGCTTCGATCCCGGTCAGCGTCGCGTCGATCGGCCAGCGTATCGCCTGGAACACGCCGCGGAAATTGTCGACCAGCCATTCCAGGCCCTGATCGACCCAGGTCCCGAGCGGGATGATCGCCTCCTGGAACGGGTGCAGCAGGTCCAGTTCGGCCTCTATGGTGTTGCCGCCCGTATCCGCCAGCCAGTTGCCGGTAGTGGTCTCTGGCCCGAGCTCAGACGCTGTATCGCTCCCAGTGCCCCAGGGATTGCTCGCCGGCTGCGCCTGCGACTCGCTGTTGTCCCAGGGGCTGGCCGCAGGTGTCTCGGACGTCGCGGTGCTCCACGGGTTGGTCGGTTCTGCATCTGCCATCAGCTTGCCTCACGATCCAGGGTCTCGAGCAGTCCCGCCTTGGTGACCACACCGAGATAACGATGCCCTGCGCCAACGACCGGCAGGCCGCAGGGTGAGCTGGCGACCGCACCGATAAGGTCAGACAACGGTGTTTCGGCGTCCAGTGGCCTGATGTCGTCCAGATAGGCATTCGCGAGCCTGGGATCGTCGTCCTTCAGTTGCGCAGTCAGTGAATCCACCGATACGACGCCGTAAAAGCGCTGCCCTTTGTCAATCACGTAACCATAGTCGCGGTCGTATTCCTTCAGCCGTTGCAGTGAACGGCGTACGCCATCGTCGTGCCGCTCGATTACGGTAACCTGTGTCTTGCGTGCGACATCGCGTGCTTTGAGGACGGTGGCGACATCGACGCCGCGGAAAAAGGCCCGCACATAATCGTCGCTCGGGTTGCGCAGGATCTCATCCGGCGTCCCGACCTGTACCACCCGGCCACCCTCCATGATCGCGATCCGGTCGCCGATACGCATTGCCTCGTCCAGATCGTGAGAGATGAAGATGACCGTGCGGGCACTGTCTTCTTGCAGCTTGAGTAACTCGTCCTGCATCTCGCTACGGATCAGTGGGTCGAGGGCGGAAAAGGCCTCGTCCATCAGCATCACTGACGGGTCATTGGCGAGCGCGCGCGCGAGGCCGACCCGCTGCTGCATACCGCCAGAGAGTTCGTCGGGATAGCTGTTGGCCCAGGCCTTGAGGCCGACCTGATCGAGCGCGTCCATTGCGCGCCGTTCGCGCTCGACCGCCTCGATCCCGGCGAGTTCGAGACCGAAGGCGGCATTCTGCGCAACGCTCAGGTGTGGCATCAATGCAAACGACTGAAACACCATGCTCATGTCTTTTCGCCGCAGCTCGAGCAGTTCCTCATCATTCATCGCAGCGATGTCACGACCGTCGACGAGCACCTGGCCGGCGGTGGGTTCGATCAGCCGGTTCAACAGTCGCACCAACGTGGACTTGCCCGAACCGGACAGGCCCATGATGACGAAAATCTCGCCGACATTGATTGCAAAGCTCGCGTCGCAAACGCCAACGGTCTGGCCGGTTCGATCGAAAATGTGCTCCTTGTCGACCCCTTTTTGCAGCAGTTCAAGCGCCATTTTCGGCTCGTCACCGAAAATTTTATAGAGGTTCCTGACGACAACTTTTTCTGCGTTCTCAGTCATACCTTGGTCCCAGTTGGTCAGTGCTGCGGGATCGAGTGGGCTCCGCTCCCTCACCACACAGCGGTCAACGCGCCCCGAAGTCGTAGCGCAGGCCAGCAGCCACGACATCGCCGCCGCGCTTGGTCGTGATTGCGGCAGTTTCCTGTGTATTGGCGCCGCCGAGATCGCCAAAGCCGCCGGACAGCGTTATATCGCCGATAATGTAGCTGAGCGTCGCCCGCCAGCGATCGTCCGGATTCCCGCTGCTGTCGGCCGCACCATTGTCATCGCTGTAGGCCGCTGCCGCAGAGAAGCCGGCGAGGCTCGGTGTGCGGTAGGCGATCGTGTCACCCTTATGGAACGTTGTGTAGGTGGCAAGGCCTCTATAGTAGCTGCTGAACATCTGGACAGAGTAAGCGATCGCATTGCAGTCCGGCATCCACATCTCGCCGATCGTCAAGTCGCCGTAGCTGGCGTGACGCCGATCTTGGCGATACGGATGTGCTCGTCCTGGTCCTGGAAGTACTGGACTGCCTTATTCGGCCTGTCGAATGGCAGTTCGAGCTGACCATAAGCAGTCAGCCCGCTGCTGAGATCATGTCTGACCCCGAAGCCGATGCTTGAGTACGCGTCGCGCCAGCCGGTTTAAGCGTCCCGCGCAGTACTGCTCCGCTTCGGAGTGAAAATTTGACTCACGGGATATGGGTCGTTCTTGGTGGACCTTGCCCGGCAGACCAACGGCATCCGCTGGCATCAACGATGTGCCAACGGCGCGGCTCCTCCATCCGACCGGATTCGACCCTGAAGAGATACACCCCAACAGGATCGCCGGGATGTCAGAACGCGCTACGCAGAACCACGTCAGTCCGGCGGGAAACGACTCTGAACGGACCTACGCCGGTGACGGGCGGCCGGGTGCTACCGACACAGTGCGGACATGAATCTGCAGACCTGGGTAGATGCTCCACCTGTTCCAGAAACGAAGGTATCTGTCTTGCAGGGCCTGCATGAACACGCGCAGACGCGCATCCTTTCTATCGGAGCTGCCGCCAGCCAAAGGGGCTCGCATTCCAATAATGCGTTTGGGCGCACACCGCATCCAATGCCTGATACATCGCCCCCAAACCCCAGTCGAACTGAATGCGCAGGGAGTCTTCGATCGCGCTGTGCATCAGCAGGAACATGTTGTCGAACGCGTCGAGCGATGGTCGCCAGGTAAGGTCATCACCAACCGGCAGCTCGATCTCGACAGCGATCACGTCAGCGCTGTCCTGCCGCTCGACGACCCGACCCGCGTGTCGAAGCAGTCTGTGCATACCAATGTTGTCTGCAAGGTACTCGAACCTGAGTCGCTCGAAACCGCGCTCCTGCGCGGCCTCCACCAGGCGTTTCAGCATTAGCAGCCCCAGTCCTTTGACCTGCAGTCGATCGGCGATCGCGATGGCCACCTCGGCACAACGCGGTTCACCGGAGAGCCGCACGAACCGCCCTACCGCAACGCCGTCGCATTCCCTGCCGCGGGCATCGAGTGCCACCGCGCCGATCGCAAAGTGATCCACCTGGTCGATCTCGGTGAAGTAGCGAAGTTCGGCTTCGCTGAGGACCTGTTTGCGACCCAGGAAGCGTCTGGCGCGCGACTCCGCCGACAACTGCCGGAACCCGGCCAGCAGGCGCGCCTTGTCGTCCGGCTGAATCAAGCGCAGGCGTATGCGCTCACCGCCCGGGAGCCGGATCCGCTCCCGATAACCGTCGTCAAACTTCAACTCCGCGTTCATTTTTCACCACCCAATGAACCTGTTACCGCATAAAATGACCTTTATACCCGCAAAAATGCTGCACTGCAACAATTCATTGGGTTCGATTTCCATGGTTCGCGATCTTTTTCTGTTTGCCTGTGCCGTTCTGGGCCTTGGATGATGTCGTTTTCGGTATGTTTCCGTATTTCTCACGCTGCGTCGTCGATAGGGTTCATGGCTTCAAAGAGTCGATCGGGGGCGAGGCCATGCCTGGCGCGATTTCGCCCCTCGATTGCGCTCAAGCCGAGCGCGCGCTACTTGATAAACAGCATCTCGCGATACTTCGGCAGTGGCCATTGCTCGTCGGCGAGTTCGGCCTCTAGGGCGTCGGCGTGCACGCGGACCTGGTCCATCAGCGGACGGATCGTCTTCGCGCAGAACTGCATGTGCTCGTCCGTGGAGCCGAAGTCTTCGCGCGCAAATGCGGTACTGAGTTCAGCGACCTTCGCCATCATGGCGTTAGCGCTCTCCGCGATGGTCTTGGCAGTCGAGCGATCCAGCGTAATGCCCATCGCGCCGACGGCGGCATCGGTATCGGCAAGCTCTGCCAGATAACGCATTGCGGCCGGGTAGATGATGGTCTTGGCCATCTCGATCACCAGCTTTGCCTCCACCGCGATCGACATGATGTAGATCTCGGTATAGACCTCGTAGCGACTCTCCAACTCGACCGGCGAGAGCACACCGGTACGCTCGAACAGTTGCTTGACCGCGTCGTCATTGAGGTAGGGCAAGGCGTCTGCCGTGGTCGGGAGATTCAGCAGTCCACGTTCCTCGACCGCCGTCTTGTGCCATTCCGCGGAATAACCGTCGCCACCGAAGATGACGGCGCTGTGTGCGTTCATAAGTGCCTTCAGCACAGCGATCACCGCAGCCGGCTTCTCGCTGCCTTTGGCCAGTTCCGCCTCCAGCTTCTCTGCGACCCAGTGCAGGGAATCGGCCAGGATAGTATTCATCGCGATCAGCGGACCAGAGACCGACTGTTCCGAGCCGACCGCACGGAATTCGAAGCGGTTTCCGGTGAAGGCGAAAGGCGACGTGCGGTTGCGGTCGCCTGAATCTCTTGCGAACGGGATGATCTGCGACAGGCCGAGATCCATGATGCCGCCTGTGCTGATGCCGTCCAGCCTACCGTCTTTGATCTGTTCGAAGATCTGCTCGATCTCACTGCCAAGATACACCGACAGGATGGCGGGAGGCGCCTCGTTGGCGCCTAGACGATGATCATTACCGGCCGAGGCGATGGCTGCACGCAGCAAGGGTCCATAGCGATGGACGCCGCGGATCACGGCACCGCAGAACAGCAGGAAATTCAGGTTCTCGTGCGGCGTGTCGCCCGGATCGAGCAGGTTGCCTTGGGTCGAGTTGCCGATCGACCAGTTGACATGTTTGCCCGAACCGTTGATGCCTGCAAAGGGCTTTTCATGCAGCAGGCAGACGAAGCCGTGTTTCTTTGCGGTACTCTTCAGTACGGTCATCAGCATCTGCTGGTGGTCGGCGGCCACGTTGGCCGCCTCGAAGTAGGGCGCTATCTCGAACTGGCCGGGCGCGACCTCGTTGTGCCGGGTCTTGGCCGGTATGCCGAGACGGTACAGGGCCTCTTCGACATCCTCCATGTAGACCTGTACGCGCTCGGGGATGGCACCGAAGTAGTGATCATCGAATTCCTGGCCTTTGGGCGACGGGGCGCCGAACAGCGTGCGTCCGGAGAGCAAGAGATCGGGGCGGAGGTTTGCGAACTTCGCATCGATGAGAAAGTATTCCTGTTCCGCACCACAACTCGAATTGAGCGGCGCCACCTCGGCCTCGCCCATCAGTTTTAGCACCTTGGTCCCGGCTTCGTTCATCGCCGCGTTGGAGCGCAGCAGGGGCACTTTCTTGTCCAGTGCCTCGCCGGTCCAGGAGACAAATACCGACGGAATACAGAGCGTCGCGCCGTTCTCGGTATCGAGTATGAAGGCGGGGCTGGTCGGGTCCCAGAACGTGTATCCGCGCGCCGCATTGGTCTGGCGAATGCCACCGTTCGGGAACGACGAGCCATCTGGCTCGCCCTTGGTCAACAGGCTGCCGTTGAACTCCGTGATCGCCTTGCCGCTGGCGTCGGTCACGATGAAGCTGTCGTGTTTCTCGGCCGAGGCCCCGGTGAGCGGATAGAAAACATGGGCAAAATAATCCGCACCCTTCGATAGCGCCCAGGTCTTCATCGCGGCCGCCACGTCGTCGGCGACCTCGGGTTCCAGTGCGGCGCCTGTCTCCATGGTCCTCTTCATCGCCTTGAAGGCGGTCTTCGACAGCGCGTCTTCCATCTTCATCAGGGTGAAGACGTCGGTGGCCCAGATGTTCTCCAGAGACTCTGGCTTCTTGACGGCGATGGGCTTGCCTGTGGTGATTTCAAAAACCGCATGGGAACGGGCTTCGCTTTGGCTCATTGGGTATTCCTCGACAGTGTTGGGATCCACCAGGTAACGGCATCGCAGTGCCCGTGAGATTGGTGGCGGGTGTGATAACCGTAGGTCGTTGAACGTGCACGGCCGAGATCTCACAAACTCGCGCCATTTCCGCCTTTGACGCAGTTATCGTGCCGACAGTGAAAGCGGGGGCGCCGGCAGGCCGCTCAGGCGCGGTTGGGCAGGCAAGCCCGGGCACGAGACGGCGCTGTTGCGGGGCATGTGGGGGCCAGGAGATCGGCCGCTCGCGCTGAGGGCCAGCGCACAAGAAACCCGGTTCCCGCACTACAAAGGTGCGCGGCGTGCACGCGTTCCGTGCGGACCACGCCCGCTGCGCTGTCTTTTTGCGGGCACAAGTCACCGATCGACGCGTCGGCTGATAAGTCCCCGGGGTCGTGTTCGACATCCGGGTAGCGGGCCGACAGCCATGCCAAACACAGAGACGCCATCCAGCTTCGCCCTGCGCCTGCTGGTCCTGTTGCCCTCAATAGGCGTTTGGCATCGAATCAATTTTGTCCAAGTGCAGGGCGGCTGTCGGCAAGAGCTCTTATGAGTTGGAGGGACTGCCGCAAGGTATGGCGCCGACGCCGTTGACGCGCTCGAAAAACAGGTTATGCGAAATACCGGGGCAATCGTGGGCGAAACATCCTTGGTGGCGATAACGTACTTCGCAGCATGGCGTGCACGAATCGTCGCTGCATCGGCGTCCTCACTGGTCGTGAAAGTCGGTCGAACAGGATTACACGGAAATCCGACTTGTAGCTTGATCCTGACGGAATTTGATCGTCTTTTCGGCGCCCGCAGCGCCTGCCGAAACGCACGAGCTGCTAACGTGCGCCAGCAATGCTGGCCTGTCTGACATTGTGGTAGAGATGAACAGCTGGAGTCCACCATGGCCAGTTTGAGTGTTAGGAGACTTGACGATGAGACGCTGTCTCGCTGACGGATTCGTGCCGCGGAGCATGGGGTATCGATGGAGGAGGAAGCACGCCGAATCCTCAAAGATGCGGTCAGTGCGCCCGACTGCCTCGGCGATCTCGCGCTTCGAATCTTCGGCCCGGAGCACGGTGTCCATCTGCAGTCGCCTGACAGGACACCGCGCGAGCCCCTGGACCTGACCCAATGATCCTGCTTGACACGCATGTTACTTTAGAGCCGTTGAAAACCCACCTTCGGACGCCGTCGTCGCGTGGTTGAACGGTCAGGCTTCAGAGAAACTTTTCGTTTCCGCGATCACCATCGGCGAGGTTGCCTACGGTCTGCGTATCTTGCCAGATGACAAACGCCGATCAGGGCTCCGGGAACGATTCGTCGCCGTGGCCTTCGACCAGCGTGTGCTTGCCTACGATGAATCCGCTGCCCGAATTTGTGGGGAGCTCATGGGAGATCGCAAAGAACTGGGACTTCCAATGAGCGTTCCCGATGGGCAGATCGCTGCGATTGCTCGCCTCAACCATTTGGCGGTAGCGACTCGGAATGTCCTCGACTTCGAACACTGTGGCATCGACGTGTTGAATCCATTTGAGGCTTCAAGTCAAACTCGCGGGTTTATCTATTTTTTCGACGTTGCCGAGCGTGCTGCATTTCGGTTGCAGCCGGCCGATCTGGGTCGCCTGCGAGCGGCACCCACCGCGTTGTGTGCCCGCACGCGGTGCCCGGAAGGTCACAGAGGTACGACACTGGCCTCGCGGGTAGAATCCACGTATTCGACGTCTACCCCCTGCCGCAAACCGGCGCCGACCATCCAGGCCGGTCACTAAGCTCGAATGGACGTAGACACTCTCCGACTATCTCGAGCACAATGCCAGCCGAAACCGGGCGCTCGATCTACTCCCAATGCCGGCTGACATCGACAGTGACCCGGTGCGCAGAGCAGTAGAGGACGCGAAGATCAAGGCGCGACCGGTGTTTCACCATCGCCTGCCGAACTGCCATGTCGAAGATCCAGATTGGACACCGGCCGCGCTCGTGATCGGCGGAGGCGACGATATGAGCCCGGAGCACTCTGGTGGCAACCTGGATGCCAACGTCATACTCGATCGCGAAAGCGACCAACTGGAAATTTCGTGGATTCAGCGCGCACTCGAGCAGGAGATCCCCTTGTTGGGGATCTGTCGCGGTGCCCAACTGATCAATGTCGCGCTCGGCGGCGGGCTTCACCCGGACATCCGCCCGATGCGTCGACGCACGCACAATCGCCCCGGAATTTTGCCGACCAAACAGGTTCGGTTGGTACCAGATTCGCTCCTGGCCGCTGTCTGCGGCAAGACACGGTTGCGGGTCAACAGCCTGCATCACCAGGCAATCAAGGATCCAGGAAGGGGCCTGAAGGTGGTCGGTTGGGATCTCGACCAAATCACTCCGGCGGCGGAGTGCACGATCGGCCGGAGCATCATCGGTGTGCAGTGGCATCCTGAATATCCTTTCTATCTGCCATCCCAGTTCGCTTTGTTCCGCTGGCTGCTGCAGCCTGCCACATGATCACGGCCTACCTGCTGCTGTTCGGTTCTGCATTCCTCGCCGCGACCATATTGCCGTTTTACTCCGAGGTCGTCCTGTTTGCGCTGCTGCGCGAGGGTGGAGATCCAACCCTGCTGGTGCTTGTCGCCACGCTGGGTAACACGCTGGGTGCGGTGGTGAACTGGGTGCTAGGCCGGTATCTCCTACATTTCCAGGAGCGGCGTTGGTTTTATTTCAGCCGCTCGCAAATCGACAAGGCCCAACGCTGGTTCCAGCGCTACGGGTTCTGGTCGCTGCTGCTGGCCTGGGCGCCAGTCGGCGGGGATGCATTGACCTTGATCGCAGGGATCATGAAGGTGCGTTTGTGGGTTTTTCTTCTGCTGGTCGGCAGTGGCAAGGCACTGCGATACATCTCGGTGGTCTACCTGGAGGTATGGGCTTCTCCATGAGGGACATTCCAAGCCCGGTTTGAGGTGTCTATCGTACCCGGGGCGATTCAACCGAAACAGCCATCGGTGAAACGGCACAATATTGCAGATTGCGAGGGAATTCGGACTCGATCACACGCGGCGGTGAGCAGTCGTCCGTCACTGTTCATTTCCCCATCACAGCAACCCGGCGTGGACTCCATGCAATACCGTCCGGGGCCTCGTGGTTTCGAAGAAACGGCTTCCGTTCTGTCAGTGCTGGCAGCTCAAAGGTATCGGCAAGATCTGCCAGTGGGTCCGTCACGAAAACAGTATCGTCTCGGATCAGTATTCCGAAATAGCCGATCTGCGGGGTGCCGTC
>CBFCWF010000096.1:0-14681 GCA_965601425.1 uncultured Chromatiaceae bacterium | reverse complement strand
GTATGTCCGGCATGGGCGGTATGTCCGGCATGGGCGGTATGTCCGGCATGGGCGGCATGGGTGGTATGTCCGGCATGGGCGGCATGGGTGGTATGTCCGGCATGAGCGGCTGGAACCCGCCGCGGTAATCCTGTCCGCCAATCTGGCGGGCGTTCAGGCACAGGGACGTGCCGTTTCTCGCTTTTTTTCAATGAGGAGACCCTGATGATCCAGTTCAGAGGGCCTTCGGTCTTCACCGCGACCCTGGTCGCTGCGGCCGTTCTGGCGAGTTCCATCGTCCTCGCGCAGGATGCAGTTGACTATTCGGCAGCGCGCTGGGATCCGATACATTTCAAGCCCGCTATCGATTCAGCAACAGACGAGCAGTGCCTCGCCTGCCATCAGGAGATCATCGACCGTCGCGTGTCGGAGACCTCGCCGGCGGGACTTAAGGCGTCGGATGCACTGGCCTGGTACCAGACCCTGGACACCTATGATGGCGAGCAGGAGACCTTCCACCGCCGTCATCTGGTTACCGACTATGCGCAGCAGGTGATGCAGCTCAAGTGCAATACCTGCCATCAGGGCAACGATCCGCGTGAAGAGACGGCCGATTCCTCGGCCACCGGGCAGTCGCATCTGATCCAGCGCAAGCACGTGGATCCCGATGTGTGCCTGATGTGCCATGGCCAGTTCAATTATCAGGTCATGGGTGTTCCTGGCAGCTGGGCCGAGCACGGTCAGTTGTTCGGCAACAACTGTCTCACCTGCCATGCGGGCATCCGCACCAACCGCCACCAGGTCAATTTCCTGAAACCGGCGGCGATCGAAGAGGCGGCACTGAAAAAGACCGACGCCTGCTACGGCTGCCATGGCGGACGCTCCTGGTACCGGATCTACTATCCTTATCCTCGTCATACCTGGCCCGGCGATGCCGAGACGCCACCCGACTGGGCGAAGGACAGGCCGACCAGCTCCGACCCGCGGTTCGCGGTCAAAGCAGAAGCAGAAGCGCCTGCGGCGCAATAGCCGTTCAGCGGCGCGGAGGATGCCATGAGTAACGACAAGAATTTCGACTTCCTGAAAGGCCGTCTGAACATGAACCGACGGTCGTTCCTGCAAAGCACCGCGGCCGGTGCCGCCGCGCTCGGGGCGGGCAGCCTGATAAAGAACCGGGAAGCAAATGCGTTCCCGTTTGCGCCCTATCCGGTAGACGACGAGCTGACGACCGTGGTGACCAGTTGTGCCCACAACTGCGGCTCTCGACATATGCTGGTCGCGCACAAGAAGGGCGACGTGATCGTCCGCATCTCGACCGACGACGGCCGTTATCAGTTGGACGGGTATTTTGGCAAGGACACCGAAGAAGAGCCCCAGGTGCGCGGCTGTCTGCGCGGCCGTTCGTACCGCCAGCGGCTGTATTCCGCAGAACGCCTCCTGTACCCGATGGGTCGGGTCGGCAAACGTGGCGAAGGCAAGTTCAAGCGGCTCAGCTGGGACGAGGCCCTGGACTATATCGCGCGCAAGATGATCGCGCTGAAGAACGAATATGGTTCGACCGCACTGCTCGATCAGAGCTATGCGGGTGCTTCCTACGGGGTGTTGCACAAGTCCGATCAGATCGAGGGACTGCTCGGGCGTTTCCTCGGCATGTTCGGCTGCCGTACCAATTCCTGGTCCGTTCCGTCGTATCAGGGAACCACGACCAGCTCACGCTGGACCTTCGGTACGATCGAAGACGGCAACGAGGACGATGCGTTCGCCCACTCGAAGCTGATCATCATGTGGGGCTGGAACCCGGCCTACACCTTCCACGGCGGCAACACCTTCTACTACATGCGGCTCGCCAAGCAGCGCGGCTGCAAGTTCGTCCTGATCGACCCGCAATACACCGATTCGGCCTCGGCCTACGATGCCTGGTGGATCCCGATCCGACCCAATACCGACGCGGCGATGATGGCGGGTATGGCGCACTACATCTTCGCCAACAATCTGCATGACCAGGACTTCATCAACCGCTTCACGCTCGGTATGGACGCCGGCACGATGCCGAACTGGGCGGCCAACTCGCCGAACGGCAAAGAGAACTTCAAGGACTACATCCTCGGTACCTATGACGGCATTCCGAAGACCCCGGAATGGGCGGCCGAGATCTGTGGCGTGTCCGCCGAGGACATAAAAAAACTGGCAGACATGTATGCGCGCACCAAGCCGGCCGCACTCAAGGCCTCTTGGGCGCCGGGTCGCAACGCCTATGGCGAGCAGTACAATCGCATGGGTGCCGCATTGCAGGCGATGACCGGCAACATCGGTGTGCTCGGCGGCTGCGCCGAGGGGGTCGGCAAGGCCTGGCATGCCGAGGCGGTCGCCTATCCCTACGACCAATACGCCAACATCTGGTTTTCTTCGATCAAATCGGATCGCTGGGCGCACTGCGTGCTGAACTATCCCAATGTCACGCGCGAGGAACTCGGGCTCTGGCCGCGTCAGGACCAACTGGACGGCAAGATTCCGAATATCAAGGGGATCTTCTGGCAGGGGTCGGACTGGTTCAATCAGCTGACGAACATCAACAAAGAAATCGCCGCGATGGACAAGATGGAGTTGGTGGTCTGCATGGACTCGACCATCACGCCATCGGGCCTGTATGCGGACGTGCTGTTACCGATCGCGACCCACTTCGAGCGGCATGATGTCGCGCTGCCCTGGTACAAGGGCCACTACTATATTCATCGGCCCAAGGTCATCGAGCCGCTCGGCGAGTCGAAGAGCGACTTCCAGGTCTTTACCGAGCTGGCCTACCGCATCGGTCATTTGACCGGCATCGGTGATCATTTCGGCAAGACCTTTAACCCAAAGGCCGACCGCAGCTATTTTCTCAACCCCGACGCGGTCGACGAGGCCTATCTGCGCGAGTGGTGGCAGAACAAGGTCATGCCGCACCAGCACGTCGATATGCCCTGGGAGGAGTTCAAGGCCCGCGGTATCTACAAGTTCAAACTCGCCGAACCGCACGTCGCGTTTCGTGACCAGATCGAAAAGGGCAAACCGTTCCAGACCGCGTCCGGGCGCATTGAGATACTCAGTTCCGAGCTGGCCCAGATCAGCGACTGGACCCGCACCCGCTACGGCTATCACATCCCGTCGATCCCGAAATGGATCGAGCCCTGGGAATCGCTGAACAGCCCGAAGACCGGCAAGTACCCGTTCCACCTGATCTCGCCGCACCCGAGGTGGCGAACGCATTCGATATTCAACAACTGCAGCTGGCTGCGCGAGACCTACGAGCAGGAGGTCACGGTGAATGCATCGGATGCGCGTCGCCTGGGCATCAAGACCGGCGACACGGTCGAGGTCTGGAACGATCGGGGCAAGGTCGTGGTCCCCGTCTACGTCACCGAGCGCTGTATGCCGGGTGTCGCAGTCATCCACGAGGGTGCCTGGCTGGACCTCGACGATCAGGGTGTGGACCGCTCCGGCAACCCGGATATGCTGACGCTCGATGAACCGAGCCCGGCCGGTGCCTTCGCCTACAACACGGTGCTCTGTGACATCCGCAAGACGGACCTCGCGCACCGCCCGGGATGGGACCGTCTGGCGACAGCCCGCTCCCACGTCTTCCGTCGCGACCTCTGAATCGAGGAGGGTTGACTGATGAAAAAGATAAAGAACCGTGCGGCGCTCAAGGCAGCGATCAAGCGACGCAAGAAGACCGTCTACGAGCCCGTGAAGCCGGAACGGCAACTCGGATTCGTTCACCACAACGTCGATTGCATCGGCTGCCGTGCCTGTGAAATCGCCTGCAAGGACAAGAACGGCCTGCCGGCAGGACCGCGTTTCCGGCGCGTGCAGTACATCGAGGGGGGTACGTACCCGGAGGTGTTCGCGTACAAGGTCAACGTCTCGTGCAACCATTGTGCGGAACCCGCCTGTCTGCCCGCCTGCCCGACCGGCGCGATATGGAAGCGTGCCGACAACGGCATCGTCGACATCGATTCGACGCTGTGTATCGGCTGTCGGCGCTGCGAGGCCACCTGTCCCTACGGTGCGCCGCAATGGGACCCCGAGTCGCTGACGGTGAAGAAATGCAATCTTTGCGTCGACGAGATCGATGCGGGCCGTATGCCATACTGTGTCATGGCGTGCATGATGCGGGTGCTCGATGTCGGGCCGATTGATCTGCTGCGGCTGAACCAGCACCCGACGAAGGCGGTGGCCCCGCACGAGGAAGCGGTACGTGCAGTTAAGAACTTTGCCGACCCGGAGCTGACGAACCCGTCGATCGTGTTCGTCCCGCACAGCAAGGGCAGGGTGGACGATTGACGATCCCGTCGTTACGCCTGCATTCGATCGAAGCGGACGCGCGGCGTCCAGAAAGTCCCGGAGGGGGATTGCATGAGTGAAGTCCTGGATGCCTTTCGCAGCGGTGTCGCACTCGACCTGATCACACTCGCGCAGCTGCACGATCGTGAACTCGACGACGAGACGGTCAGCTCGCTGAGGGCAGACCGCTTCCCGGAGAGCCTCGCGTTCCGGCTCGAGTCCGCGCGGGCGCAGGCGCTGCGTGATGCGCTGACCTTGATTGTCCAGGATAGCGACCTGGATGCCGGACAGCGTGACGAGCTGGCCGCCGATTTCGCGTCCATCTACCTGAACCACGGCGTCGGTGCCTCGCCCTGTGAATCCGTTTGGCTGGACCAGGACGGCCTGACCATGCAGAAGCCGATGTTCGAGGTCCGCGAGGCCTATGCACAGCTCGGACTGAGCGCGCCCGACTGGCGCAAGCGGCCGGACGACCACCTGGTCCACCAGTTACAGTTTCTGGCCGCACTGTTTGATCATGAAGACGCGTCCACGCTGGCCGTGGCGGCCAGGTTCCTCGACGAGCACACGCTGCGCTGGGTCCCGGACTTCGCCAACCGCGTCGTCCAACGGGCCGCGACCGGGTTCTACACGGGCCTGGCGATGCTTACCTCGCTCTACCTGGACGAGCTGCGCGACACCCTGGTCCTGATCCTGGACGAGCCGCGACCCACGGCCGAGGAAATCGAGCAGCGCCTCAAACAGGCCGCCGACGAAGTCCCCCTGCCGATGCCCAGCGCCTATGTGCCCGGCAGTTCGCCCTCCTGGTAGGCGATCCATGCTGTTGCGCCGCCGGTTTTCCCTCGGCGCGAACCGTGCGCTGGTCCGCCGCGTGAGCCCTGCACCGGCCGGGATGCTGCATGCCGCTGCGTGACTTGCTCGACGAGGCCGTCGGCAAGGTCCCTACCGCGGACCCGGAGCAGTGTGTGCACACGCATGCCGAGGTTGCCTCCTGCCAACGCTGCGTCACCGCCTGCCCGCGTGACGCTTGGGTGCTGGATGACGAAGAGCTCGGGCTGGACACGGACCGCTGTGACGGGTGCGGTCTGTGCGTCGCTGCCTGCCCGGAAGGTGCGCTGTCGCTGTCCGGGGCCGAACCACCGATCACTCCGGGCCAGGCCGCGGCCGTGATTGCCTGTGAGCTGGCCGCTGACGGCCCTCGCGATTGGCGCCTGCCCTGTGTGCATGCAGCCAGTCTGCAGCAGCTTGCCGTGTTGCACCGTGCCGGGCTGCGTCGGCTTGCGTTGCAAACCGGCGATTGCGGTGCCTGTCCGCGAAACGACGGGGCAGGCCTGGCGGGGCGGCTCGACCAGATGAACCGGGTGCTCGTGCAACGCGGGCTGCCAGGCATCGAGTTGATCCAACCGGGGCCCGATCGCCCGTACCGGGCGGTCGCTGACGCGGCGTCCGAATCGCGGCTGAGTCGACGCGGGTTCCTGCGGCGCGTGATGGGTGCGGCGGCCGAGCTGCATTCGGACGACGGCGATCAGCGCTGGCGACCACCGGGTGAGTACCTCAAACCGGCCGCGCACGGCGACTTCGCACTGGCCGTACCTGTGATCGACCCAGAGCGCTGCAACGGGTGTGACGCCTGTATTCGCATCTGCCCGCACGGTGCGCTGACCCTGGCGCCGGGCGCCGAGGCCTATCGGATAACGGCCGACAGTTGTACCGCATGCGGTCTGTGCAGCGACGTCTGTGACCGGGACGCGGTCGTTGTCGAGGAATGCACGGTTTTCGAGCAGTTGCAGCTGCCGCTGCGGCCGGGACGCTGCCAGGCCTGCGGTGCCGCGTTCCACCGGCCGCACGCCGCGCAGGGGCATCCGACCCTGTGTAACGTCTGCACACATACCAATCACCAGCGTAACCTTTTCCAAGTCTTCTGACGCCCGACGGACGGCCGTCTGCGGCTCTTCATCGCCAACGCTGCACCTCGCGCGCGTCCTCGACAAATGCGCCGATCCGGATCCTCGTGAAAAGAATCTGCGCCAGTGCGGGTCTCTTCCTGCGAACGCCACTGAGCGAAGCATTCAACCCAGCGACCTAAACACGAGAGGACTGAGAAATGAAAAAGATTATGACCGCCACCGCCCTGATCCTTGCCGCCGGCCTTGCCCAGGCAGCACCGTTCGACTTCCAGCGTGACATCGGCTCACAGGAACTCGACCCGAGCCTGGGGGCCGTGCAGGTCGCCCAACCGCAGCCCTCGACACGGGATGTATCGATTGCGCTGTACGAGGTGTACCGCGGCACGCCAGAGGCGACCGACGCGAGGTTCGAGTTCAACGGCGAGATTCAGCCCAGTGACAATATCGCGAAGACCGCCTACGAGCTGGCGATCGAGGGTGGTGACGCCGACCCTTCCGTCTGAGCCACACGCCAATTGCCTGCGGGCAGTTGATACCCAACCGACGCGCCGGGCCCCATGGGTCCGGCGCGTTCGCATTCGGCCGGCACCGCGCGATCAAACCGATTGTCGGTACGCAAGTTGCAGCGATGTGAGGTGAGAAGAACTGCCCGCCCGAGCGGCGGAAAGAAAGACCGAGGAACAAAAAGAATGCGAAACCCCAGCCGAATCATGCAGCCGACGACCGCGGCGCGGCGTCTCGATCGCCCCCCGGCGCCCCGTTCAGCCCCGCGCCGGGCAGCGTTGCTGACGCGCCTCCTGCCCCTTGCGGTCCTCGCGACGCTGGCGGCACCGGCCCAGTCCGCAGACCGCGTCACCGAGGGGAAATACTACTCCTGTCTGAGTACCCAGTGGTTGGATGAGTTCACCGCATTCGCGGTGAGCGACGATATAGACCAGGTGCAGGCGTACCTGAAGGGCAACAAATGCCTGCTGCTCAAACCCAATCTGCCGGTGACCATTGCAGAGGGTTCGAGTGTGCTCGGACCGAGAACCGAGTTCCTGATCCAGGGCATTCGTTTCTACGCACCGAGCGAAGAGATCGTCGCTCGGTAGTGACCGCCAGATGACCTAGATTCGTCATCGGACCCCGCATGTAAAATTTCCTGACGGCGCGGGATTTACCCCATTACCGCGCAGCGGGCCCGGTGCCGGTCCGCCGGGCACGCTGCCGATACCCGAGGGCCTATCCCGGTGGCCGATGTGGGGCCGGGGCAACTCCGCAGCGCATCGCGTGGCATGCGGGGCTAATGCATTAGACTGTGGCCTTGTCCCGGCTCAACGACAATCACGGTGTTCCGGTGTCCGAACGGACGGCCGGCTCGACCGTTGCGAGGCCCGCGTTATGAAGGCACTCATCGGCTTCTTGAAGAGCACCCTGGTCGGCGGTTTCTTCGTCGTACTGCCGCTGCTCCTGCTCTATCTGCTGTTGGACGAGGTGCTCGAGGCCGTGGTCGGTCTCGCGATCCCGATCATCGACCTGTTTCCGGAGGGTACCTTCGAGACCGCCAGGGCCCCGGTCATCGTCGCGGTCGCCCTGCTGGTATTGGCCTCGAGTGCGTTCGGTCTGGCGGCGAGGCTGCCGGTTGCCCGCCGGTTCGGCAACTGGTTGGAGCGCAACACCATCGGTCGGCTGCCGCTGTATCGCGTGGTCAAGAGCCTGACCTCGCGGTTTACGACGATGGGAAATGACGGACGGTTCAGGCCGGCCCTGGTCCGTGGACCGAACGGACAGCGTGAGTTCGGCTACCTGATGGAAGATCTCGACGACGGGTTCGCAGTGGTGATGCTGCCCAGGGCCCCGACGCCGATGTCGGGGTCGATCAGGCTGGTGCCTGTCGCCGATGTAGAGGAACTGGATGTCTCGCTGGCGGACCTGACCGCGGTGATCAGTCACTGGGGGCTCGGCTCCAAGGCCCTGATGGATCGCGCAGGATAGCCGGGTGTTGCGCAGTCGAAGCGGCCGCAGCCGGATTGCGCCCGGGTGTTTTTCGACCCAATCTCGGCGACAATCCGCTAGACTGCGGCGCGGCGGCGCATCGCCGATCGGGCCCCGGTCGCTATTCGAAACCAGAGCAATGTGCGGATGCCCGCAATGGAGTCCTGTCCATGAAGTACCTGATTACCGGCTGTTTCTGTTTGTGCCTTGTGGCGTCCGCCCCGTCCTTTTCCGCCGACAAGATCTATCAATCTGTCGACGAACACGGCAATCCCACCTTCTCCGACAGCGTGCCGGCCGATGCAGTGGAGGCCGAGGCGATCGAGCTCTCACCGGCACCGATGGTCGACCCGGAAGTCGAGGCGAGCAAGCGGCGGGCGCAAGAGGCGATCAACGCGGCCGACGAGGGCCAGAAACAACGCGATCTGGCCAAGCAGGAAAAGCGCGTGGCGATCGAGGCGGCGCAACAGCGTGTGCGTGCTGCCGAGGCCAATCTGGCAGCGGCCAAGGTGGTCAGGGAGGGCGATCGGCAAGGCCTGGCCGGCGGCGGCAGCCGTCTGACGCCGGAATACCATCGTCGGGTGGACGCGGCGGCGCAGGAACTGGCGCAGGCGCAGCAGGCCTTGCAGCAGGCCGAGAGATAACGCGCGCCGCGTGCCGCAGTCGATACACGGCTTGTGCCGCGCGATTACGCAAGGGCGCAGCGGATCCGGCCCAAGCCAACCGCCCGTGTCGGCCGGTGCACCGCGCAGGCCGGACCATTCCGCGGGACCCGAGACTACCCCCGGGCACTGACCGCCAGGGCCGCCGACGTACGCCGATGGCGGGACAAGGAAACGGCGTCCGGCCCACGCCCATTGCCGACGGCTGCCTGAGTGGAGTCGCTGGCCCGTGTCACGCTGGCGCCGCTGACCGTTCGCGGGCAACATGCGAAGGGGCTGGGAAACCGAATGGGGTTGAAGATGGCGTGGGTGTATCTGGTCATTGCCGGTATCTTCGAATGGGGCTGGCCCGTGGGCCTGAAACTTGGTCTCGCAGATACCGGTCTGCGCTGGGGCTGGATAGGCTTCGCCGGTGTCTGCATGGCCGCGAGTGGCGCCTTGCTGCTGATCGCGCAGAAGACCATCCCGATGGGCACGGCCTATGCGGTCTGGACCGGCATCGGCGCGGTCGGGACCTTCGTGCTCGGGATATTCCTGTTCGGCGAGTCGGCGGCGTTCGTTCGCTTTTTCTTCGTTGGTTTGATCATCGTCGGGATCGTCGGCCTCAAACTGGCGTCGCCGCATTGACGCGCTGCGCTACGCTGTGCTTTCGATGCGATTGCGCTGGCGTCCTGCCGCCGCACCAGGCCCTGTCCGGCACCCGACACTGCATATCGCCCAACATCGACGGCACCCGTGCGGCCGCGCGACCGGACCGATGGAGACCTGTGACATATGAATCCCGACGACCCCCGCTATCTGAATCAGCTGACCCGAAACACGCTGGCCCTGGTCCTCGCCGGCGGCCGCGGTTCGCGCCTTCGCGAGCTGACCGAGCGGCGCGCCAAGCCGGCGGTCTACTTCGGCGGCAAGTATCGGATTATCGATTTCCCGCTGTCCAACTGTATCAACTCGGGTATCCGCCGCATCGGGGTGCTGACCCAGTACAAGGCACACTCGCTGATCCGTCATCTGGTCGAAGGCTGGAGTTTCTTCCAGCGCGACCTGGGCGAGTTCATCGAAATCCTGCCCGCGTCGCAGCGCACCACTGGCGACTGGTACAAGGGCACGGCCGACGCGATCTTTCAGAACCTGGACATCGTCCGCACCTTGCTGCCGAAGTACGTCCTGGTGCTGGCCGGCGACCATGTCTACAAGATGGACTACGGGGCGCTGCTCGCCTACCACGTTGAAAAGGGCGCCGAGATGACCGTGGCCTGCGTCGGGGTATCATTGGAGGAGGCCCGGGGTTTCGGCGTCATGAGCGTCGGTGACGACTTCCGGGTGCGCAGCTTCGACGAGAAACCGGCCGACCCGCGACCAATGCCCGGCGCTCCCGAAATCGCGCTGGCCTCGATGGGGAACTATGTGTTCGACACCGATTTCCTGTTCCGGAAACTCGAGGAGGACGCGCTGGACACGGCCTCGACGCACGACTTTGGGCACGACATCATTCCTTCGATCATCGATGACCACCGCGTATACGCGTACCCGTTCCTGGATCACGAGACGGGGCGTCAGCCCTACTGGCGCGACGTGGGTACCGTAGACGCTTTCTGGGAGGCGAATATGGAACTGGTCGCGGTCGAGCCCGAACTCAATCTGTACGACAGGGACTGGCCGATCCGCACCTATCATCGGCAACTGCCGTCGGCGAAGTTTGTGTTCCGGGACGTCGGGCGCGAGGGCAAGGCGCTGGATTCCGCGGTCTCGGCGGGTTGTGTGATTTCCGGGGCAACGGTCATCGACTCCCTGCTGTTCTCCAACGTCAGGGTGCACTCCTACAGCCAGATCGAGGCCTCGGTGCTGCTGCCGGAGGTCGAGGTGGGGCGTCACTGCCGCATCCGGCGGGCGGTGATCGACCGTGGCTGCCGGGTGCCGCCGGGGACGGTCATTGGCGAGGACCCGGTCGCCGATGCACGACGCTTTCGGGTCACCGCGAAGGGCATCGTGCTGGTCACGGCGCCGATGCTGGGTCAGGATCCGACGATCAGCCAGACCTGAGCCGTGGAATATCGACAGCTTGAGCCCCCTGGGCGGCATGCCGCCCGGGGGTGTCCGTGCGTTACGCCGGATCAGGCCTTCGGCGTGTACCAGATCGGCGAGGTGTAGGCCCGCTCCTGCAGGGTCGTGGCCGCATCCGCCGGCAGGTCGACGCCATAGCGGAACGCGTCATAGACGAGCCAGCGTGGCGTCGGTATCTCGATCACGCGGGCGTAGTAGAAGGCGCGTTGCTTCGGATCGAAGTCCGGGTCGCTCCAGACCGCGCCCAGTTCTGCTGCGCCGATCGTGTTGCTCCAGTTCGCACGCTTCAGGTCCACGGTGTTCCCGACCGGCGGCAACTGCCCGCTGCCATTCAGTTTGCGGTCACCCGACCAGGCAACGTCGTAGACCTGTTCCTGCGTGTTGCCGTCGGCATCCAGCCAGCCTTTGACGATCTGGATACGGTCGAGGTTCGCGCCGATCGGGTCTTTCAGCGCATAGACCATGAAACTGGGTGCCGAGGCGTCGCCGACCGCCGGTAGGTCACCGCCCATTGGTACGCCTTTTTCGTAGCCGATGAACGCCGGTTGACGGCTCTTCATGTCCGCCTCGGTGTAGTCCCATCCGCCGAAGAATCGGACCCCGATGCGCGAGCCGGTGGTCGCGTAGACCTCTTTGCGTGCCATCGCGTCGAAGATCGCTTCCCGGGTGTTTTCACGGGCCCACACCGCGGCCAGTCCGGAGGCGCTGGTCTGCCACCCCTTGAACTCGCCCTTGTCGGTCTTCGTGAACGGGTGTTGCATCCGCTCCGGCGACGGCTCCGTTCCGGCGTGCTTGCCGAAGAAATTGTCCTCGCCCGCCGTCGACAGCGCGGTATGGCTGTCGGTCGATCCGACCATGCCGAACTTGTAGGGATTGGTGCCGAGCCTTTGTTCCAGTGCCAGGCCGGTCTTCAGCGCCTCGCGGGCGTATTCGCGCGCCAGCATGTCATCGGTCTTGGCCTCGGTCAGGTCGAGGTTGCCGACGTCCCAGGTCTCGAAGTCGGCGAACGCATCGTCCGGGGACAGCAGGGGGTGCGTTTCGCCGTCGCCCTTGATCTGCGTCACCTCGTACATGGGCTCCCATTTCGCGCGCTGCTCGACGTAAGAGGCGTCCAGCGCGCGGCCCGTGTACTGGGCATCGACCGGGAACATCAAACCGTTCGACAGGTTGCCGTTATGCGCCACCGCAAGGACCGAGCCGCCCGTCTTCGTCTCGTAGTTCTCCAGCCATTTGTAGAGCTCGAGCGGGTCGGTGCTGCCGACCGGCGGTTGCGTCGTGAACGGCACGACCTGTCCGGCCTTCTCGGCACCGTCGCGGAAGATCACGTTGCGATGCAGGTTGTTTCCCTTGACCAGCGATGTCCATTCGAACCCGATGATCGCCGAGAAAGTCCCCGGGTCGTCGAACGCCTCGGCGGCCTTCACGACTTTTTCCCAGGTCGAGGCGTAGCCCTTCGACCCCGGCGAGTAGTCGGCGAGCAGGTCCGGGTCGATATTGCCCTGCGAGAAATTGGTAATCAGGTCGAGGGCGGTGTCGACGGCCGTCTGCCCCCCGGCGCGCATGCCGTCGGACCAGCGCTTTCCCTGCGCGTACTGGGTCACCTTCGGGCTGGCGTTGGCCAGGTCAGTGACCAGGCCCATCGCGTCGGAATGATCCGCGATGACCAGCCAGTCCAGTGGACGCGACAGCTTCACCGGCTGCCCGGAGGACGAGACGACCTCCTCGCCGCGTGCGAATCGGTAGGCATCCTCGAGACCGAGCCGTGCACCGAACAGCCCCGCATCGACCGACATCGCGGTGTGCAAATGGGTATCGCCCCACAGCGGCCGGCTGGGAAACGCGCGCTGGGCATAGGGCGAATAGGCCGCGCCGGGGTACAGCCCGGACAGCGACTCCTTCGATGGGTGGACCTGTGCAGTCGCGATGTGGGTGACGGTGAAAGGTATCAGGGTCAACAAAAACAGGGCGGGACGGCGCATCTTGATCCTCCAATCTCGCTGGCACTTGTCGGGCAGGCGATCGAACATCCGGGTCTACCGGTCAACGGAGACCGCCACCTGCAGGGGGTCGGGACGAACGCAACAATAGCAAAGCACCGACCGGCGTGCATTGGCACCGACTCACGCGGGCACGCCCCGGCCGATGCGGTCGCTGGGTCGCGGTGATTCCGCGCCCGAGCCGGACACCCCGGCGCGTTCTTCGATGCGCAGTCTCTCAAGCGATCATTCGCGTGTGCGAGAGGCCAACGCGTCAACGGCCACGGCTTCTTCGTCCGTGCAGGGCCGTTGAGCGGCGAGGGCGGGACGATTGCAACGAACCGCGGAGATGGCACACTGGTCGGGTAGTGACGGCCGCTTTGGCGGCATCCAATGCAGGAGGGTGACACGCATGCGGCAGATCAGGCTGCTGTTTCTCGCGCTGGCTTTGTGGGTCTCGCAGGCGGATGCGATCGACAAATCGCAGGTGAAAGAAAAGTGGCACACGCCATTCGATCTGTATCTCAGTGCGCAGGAGGCCTACGCGATCAAGCAGGCCGATCCCGAGGGCGTGCTGTTCATCGACGTGCGCACGCGTCAGGAGGTGCACTACATCGGGATCGCCGACCCGATCGATGCGCACATCCCGTATCGATTCGATTCCAACGAATGGCGTGACAAGTCGGATGGCATACACGGCACCTTTCGCAGGCCGCTGAACTTCGACTTCGAGGCGGCGGTCGAGAACGCACTGCGGGCGAAGGGCCTCGACAAATCGAGCCCGGTCATCATCATGTGTACCTCGGGTTCGCGCGCGCCGCACGCCGCGAGCGCATTGCACGATGCCGGCTTCACCCGGGTCTATACCCAGGTGGAGGGTTTCGAGGGTGTCAAGGCGAAATCCGGTGCGCACAAGGGAAAGCGTGTCGTCGGTGGCTGGAAAAACGAGGGTCTGCCCTGGAGCTACGACCTCGAGGCCTCGAAGATGTACTTCAATTTCGACCCGAAGCGCGTCGCAAAGAACGCCGCCGCAACAGCGCAGTGAGCGAGCGGCGTGCGACGATGAGGCCAGGTATCAGCATGGTCACGTTCGACGGCCGCGGCCGTGCCGCCGACCCTGTCTCCAGAAGCCTTCGGATCAGCCTGATGCCATTGCCCGTCGGCCCATGGCTCGATCGCGATGATACTTGATATTCGACAGTCCCGATGAATGGCCGGGCGCCTATCATTGAGGTCTGGTTTCTTGGTCCAACATTGGAGGGACATGATGCAGACGCTGTTACGCGGTGTGATTTTGATCGTCGGGATTGGCCTCGGCATCTCGTCGCAGACTTTTGCCCATTGTCAGATCCCCTGCGGCATTTACGATGACCATGCCCGGGTGAAGCAGATGCTGGAAGATGTCGCGACCGTCGAAAAGTCCGTGAAACTGCTGTCCGAGCTTGCAGGGAAAACGGATGCGCAGTCACAGAACCAGTTGATTCGTTGGGTCATGAACAAAGAGGAACACGCCCAGAAAATCATTTCGACAATGAGCGACTATTTCCTCACCCAGCGCGTGAAGCCCGACGCGGAAGACTACCTGGAACGACTGCGCAGGCACCACGCGGTGATACTGGCCGCAATGAAGGCGAAGCAGCAGGCCGATGCCGCCGTCGTGGCGGATCTGAAGGCGAGTGTAGAGGGCCTACTGCCGTACTATCCGGAGCATAAACACTAGCCCGGGTCGTCCACACGGCCCGCCGGGGCCGTGTCAGCGCGTTCACGATCACGCGCGGCGATGTTGCCGGTCC
>CBFCWF010000095.1:0-14843 GCA_965601425.1 uncultured Chromatiaceae bacterium | reverse complement strand
AATGGGCCACTCGCTGTTACTCGTCGTTCATTACCTTTACGGGCCGGATTGCGAGGCAGGTACCGGAACTGGCGCTGGATCTGCCGCTGTCCGCGATTGGCAGCGGCTATCGGTCCGCGAATTGACCGCGGCCCTGCGCCGTACTCCGTTGCGCGAGACTGCGCGCCAGTGATCGGACCGGTGTCCAGATCCCGCCCCCTTGCGTCTTTGGGTGCAGATCGCCAGTCAGAGACCCGATGACCCCCGTATCTGCTGGATCGTCCCGGTTGGCGGTAGTCACGATGTATCTGATACGCAATGGGTAGGGTTGCGTAAAGCCAGGCAGGGCGTGGCCAGTCTCCCAAACCACGCGAAACGTTGCCGGTCGTGCTGGCGGTTACGCGGCCCGCTTTGCCGTCGCGCGGGCCCGCCGGTGTTTGGCGGAGAAACGAGGCCGCCAGACGCCCAGAATGACATTGGCGACCGCGACGACCATGACCAGCCACAGCACACCCCACTCCTCACCGGTCCGTTGCCCCAGCAGGGCAGGGTCGGCAGCGCCGGCAATGACCTGCGCGCTCAGTGCCGCCTCGTACTCGGCCGGTCCCTGGATCGAGAACAACACCCCCTTGAACACCAGGATGCCGGTGGCGAGCTTCAGCCAGACCCACCCGGCATTGTGGAAGGCGCTGGTCAGGGCCATCGACCAGAGGCCGCTCACGAGCACGAGCGCCAGGGAAGGGAGCAACAGCCATTCCGCGACCTTTCCCATCACCGCGCGGTGCTGCGCATAGGTCGCGAGCGCGGTCGGTTCCGGCATCGTGGCCAGCATGATAATCAAGGCCGCCATTGCCCCCATCAGGCCGATGGCGCCCATCGAATGCAGGAATTTCACGAAGCGTCGCATGGTCGTTGCCGCCTCACTTCGGCGTTTGTCGATCGTCGGATCGCAGCATCGAAAACCTGCCTGCCTCGCACGGTTCGCGGAGGCCCGCCTGCCGCTTCCCCAGTGCGGCCTCGCCAACCGGACAGCGAATGCGCATGCGAGACCGATGCTGCCGCCCGGATGTGACTCTAACCTGATCGGTTGCGATGCGCCGTAATAATTTCCCCTATTTCCGCCGATAAGCTAAGGTTTGGCGATCCGCCGACTCATGAGGCGTGTCGAGGAATCCCGCACTAACCTTGCCGCGAGCAGGCCGAATACGATTGTCCCAGGCCCTCGAGGCAGGCTGTCTTCAGGCCATGTTTCAGACCAAAGGGGAATACAGATGCGAAGGTTCGAAAAGATTTTGCTTCCGGTAGACCTTGGGGAACCCAGCTCGTGGGAGGAGGCGCTCCCCACCGCGGTCGACCAGGCACAGCATGCGGGCGGCAAGCTGCACATCGTCACTATCGTTCCCGACGAGCCGCCACAACTTGCCTGGCTCCCGGAGGACTACAGCCCCAAGATGATCGCGTACGCGAATACTCAGCTGTCAAAGCTGATCGAGACGAACGTGCCTGAGCAGATGGGGGCCCAGCCACATGTCCGCCAGGGCACGGTCTACAGCGAGATCGTGAAGCTTGCCAGGGAGCTCGAGATAGATCTGATCGTCATGGCGTCGCAGCGGCCCGAGTTGAAGGACTACCTGCTCGGCCCCAACGCGGCCAGGGTTGTCCGACACGCCGCATGCCCGGTACTGGTGATTCGTTGATTGCGTTGAGATCGCTCCACCTCCACAGCGTGTCGCTGCGGGCTTGATGGGGTGGCTCGACGTCGTCTGAATGGCATGCAATAACCAACAAGAACACACATAGGCCCCCGGGGTGCATGCGCTGCTTCGCGTGACTGCCTGCAGCGTTTGTCCACAGGGCTTTTGTCTGGAACTGGAGGATTCGATTGATGGAAGCGCTTACGAATGCGGTGAATGCGATCAACGGCGTGGTCTGGGGCCCGCTGATGCTGGTGCTGATACTCGGTACCGGCGTGTTCTTGCAGGCGGGCCTGAAGATCATGCCGATACGCAAGCTCGGCTTCGGGTTCGGACTGTTGTGGAAGGGCCGGGTTCCCCCGGCCGGGGGCAAGGGGGAAATCAGCCCGTTCAATGCGCTGATGACGTCGCTGGCGGCCACGATCGGCACCGGTAACATCGCGGGGGTCGCGACCGCGATTTTCCTCGGTGGCCCGGGGGCGCTGTTCTGGATGTGGTGTACCGCACTGGTTGGCATGGCGACGAAATATGCCGAAGCGGTCTGCGCCGTGAAATACCGGGAGGTCGACGAGCTCGGCAACCACGTCGGCGGTCCCATGTACTACATCAAAAACGGTTTGAGCAAGAAATGGTTGTGGCTGGCGCCGACGTTCGCCGGTTTCGGGGCCATCGCCGGGTTCGGCATCGGCAATACCGTGCAGGCCAACTCGGTGGCCGATGTGCTCAATTCGTCCTATGGCATCCCGAGCTGGCTGACGGGTGCGGTGCTGCTGGTCCTCGTGGGTGCCGTGATCCTCGGCGGTATCAAGCGCATCGCGCGGGTCGCCGGCAAACTGGTGCCGTTCATGGCCATCGCGTACCTGCTGGCGGGCCTGGTGGTCCTGACGATCAATGCCGCCGAGATCCCGGCTGCGCTCGGGTTGATCTTCACCCATGCCTTTACGCCGGTCGCGGCAACCGGCGGCTTCGCCGGGGCGGCTGTCTGGGCGGCCATACGTTTCGGTGTCGCCCGTGGGGTATTCTCCAACGAGGCCGGTCTGGGTAGCGCGCCGATCGCCCATGCCGCGGCACAGACCAAGGGACCGATCAACCAGGGGCTGGTTGCAATGCTCGGCACCTTCATCGACACGCTCATCATATGCACCATCACCGGCCTGGCGATCATCACCTCGGGGGCATGGACCTCGGGTGAGACGGGTGCCTCGCTGACCTCCGCTGCGTTCGAAAGCACAATCCCGGGCGTCGGTGGGAATCTCGTGACCATCTCGTTGGCCATTTTTGCGTTCACGACGATGCTTGGATGGTCCTTCTACGGCGAGAAATGTGTCGAGTATCTGCTTGGCGTGAAGTCCATCCTGCCGTTCCGTGTGCTCTGGTGTCTGGCCGTGCCCCTAGGCGCCACCGCGGATCTCGGCTTCATCTGGCTTCTGGCCGACACGTTGAATGCGCTGATGGCGGTGCCCAATCTGATCGCGCTGATACTGCTGAGCCCGGTTGTGTTCAAGCTGACCCGGGAATTCTTTGCCAGCAACGGGGCAACTGAAGAGGCGGCAGCGACGACTGCGGACGGATAGCAGGCTTGCCGGTCCGGCCGGACCGGTCGAAGGAATATCGACCCGGCCGGACCGGCGAACCCCATCTGCGTGGTCGCACCGCCGTATTGTTCTGACGGTGTGTGGCCATCGCCTGATGACGCGGGGTGCGTCTTCAGGCCCGACGGATCGGAACGGTGGCAGGGATTCAGCGCATGTCGTGGTGTGGCTTGATCGCGTCATCGGATGATGTCCAGCGTTTTCCTCATGGGATGACGAGCAATGAATATCCAGACCCCTTATCTTTTGTTTCTCGGCGATGCGGCCGACCCCTTAGCCGCCAAGGTGGCCCAGGGTATCCGCGACTGGCGGCCCGACGGCGTGCTCGGTCAGTTTCGCATGCGCGGCTGCAATGCCGACCTTGGCGTGCAGGACATGACCATTGCGCAGGCGGTGGCGGCCGGTGCCAGAACGCTCGTCGTCGGCGTGGCCAATCGAGGCGGTGTCATTGCCGACAGCTGGGTCGAGATTCTGCGCGACGCGCTGGCCCAGGGGATGGATATTGCTGCCGGCCTGCACAACCGGCTGGCGGACGTGCCAAGTCTGAAGGCAGACGCAGACCGTCTGGGCCGGTCCCTGTTCGACGTGCGCCACCCAAACCAGGCCTTCGAGGTGGCGACGGGGGCAAACCGCAGCGGCAAACGCCTGTTGCCGGTAGGTACCGATTGCTCCTGCGGCAAGATGTACACGGCACTGGCGATCGAGAAGGAGCTGCGCTCGCGTGGCATCGACGCGGATTTTCGTGCCACGGGTCAGACAGGGATCTTGGTCGCCGGCGGCGGCGTGTGCGTGGATGCGGTAGTGGCAGATTTCATATCCGGTGCGGTCGAGTGGCTGTCACCCGAAAACGCTGACGATCACTGGGATGTCGTCGAAGGCCAGGGTTCACTGTTTCATCCCTCGTTCGCCGGTGTCACCACCGGACTGACGCACGGCGCCCAGCCGGACGCCCTGGTGCTGTGCCACGAGCCGACACGGACCCATATGCGGGGCCTGCCCCATTTCAGCATTCCCGATCTGAAAGAATGTATCGATGCGAATCTGCGTGTTGCGTACCTGACGAACCGAAACGCGCGTTTCGTCGGTGTGGCCGTGAACACATCGAGGCTGAGTGAACACGCGGCCGACGCTTATCTGAAGCGGACCGAGCAGGACCTTGGTCTGGTCACGGTGGACCCCTTGCGTGACGGGGTCGCACGGATCGTTGATCAGATGATCTGATGGTCGACTTGGCCGTGCACGTCGAACGCTGGCCGATCCGAGGCCGGTTCGCGATCTCCCGTGGCGCCAAGACCATGGCGGACGTCGTCCTGGTCGAGTTGACCGCCGGCGAGTCCAAGGGGGCCGGCGAGTGCGTGCCCTATGCCCGCTATGGCGAGTCGTCTGGTTCCGTGATCGAGCAGATCCAGTCACTGAGGCGGGATATTCAGCAGGGGATGGATCGCCTGCAGCTACAACAGGCGTTGCCGCCGGGCGCGGCGCGCAATGCGCTGGACTGCGCATTCTGGGATCTGGAGGCAAAGATCTCCGGTCAGCGGGTCTGGGACCTGCTGGAACAGCCGGCACCTCAACCGCTGACCACGGCCTACACGCTGTCGTTGGACAGCCCGGAAAACATGCACAAGGCGGCGTTGGAAAATGCCCACCGACCCTTGCTGAAACTCAAGCTGGGGGGCGAGGGAGACACCGAACGTGTGCGCGCCGTTCGCAAGGGCGCGCCGGCAGCGCGCCTGATCGTGGATGCCAACGAGGGCTGGGATATCGCCGTCTACCGACAACGCGTGCCGGAAATGCTGCAGCTCGGGGTCGAGATGATCGAGCAGCCCCTGCCCGCGGCCGATGACGAGGCGCTGCGCACCTTGGAGCGGCCGATACCGATATGCGCCGACGAGTCCTGCCACGATCGCGGATCCTTGAAAGACATCGTCGACAGATACGACATGATCAACATCAAGTTGGACAAGGCCGGTGGATTGACCGAGGCCCTTGAGCTGCGCAACGCGGCCACGGCCAACGGCTTGCGGGTGATGGTCGGCTGCATGCTGGCAACCTCGCTCGCAATGGCACCGGCCACATTGCTCGCACAGGGTGTCTCGATCGTCGATCTCGATGGTCCTCTGCTATTGGAAAGAGACCGTCAACCAGGGCTCCTGTTCGAGCGCGGGCTGGTGCATCCGCCGCCACGGAAATTGTGGGGTTGAGCGTCGCGCTGCATCAACATTGACAATCAAGACGCGTCCGGGTCCAGGCCGGGCGGTCGGGAGAAACGCAATGAGTCGCACCGTCTATGTGAATGGCGCCTACCTGCCGGAAGAGGACGCAAAGATATCGATTTTCGACCGTGGTTTCCTGTTCGCCGATGGCGTCTACGAGGTGTCTTCGGTTCTGCGGGGCAAGATGATCGACAACCCGGGGCATCTGGCTCGCCTGCATCGGTCATTGGGTGAGCTGGACATGGCCGCGCCGGCCAGCGATGCCGAGATCGAATCCATACAGAACGCACTGGTCGAGAAGAATGCGGTCGACGAAGGCCTGGTTTACCTGCAGATCACGCGTGGTGCGGCCGACCGTGATTTTGCCTATCCCGAAGCGGCGACGCCTTCGCTGGTGATGTTTACCCAGCAAAAGCCTCTGATCAACAGCCCGCAGGCGGCCCACGGCATCGCCGTGGTCTGCGTGGACGACATCCGTTGGAAGCGCAGGGATATCAAGAGTGTCGGCCTACTGGCCCCCTGCATGGCGAAAATGCAGGCGAAGGCGGCCGGGGCCGACGACGCCTGGCTGACTGAAGATGGCTATGTGACCGAAGGCAGCTCGAACAATGCGTTCATTATCAACGCGGAAGGGGCCCTGGTAACGCGCCAGCTCGGGCATGAGATCCTGGCGGGCATTACGCGGAAAGCGGTTCTGAGGCTCGCCGACGAAACGGGAATGAAGATCGAGCAGCGGCCCTTCGGCATCGAAGAGGCCGTCGATGCCAGAGAGGCCTTCATCACGTCGGCGACGACCTTTGTGATGCCGGTAACCTCCATTAACGGCACCAGGGTTGCTGACGGCAATCCGGGTGACAAGACCCGGCGTCTGCGCGAGCTCTACATTCAGGCCGCCCTCGCGTCGATTGGCGAACGATGAGCCGGTGCCGGCTCGTGCACGGGCTTGAACCGCAAGAAGATCGGCAGGGCGAGTCAGGGCACAGCGAAATCCGTGTCGAAACCCCTCTCTGTTGCCGATGAACGCGGGCTTGCGCGAACAGCGAGCTGACTCGTTTCTCGGTACCCAACGATGCAACCCGGGTCCGGAAGGACCTGGGTTACCGCTCGATCCTGTGCGAATCCGCGCGATGCTGCGCAATCTGCTCAAACACGCGATTCAGCAAAATCTCGGCCCGGTCGCGCCGTTGTGCACGCGACCATCACCCAGCCGGCGGTCTGGACCGGCCGCTGTCACCGGCAGGCCTCATCGCATGCCGCGGAGATCACCCGGCCTTGAGCACCCAAGCGGTGCACCAGCCGTTGGCGTTGACCGCCTTGCCGGGGAAGACCGTACACGCGACCCATTCCCCTTCGCCCTGGGCTAGCTGGCAGTTGCGGCACAACTGTTGGTCGGCCGGGGTGCCGGCCTTGTCGACGCGCCCGGCCTGGGTCGCATCGTGCTTGTATTTCAGACTGACCGCGATGGGGTCGCTCTCTTCCACATGCGGCAGGTCGGCGGCCAACGCGGGGCGCGCTCCGATGAGACTGGTCACGGGTACGACGGCCACGGCCGTGGCAAATATACCGAGCGCGCGTCGGCGGCTCATTCCGGTCGGCTTGTCGTTCATATTTTCACCTCTGCTTGTTGATGGATAGCACTGGATGCCCACCGTTTTGACATCCCGGCGGGTCGGCGGTGTCGCTCCCGGGACCGCTCGATTCGGCTGCCAGCGCCGTGCCCCGGTAGCATGCACGGAAGGCCCTGGCCTGTCGCGAACATTACGATAGGGCGACGCGCGCTGCAACGCCACCCCGCCCAGGGTCGCGGTGGTGCGGGATTGTGATGGACATCGCATTCGCGATCTGTGGAGGTACAGGCGACCGGCCGCCGGTGACCCGAAGGCGATGTCCCGCCCGAGGCCGCTGTCCAGAAGGTTTGGCGTGCCGAGTCGACGACCAATCCGTGCTACCGATGCCAACGCGATTTCGCGCACGGGCGCCATGCCTTCGGCCATCCGGTCCGACCTGCGGCGATGAACTGCGACGGACTGGCTTGCCGAGGACGCGATCCAGTCGGATCCGCCCCTCGCGCAATGCCCCGGAATGACTTGCCCGGTCATTATCGAGCAACGGGTGCAGACGGCTTCACGGGATCTCGAATACCTCGATGAATCCGGATTTCCCCCGGATTCGCTGCGGACCGATGTTGGCGAATACGATATCGACATCGCCGAGCTGCCGGACCGTGGACTCCGACACCAGGAGCGTCGTCCCGAGTTCTTTGTTCAGGTCATCGAGGCGCGCCGCGACGTTCACGGTATCGCCGTGCACCGTGTAGTTCAGCCGGTCCTCGGCGCCGACATTGCCTGCGACCACCTCGCCGGTGTTGATGCCGATCCGGCAACTCAGTCGGTTCCCGCCAAACCGGTTTTCGCTGACATAGTGGCGGATCTCGATGCCCGCCGTGACCGCATGCAGGGCATGGTCTGGATCGGAGACCGGCAGATTGAAGACCGCGAGGACCGCATCGCCCTGAAACTGTGTGATTACGCCGCGGTGTTTCTCGATGAACTGGCTGACCCCGGCAAAGTACGCGTTCAAGGTCGATACGATCGCCTGCGGCGACGAGTGTTCCGACAGTGTCGTGAAACCGGCGAGATCCACGAACAGCACGGTGGCTTCTCCGGATTGCGGCTGAAGCCTACCCTTGTCACGCAGCAGTTCTTCCACGATCGATCGTGGTACGTACTTGCCGAACAGGTCCCGTATCATCTGCCTTTCGCGCAGGCCGTCGACCATTTGATTGAACGCTGCGGCGGCTTCGTTCAGTTCGCGGATGTAGCTCCCGGGCACTGGACGGGTGCTGGCGAAGTCGAGATTGCGTACTCGCCGCGATTGCTCCGCGAGCAGGCGCACCGGCCGGGAGATGCGGTGGCCGAGCCAAACCGCCAGTAACAGGGCGCAGGCGATAACGATTGCGCATGCCACGATTGCATGAAACAGGCGCTCGATCTCCTTGAGCACGTCGGAAGCGGCCAGATAGCTGCCGACGAGCCAGTCCCCACCGTACCGCTGTTCGGTACGGTAGACGAACACGTAGGTCTCGTTCCCGAGGTCGACGGCGTGCCCGCTGCTGGAGCCGAGTAGTCGCGAGACCCGCGCATTGCGCACCCTATCGTCCCAAATCCCCATGAGCACCGGATCGCCGACCTCGCGGATCAGCGGAACCGGGTGCCAGCGGGTCAGGCCGGGAAAGCCGAACTGCATATTGGGATGGGCGATCAGGTATCGCCGATCTTCGAGAATGAATGCATTCATGCCGAAATCGGTCTCGAGGTCGCCGATGAGCGCGGACAGACTCGGAATGCCCACCTCGACGTTGACGAACCCGAGGAACTCCCCGTTTCGGTGTATCGGTTCGCGCCGCGACAGCTGGGCCGCACCATACTCGCTGCGCCAGATCACCGGCGCCCAGTAAGGTTGCCCGGCCTGCCTCGCCTCTGCGAGGTGGCGTTGCCAGGTGTTGTCTTCGGCCAGCTTCGCGAACACTGGTACCGGCGCCGGGTGATCGCGTTCGGCAGCCGTTAGTACGAGCTCGCGGTCGATGAACGCGATGGAGGTGATTTGCGGCGTTGCGGCGAGCGTGCCGCTGAGCAGTGTGAACAGGGTATCCCGATCGTGCGGGTCGATGCTCCCGGTTTCGATCGCATCGGCGATGAAGCCCGCCTGCAGTTCGGTGGAATCGAGATGGAAATGCAGCTGATCGATCGCGGCCGAAACCATGATGTCGGCCTTTTGTCGCAGTAGGTCGACCGTGTTTCGATAACCCGTCCAGGTGGCGATTGCGATAACCAGCATGACCGCGAGCAGCACCAGCGCGCCAAGAATCAGCGCCAGCGCCGCCGACATCGGGGTGCCCTGCCCAGGGTCAGCCGTCGCCGGCTGTGACGACGTCGAATCCGCGGTCTGCTTGGCCATTTGGCGAGGGGCCTCCAGGTCGTGCGCACTCGCGTTGCGCCGAAATACAGGGCCGCTGGCCGGGCGCCAGCCGCCAACTTGTGAGGGCCCCCGGCCGACTTTTGGCCTAGAGCTAGGGCATCGCATGCTGCCCTGGCGGACTTCCGAGTCCCGGTCGCCGGCGGGTGCCTGGTCTAAGCATAGGCGCTGGTAGTCCAGCAGAGGTAAGGGCCTGACCCGAGTACGCGGTTGGCGACGGCAGCCCAGGCGGGCCGCCGCAGCGGGATCCGTGACCCGTGAAACAGCCGGATGGGCGGGGCGGTCGGGTCAGGCGGCTTATGGTGTCCCTCGGCTGCATCGGGACGCGGCCTTCGACAGTTCGCGTGGCGAGGCCAGTGTGGCTTGTTCTTCAGCTTCTTGCGGCACCCGGCCGAGCCTCGGGACATCCCGATCCCGGCCGCTTTCGCGGCAGATCGCTTTAGCGCGATCGCCGGTCTCAACAAGTGAATCGCCGAGGAGCGTGCCGAAGGCGTTCTGCGAAGGTCCCGTTATCGGGTTAGACTCTAGGCTCGAATCACGTTTTTCTGTCTCTGTTTCGTGCCGGCCACCCCCAAGCAACGCATCTTCATTTCCTACCGGCGGGAAGACACCAAGTATCCGGCGCAATTGCTGTACGAACGTCTTGTCGCGGTGTTTGGTGGCGACTGCGTGTTCATGGACATCAGCGACATCCCGTTCGGGGTCAATTTCCGCGACCACATCCGCGAACGCATGCAGGATTCGGCGGTCTGCCTTGCGCTGATCGGGCCGCTATGGGTGCAGCGCCTGCAGGACCGCGCGGACGATCCACGCGACTTCGTCCGCATCGAGCTCGAGTTGGCGCATGAACTGGGTGTCAGGGTGGTCCCGGTGACACTGGACGATGCGCCGATGCCGCGACAGGAAGAACTGCCGCCCTCGCTTTGGCCACTGCAGCTGCCGGACATCAACTCGCACCCGATCCGTGGCGGTGCCGACCTGCAGAACGACCTGAAACGACTGGTCGGGGGGCTGGAATCGCTGCTCGGTGTCGCGCAGCAGGCGCCCAACGCCAAGGAACGGCCGTCTGGGCGTTGGTCGACGGGTCTGGTCCTGGCCGCTGTCGTTGCATTGCTTGCGGCGGGGGTGTCCTGGTGGGGCATGGGTCGTGACGACGTCACGCCGGGCGTCGGTGGGGCGCCGCCGCTCGGACCGTCAGATCCCGCCGAGAGGGTCCACCGCCTGCAGCTCGAGCCCAGCTCTCCGGCGGCGGAGGTCGAGATCAACGGCGAGGCCTTCGGTAGGCAGCGCGTCTTCGAACTGCCATCGGGCGAGCACCGCGTGCTGATCCATGCGCCGGGTTTCATGCCGTTCGACCAGGCGGTGACATTGGATGCCGATAGGCGCCTGACGGTGGAACTCGAGCCGCTCCTTCACGACCTGACGGTGCGCTCCAATGTCTATGACGACCGGGTACTGATCGACGGTCGCGTCATGGGGAGTACCCCGCTCCAGGTCGCGCTGAGCGTGGGCCCGCACCAGGTTCGGGTCGAAAAGGAAGGCTATACCGCGTTCGAGCGCAGCATCGAGTTGTCCCGTGCAATGATGGTGCGTGCCGAACTGCAACCGCTGGAAGAGAAGGCGTCGGCAGTGGGCAACGGGCCGCAGACGGCGGTGGCGCTTCGACGATTCGAACCCGGCGATACGTTCTCCGACCCACTCCCCACCGGCAGCGAGGGGCCGCCGATGCGGGCCGTGGCCGGCGGACGGTTTTCGATGGGATCGCCGCGCGATGAGGTGGGACGCCGCGACAACGAAGGTCCGCGCCATGCCGTCCAGATCGCGGCTTTTGCAATCGGCATCCGGGAGGTCACGGTCGCCGAGTTCCGCCAGTTCATCGACGCGACTGGCTATCGCACGATCGCAGAGCGAGGCGATGGCTGCGAAGTCGCCGACGGGCTCGAGTATGTCCCCGGTCCCGGCATGTCCTGGCGAGATCCCGGCTATCCGCAGGCCGATACCTATCCGGTAGTCTGCGTGACGCATGCCGATGCGCGTGCCTATCTGGCCTGGTTGAGTGAGGTGTCCGGCCGCGCGTACCGCCTGCCTTCCGAGGCGGAGTGGGAGTACGCAGCCCGCGGCGGGACCCAGTCCAGCCGCTGGTGGGGTGATCGGGCCTCGGATGCCTGCGCCTATGCCAATGTGCTCGATCGCGCGGCAGACCGCTCATGGCTGGTCGTGCCACATGACTGCAACGACAGGGCCAGCAAGGTGGCGCCGGTCGCGAGCTATCAGGCAAACGGCTCTGGGCTGTTCGATACGCTCGGTAATGTCTGGGAATGGGTTGCAGACTGCTGGCACGACAGCTACGCGGGTGCGCCGGGTGACGGCTCGGCCTGGCGCCCGGAGGGTGTCGAGGAATGTCCGACGATGGTCGCCCGGGGCGGGGGCTGGGAAGCGAGCCCGCACTTCAATCGTTCCGCGGTGAGGGTCGAGCGGCCGCCGGACATCGCGCGTTTTGCGCAGGGATTCCGCGTCGCGGCCGATCTGTGATCCGCGGCCTGGCGGGCATGCAGTCCGCGGCTCCGTCAAAAGCCGTTTTCGAGGACAATTTCCTGCAGTGGCAGCTGCCCCGGCTTGGGCCAGGGAGCTTTGCTGCCCTTGCCGATCGCGACCATCGGGCCCATGACATGATCGTCCGGCAGCTTGACCAGCTCGGCCAGCTTGTCGATGTCAAAACCGATCATCGGGCAACTCTGGTAACCCATGTCCTGGGCCACGAGCATCATGGTCTGCATCGCGATGCCGATCGAGCGCTGTGCCTCGTCGCGTTGCAGCCATTCCCGGCCTTCGTGGAACGGCCCCATCCAGTTGACCAGCAGTTCGGCGACCTCATCGGGCGCGTCGGCCCAGTATCGCCCGGGCTGCTTCTGCCATGCCTTCATGTCGGCAGTGAAAAGGACCAGCAGCGAGGCATCGGTCATCTGTGCCTGGTCGTTGCCGTATTCCTTCCTGATCCGAGCACGAAGTGCCGGGTCGCGAAGAATCACGAATCGCCAGTGCTGGATGTTGAAACTCGTCGGTGCCTGGATCGTGGCCTCGAGCAGCTTGCGTTCTTCAGCCGCCGTCATCGCGTGGTCCTTGTCGAAGTGTTTGACCGCGCGGCGGGCGTATACGGCCTCGATCGTGTTCATGTTCATCTCCTGTCTGTCAAAGATAGGCCTGGTGTCCGCCGAGAAGGGACATGCGCGCCAGCCTGCCGTCGCATCGGCAGCGCTGTGATGCGATCTGCGCATTCGCTCCGCGATCGGTACCGGCCGCGACAATCTAGTGCAACACAGGGCCGCAATAAACGTCTTTCATCGCAATGGATATTTGCACGTCATGCAAGGGATCACGCCGCCCCGGGGGCGCTAACAGCGGTAGCGGGCTGACCGAATTCCCGGGACGTGACGGATGTTGGACGCGTGCTTGCCGCATCATAGAACAGCACCATTCACGTCGCGGCAGACGGTCCCCGGAATCTGCGATCGCCAGGCTCAGCCGTCCAGCCAGGCGCGAACCGCGTCGGGCCCGGGTACGCTGCCGCTGTGCACCAGTTTGCATCGAACCAGGCTACCAGGAGGCCCGCGCCGATATACAGTGCTGCGAGTTTCCAGCCGAGTATGCCGACCAGGGCCACCGTCGCCACCTCGTTGATCATCGGGCTGCCGATCAGGAACGAGAAGGTCACACCGAGTGGAATGCCGGCTTCGACGAAGCCGATGAAAAGTGGCACCGACGAACAGGATCAAAATGGTGTCACGGCGTCGAGCGTCACGGCGAGTCCTGCCCGGTTCGTGGAACTACGCGTCGACCGCCAGCAGCCGCATCCGCCCCTCCCCCTGTTCGATGTCCACGCCGAGGATCCGACCCAGTCGCTCGGTGAACGACCTGGGGCCCGCGGCATAGATGTTCCAGTCCGGCAGGTCCGGGTGCGAGCCGAGCAGCAGGTCGCGCAGCGCGGCCGCCGTGGTGTGCTGTGCCAGTCGTGTCAGCCGGAAGTTGTCCAGCGCATCGTCCCATGAGCGGAACAGGTTGTGGTATTTCTCGCCCCAAGCCGGGTCTTCGACCAGGCAGGCGTGCAGCCGGTCCGCACTGTCGATCGAGATCGCCTGCTCGACCAGCCCCTTGATCGGTCCGATGCCGCCTGCGGCCGCGACGAAGACGCAGGGGGCCGCCGAGTCCTCGTGCAGGACGAAGTCACCCGAAGGGCCCTCGACGCGCACCATTTCCCCGATCATCTCGCGATCGAACAACGCCAGGCTGAATGGGTCTGCCGGTTGGCGTCGAATCAGAAGTTCCAGGTTGCGGCCGTCGCAGGCGCAGGATGCGAGCGGATAGCTGCCCGTTGCGCCGTGCTCATCGGTCAGACGTGCGGTCTGGCCGGACATGAAGCGCAGCATCCGGGTGCGCGGGGTCTGCAGGTGTAACGCGACACCGCCATCACCGCAGCGCTCGACGCCCGTTACCACCGCGCGGATGTCCTGGGCGGGGATGTCGGCGGGCGAGGTGGCCTCGTGCGCCTCGATGACCACGTCCGTTACCGCGGTGCAGGAACACGCGAGCACGTAACCCGCCTCGCGTTCGCGCGTGCCGAGGATGTAGTCGTGGTCTCTCAGCTTCGCGACCTTGCCGCTGACCACACGACATCGGCAGGCACCACAGTTGCCGCTCGAGCAGCCGAAATCGAGATGCAGGCCGGATCGCAATGCCGCTTCGAGCAGGCTCTCCCGGCCTTCCACCAGGTACTCGTGCCCGCTGGGCGTGACCTTGACCTTGGCCGCGAGCAGCTTGAACAGCGCATCGCGTGCGAATAACTCGGCGCGCGCGTCCTTCTCTGCCTTGAGTTCTGCCTCGCGCTGGTTCTTCAACCAGTCGCGCAGGGTGTCCAGCTGGGCCCGCGTCGGCGATTCGGACGCCTCGCCGATCTGTTCTAGCCGCCCGAAGAGCTCGTCGATCAGCGCATCACTGCGATTCAACATCGCCTTGGTCCGGCTGAGCACCGACTGTACCTCCTTGAGGCGGGCCAACAGGATCTCCGGCTCGGGTATCCAGCCGTCGCTGTATTCTCGCTTGGGCCGTGCCGCCTGTTTGATCTGCTGTATGCGCTCGAAGACCGGATCACGGTCGAGATCGACATCGGGATACAGCGTCAGCAGATCGCCGACCGCGATCTTGCCCTCGAAGATGTTCAGGCCGCTGTCGCGCAGTCGCTTTTGCAGCTCACCGCGGGTTACCCCGGCGATCTTCGCTGCGCGTGACAAGCTGAGAGGTTTGGGCATCGGGCCGTTGCTCCGTCGACAGGCGGCTTTGCCGTATTGTGAAGCCACCGCGGCGACCGTGCCAAGCCGTGCGGGCACCCGACCCCT